>JABMNR010000177.1 GCA_013203465.1 Alphaproteobacteria bacterium
CCTTGCTGGTCTGGCTGGCCAGATTCTTGACCTCGGAGGCCACCACCACGAAGCCCTTGCCGGCATCACCGGCGCGGGCCGCCTCGATCGTGGCATTCAGCGCCAACAGGTTGGTCTGCTCGGCGATGTCGGTGATCAGCTTGATCACCGTGCCGATCTTGGTTGAATTTTCGACCAAGCGATCCACCAGCTCCCGGCTCTCACCCGCCTCGTTGACGGCGGTCTGCGCCAGTTCCGTGGACTGCGACACCTGCCGGGAAATCTCTTGGATCGAACTCGACAGCTCATCGGCCGACGCCGCCACCGTCTGAACGTTCGCCGCCGCCTGAGTCGACGCCGCCGCCACCGCACCGGCCCGCGTACTTGACGCGTCCGCCGTATCCGCCAGTTCTTTGGCCGACGCCTCCAGTTCAGTGGCCGCCGCCGCGACCGACCGCAGCATCTCCGCCGAGTCCTGGTCGAACCGTGCCGTAAGATCATCGATCCGGTGGGTCCGCTCATCACGCTGCTGCTGATCGTGAACGGACTGCGCCTGCATCTCCTGGTTCTTGATCATGTTCTCCTTGAACACCAGAACCGTCTTGGCCATCGCACCGATCTCATCCTGACGTTCCAGGCCCGGCACCTCGGCCTCGGTCTTGCCATCGGACAGCGTCTGCATCGCACCCGTGATCGCCGCCAGGGGGCTGGAGACTCGCCGACCACCCAGAAGCAACGCCAGCATCAGCAGCGCGCCGGCGATCGCGAACCCGATCAGCACCTCGGCACTCAACCGCTGTCCGGCGATCACCGGACCGGTGATGTCGGACACCACTTCCAAGACACCGCGCACGTCACCCAGTTTCCAGTCGATCTTGGGCGATTGGGGATGGCTGTTATGGCAGTTGACGCAGCCCTGGGCGACCATCTTATCGGCGATCGCGACCCGCACGACCTGACGGTCTCCACGGGTCTCCTCACGCGTGAATACCGCCTCGGGGTTCTGGTTCAGATACTCCCACGCCTGCTTCTGGAAGTCGTCGAGTGTCCGGTCGGCGCGGTTGGGGAAGCCGTACGGGCTGTACAACGCGATCGAGGTATCCTGGTCCTTGAGCAACTCGCTGAGGTCGTGAATGAACGTCGCCGGCAGCGGAATCCCGTTCGCTTCCTTGGCGTGGTTGATCGACGGCTTAACGCCGCCGGCGGCCAGCACCTTCTGGATCACGTTCTTGGTGTAGTAGCCACGAATGGTCTTGAACTGGCTCACCGTCTGAACGGCGGAAGCGATTGCCGCCTCCGTCGCGTTGCTTGCCGTACGCCATGGAATGGCAATCGCGCCGACGACAAGGGCGATCACCAGTACGATCGGAATCGGAAGCGCCAGCTTCCACACCAGGCTGGTCCTCAATTTACTCATAATGTCCTCCTAATGGGCTGGCGCACTCTTGCCCTGGCCGCGATCACCGGCGCATTTCGCGACGTCTGATCCCGGGCAAAGCACCCCGCGCAAATGGCATTCAAGGGGATGGCGCTTAAGATTTCGTAAAATTCCGCGAAAAATGATGATTTATTTAATCAACTATCGATATATTTGTGTTTATCTTGAGTTAGGCGCGCGTATGGATCCTCCAGGCGCCAATCCCCTCCGAACTCTTCATCCCGCCAGCGGCCACATCGCGCGCACCGCATCCCGGGTGTACGGCAATCGCTCGACGGTCGATGAGCACACGCCCCCGGTGTCGACCACCAGCACCTCGGCCGCCATGGCGCCGAACGCCGCCTTCCAGGCGCTGCCCGATTTGGCGACCAGGATCGGCTGCTCCGCCGGCTCGATCCCGACCCGGCGCAGATGGGTGGCGTCGAACGGCATGACCCGCTCGCCGGTCAGCACGACCTTCAGTCCCGCCGCCGTCTCGACCACGGCGACGTCGCCCATGGGCACGGTCTGACCGGTCATGTAGGGGCCGTCACGGGTGTAGCTCACGGCACGCTCGACGAACACCACGGCGCCCGAAACCCGGACCGGCGCGCCGTGCAATGCCGGCAGGGTGCGGCCGCCAGCCTTCCCGTTGAACGTCGAGCCGACCCCGATCTCGACCGCCGCCGTGACCGCCACCGGGTCCCAAAGGACGATCGCCCCGCCAGCGCCCCGCGCGATCAACTCGGCCAGGATCGCGGTGCCGTCGCCGGGGGCGCCGCCGCCGACATTGTCCGCCGGCTCGACCAGCACCACCGGGCCGCGCTCCGCCATAACAGCGCGCTCAACCGCTTGCTCGACCGGCTGCAAGGCAGGCCGAAACCCCTCCCGCGCATCCCACAGCGCCTCGGCGATGGCGTCGACCGCCGCCTCGATCGCCGCCGCGTCCTCGCCATAGCCGACCACCGCCACACCCAGGTGATCGACATCGGCGTAGGCGAAGCCCTGGGCGACCGAGATCGTGCTGATGCCCGGCCGCGTTTCGGCCTCGAAGACCCGCGCCATGATCGCGGCCATCGGCGGCTCGGCCGTCGCCTGCATCTGCGGCACGGTGATCATGGGCAGCTTGCGGAAGGCTTTCGCCGGGCGTCGCCCGCCGGCGATCATCGCCGCCAACACCACCGCCGCCTCTTCGCCTCGCGCGCCCATATCGATGTGGGGGAAGGTGTCGTAGCCGATCAGCTGATCCGCCGCCGCGACCAGGGCATCCGACAGGTTGGCGTGCAGATCGAAGCTGGCGACGATCGGCACCTCATGGCCGACCACGTGTCGCACCCGGCGCACCACCTCGGCGTCGGCCTCGTCCACCCCGTCGGCGATCATCGCGCCATGCAACGCCAGCAGCACCCCGTCCAGCGGCCCGGCCGCGCGCGCCGTGTCCTCGATCCGGCGGATCAACGCCTCCAGCGCCTCGGCGGTGACCAACCCCGAGGGAATGGCACCGGCGAACAGCGCCGGCACCAGCGTCAGCCCAGCAGCCTCGGCCCCGGCCACCATGCCGCCGATCTCGGTGTTGGTGCCGCGATAGCGGGTGAGCAGCTCCGCGCCCTCGGCCCATTGATAGGCGCGGAAGGCGGCGATGTCGGTCGCCATCGGCGCGAAACCGTTGGTCTCGTGCCAGAGGCCGGCGATCAGCACACGCGGTGGGTTTTGTTTCATTTGTCTCCGTGGTTTTCCGCCCCCTCGACCAGGGGCATAATGGCCCAAAGTCCTATACGGGAGGAAACCATGTTCGATCTCGACCGCTTCATCGAGCGCTGCTACGGCGCCCTGGACGAGTCAGCACCGGACCGTGCCGCGCGCGAGGTCGTCGCCAAGGCGGTGGACGATCCGGCCGCCGTCATGGCCGCTCTTGGGGAGCCGGAACGGGCGGGCGTGCACATCCTGCACCGATCGGACACATTGACCGTGCTGAATCTGGTGTGGGGGCCGGAAATGCGGTTGATGCCGCACAACCACAACATGTGGGCGGCGATCGGCATCTACACCGGGGCCGAGACCAACACCTTCTGGCGCCGGACGGAGACCGGGCTGCAACAGCTCGGCGGCAAGGAGATGGGGGTGCGGGACGCGACCTGGCTCGGCGAGACAGCGATCCATTCGGTCACTAATCCGCTGACCAGGCTGACCGGCGCGTTGCACGTGTACGGCGGCGATTTCTTCGCGCCGGGCCGCAGCGAATGGGACGCCGAAACCCTGGAGGAAGGACCGTACGATTCCGAGAAACTGGTCCGGCTGTTCGAGGAGAGCAACACCCGGCTGGAGGAATTGCGCGCCGCCGGCGTCGCGTAGAGCACGATCGCTCACTATCGGGTCATATGGCGGCTCGGGTTATTTTCGATCCGCGCGAAATTTTGTGCTCGGACGGTAACGGTTCCTTTACCGTTGTCGCGGCACACTGGCTCCCGAAGCATCAGGACGGGAGCCATGTGATGCGTGCCTACGATCTTTCCGCCGTTTCAGTTCTTATCGTTGAGCCGAACCGCCTGTTGCGTGACGTGCTGCGCGATGTGTTGTTCGCGTTCGGCATCGAAAAGCTGGAGGCGGTTGGCGACCCAACCTCGGCGCGGGCCCTCCTGCACGATAATGCGACCTACGATCTGATGCTCACCGAACTTGATTTCGAGCACTATGACGGCGCCGACCTGATTCGGGACATCCGGCAGCATTCGGCGCCGTCGGTGCGCATGATACCGGTGATCGCGCTCACGCTGGACGCCCGCATCGACCGCGTCGTGCTCGCCCGTGACTGCGGCGCCACCGAAATTCTGACCAAGCCGATCTGCGCCGCCGCGATGTACGACCGTATCGTTGCGCTGATCGAGCAGCCGCGCGACTTCGTTCGCCTCCAAGACCGTTATTTCGGCCCCGACCGGCGCCGCCGCTTTCAGGATTTCGCGCGCGGGAAACGCCGTGTTCCGGCTGTGGCGCACGCTTGACGGCTATACCTGCTGGCGTTTCAGCGCGCGCAGGAGGAACCGCGACGGGTGTACCGCCTCGGCGACCCGGCGCTCAACCGGCCACGGCTCCCCAAGCAGGGCCGCGACCACCAGCTCCGCGAGCAGCGGTGCGGTGACCAGCCCGCGTGATCCGAGTCCGGTCAACATGAACAACCCAGGCATATAGGGCGCGGGCGACCCTCCGGTGCGGCGGCGGTCGATCGTCAGCCGAGCATAGGCCGCGCGGAACGCCGCCGGATCGACCACCGGTCCCGCCAACGGGAGTTGATCGGTCGTGGTGGATCGCAGGGACGCGCGGCCCTCGATCTCCACACCGAAACCACCCTCCATCAACCGTCGCACCGCCCCGGGCATGGCGTCGCGAATACGGGTGTGATCGTCCGGCCGCACCGGCTGCGGCCACGCCGTGAGATCGAACCCCTCCCGGTCATAGCTGGCGCCGGCGGCATGCCGTCCCTCGATCATCGGGCTGAGATACCCGCCATAGACCAGAACCGCGCGCAGGCGGCGGCTGGCGTCCGTCGCGTTGGGAAACGACAACTGACCGCGCACCGGCGTCAGCGGCAGGTGCTCGAACGCCGGGAACGCCATCGCGGCGCCCGTGGCGACGATCACCGCGTCAACCTCCTCGGCCTCGCCACGCGCGTGGGTCAGGCGCCAGCCCAGGCCATGGCGATCAAGCCCTGTGATCTCCGTCCCCGCCAGCAGCGGCGCGCCGCCGGCCATGGCCTGCGTCCACTGGCGCGGATCGACCCAGCCGGAGCCGCGAAACCAGAGCCCGGGACGATCAAGGGCGACACCGGCGATCCGGCTGGCGGTGGATGCGTCGACCCGTTGTCCGTCAACCGGCGCCAGCCGACCGGTTGCCGCCAGCGCCGCCTGCCGCGCCTCGGCCGCGTCATCCACGGCCAGCTCCAGCACACCGTCACCACCGAAGCTGATTCCCGACGCACCCGCCATCGCCCGCGCGTACGCCAAGGCAACCGCCGACAGGGCGCCGGCGGCGGTGTCCCTGACCGTCGGACGTGGCATCAGGATACCCACCGGATTTCCCGATGCCTCGGCCGCCGGACCCTCGCGGCGGTCGAACCACCGTGTCGGCACCCCGCGTCGCGCCAGCGCCCCGGCAAGCGAGGCGCCGGCGATCCCGGCGCCGATCACCGCTACCCGATCCGGACGCGGCAACGGCGGTGGCGGGTCGAACCACGGCGCCGGCGACACGGCCACCGGGCCTCGGAACACGCCGGCGATCGCCTCGCGCTTGCCGCCCACATCCGGCCGCCTCTCAACCGTGAAGCCAGCCGCTTCAAGCCCACGCCGCACGGCGGTGGCGCTGGTGGAGCCGGCAAGCCTAGCGTAGCCGCTCGTCAGACGCGCCACCTCGCTCAGCACGCGGTCGCTCCACATCGCCGGGTTCCGGGCCGGCGCGAAGCCATCGAGAAACCACGCGTCGGCCCGCGCTTCCAACCTCGGCAGCATCGCGTTCACCTCGCCGATCGCCAGTGTCAGACAGACACCATCTTCGGGAAACCAGATCCGATGCAGCCCTGGCTGGTCTCCGGGATAGCGATCGGTCAAGGCCTTCGCCAACGGTGCAAGCTCGCGGAACGGCCGCAGCACGCCGACCAACGTGCCCCGGCGGATCGGATACCCCTCGACCGCCAGATAATGCAGCACCCCATCCGCCGGCCGGTGCCGGCGCCACAAATCCCAGGTGGCCAAGAAATTCAACCCGGTGCCGAAGCCGGTCTCGCCGACGGTGAAGCGATGGCGGCCAGCCCAGGCATCGGGCAGGGAGCAGCCGTCGAGAAACACCCGCCGCGCCTCGGCCAACCCGTCCTCGCGCGAAAAATAGGCCTCGCCGAACCGGCCGGAGACCGGCACGCCATCCCGCCATTCGAGCCGGGGGTCCCGGTCCGCATCGGTATCGAGGGTATTCTCCGGCGAGCCCGTCATGCCGTACTCTGGCACGCTCCACGCATTGGCACGACCGACGTGACAGTGCGACGCAGGCACGCTATGGCTCGCGTGACCGAACGCGGAGGCTTGCATGAGCGATGACCAGGACACCCCCATCCTGCCGGAGGATGAGCAGAAACGCATCGCGCTCAAGGAAATCCTGGAGGCGTGGGATTCGGCCGTCGACCAGGGCGTGAGCCCGGAGATCGTTGCCTCGTCGGCGATTTTCTCGGCGTTGACCGATATGATCGATCTCTACGGTGAGGAGACCGTGGCCGAGATGGTGGCCGAATGGCCCGACCGCATCCGGGACGGGGAGTTCACCCTGAAGAACCCCAGCTGAGACCATGGCCAGCGCCGTTCCAGCACACCCGGTCGCCATCATCACCGGCGGCGCGCGCGGCATCGGCCTTGCCGTCGCCAAGCGGCTGATCCATGACGGCGCCCGTGTGGCGCTGTGGGATGCCGACGGCACCGCGCTTGATCAAGCTCTGGGTGCTCTCGGTACCGGCGACGGTCAGGCCATGGCGGTCTCTGTCGACGTCACCGACGAGCGCGCGGTGATCGCGGCATTACGGGATGTCGGCAACACCCTGGGCGCCCCGGCTTTGCTGGTCAATTCGGCGGGCATCGCCGGGCCGACGGTACCGGTGACCGATTATGACGCCGCCGCTTGGCGCCGGGTGATCGAGGTCAATCTGACCGGCACCTTCCTGGTTTCCAAACACGCGGCGTCCGCGATGGTGATCCAAGGGTGGGGCCGGATCGTCAACATCGCCAGTCTGGCCGGCAAGGAGGGAACGCCCAACGCTCCCGCCTACTCGGCCTCCAAGGCCGGCGTGATCGCGCTCACCAAATCGATGGGCAAGGAGTTGGCCGC
The DNA here is from genome assembly GCA_013203465.1 of Alphaproteobacteria bacterium. Taxonomy (GTDB): domain Bacteria; phylum Pseudomonadota; class Alphaproteobacteria; order Thalassobaculales; family Thalassobaculaceae; genus JABMNR01. Next base: position 7,256 of record JABMNR010000177.1, read on the forward strand.
CACCGGCGTGCTGGTCAACTGTATCGCCCCGGCGGCGCTGGACACCGACATGGTGAAGAACATGGCCCCGGCCCATGTCGACATCATGGTCAACAAAAGCCCGATGGGCCGGCTCGGCACCGCCGAGGAATGCGCCGAACTGGTGGCGTGGCTGTGCTCCGAGGCGTGCAGCTTCTCGACCGGCGCCACTTTTGACCTGTCCGGCGGGCGAACCGTCTACTAAAGCCCGAAATTCGCCTCCCAGACCGGCTCCAACGCCGCCAGAGCCGAGGCCGGGAGCGGGCCCTTCTCGGCGGCGGCAATGGCTTCTTCCAGATGCGACAGCTCGGCCAAGCCGACCACCACGCAGGAAACGCCGGGATGGGCGAGTGAGAAGCGGATGGCGGTCTGCGCCCGGGTGCCATGACCGTCGCCAAGCGCCGCTATCACCGCGTGCGCCCGCCGAACCTCGTCGTCGAGGTCGTCCTCGGTGGTGATCGGAATCTCACGGCCATGCCGCGCGTCGGTCGCCAACACCCCGGCGGCGAAGGTGCGGATGTTCATCACACCGACGTCGTTGCGGGTGCAGGCCGCGATCAACCCGGTGAAATCCTGCACTTCCAACCCGCCGAGGGACGCCCGCCCGGCGCTCGGGTTCAGCAGGTTGTAGTACACTTGGGCGGTGTCCACCTTGCCGCTGTCGATTACCCGGATGCACGACGGCGCCTCACCGAGCGCGGTGAACCCGACATGATCGACCAAGCCCTCGTCCTTGAGAGTGATGAGCTGATCGGCGACGCCGCCGTCGCGCAAGACCTCCTCGACGGCGATCCAACCACCGCCCGTCGCCAGCGCGATCGGGTTGTGCAGTTGAAACAACGCCACCCGGTCCATCCGCAGGCGTTCCAGGCTGACCTCCAGGCTGCGGCGGATCTGGCTGGCATAATCCTCGTTGGACTCAAGGTCCAAGCGCACCTTGGTCGACAGGGACGGCCGTTCCGCCGGCGCCAGATCGGCCAACAGCGCACCGATCGCCAGCTCCGACTGACCCTGGCCGTAATCGGCGGCGGTATCGATCCAGTTGATCCCGCCGTCCAGGGCGGTCCGAATCGCCCGGCGCTTGGTGTCCTCGTCCTGATGAATCAGAATCCCACCGACCCATCCGCCGCCGAACACCAGCTCCGATATCTGTAAACCAGTGCGTCCAAACCGCCGCGTCTTCATGTGCGTGCTCTCCCCAGGTCGTTCGACTGTCGCGTTCGTATGTCCCGCGCCTCACCGATCGGCAGCGTCACATAATCGGGCCATGACTGCGCTAGATCAGTTTGCCCCCTGTTGCAATGGTGCAAGCTGAACATAGCCGCCGAAAGAGAGACACTTGCCATCCTGGGGTGGAATTCGGTTATCCTATCATTGACGTGGGTACTCTACCCGGCCCTGAGCATGACTCAATTCAGAAGGGGGTTGGAACGATGCTTGCTGCATACGCGTTTCGCGCGTTTATCAAATTCGGGCACCTGACGATAATCGATGCCCGGGGCGTAAGGCACGAATTCCGCGGAATTCCCGGACCCCGTGCGGTCATCCGCCTCACCGATCCCAGTCTCCATCACCGGCTGTTCCTGTCGCCGCAGATCGCCATTGGCGAAGGTTACATGGATGGCGGGTTGATGATGGAGGAAGGCACCACGCTGTATGAGTTTCTCGATCTGTGCATGGCCAACGTGGCCCGGGCCGAGACCGAGAGCATGCAGTGGTTTCTGCGGTATTTCCGTGCACTGCGGGCGGCGTGGCGGCACTGGAACCCGGTCGGCGTCGCCCGGCGCAAGGTCTCGCATCACTACGACCTGAACGACACGCTGTTCGATTTGTTCCTCGACCGCGACCGGCAATACAGCTGTGCTTATTTTGTCGATCCGAACGACGACCTCGACACCGCCCAGCTCAACAAGAAGCGTCACCTCGCGGCCAAGCTGTTGATCGAGCCTGGACACAAGGTGCTGGATATCGGCTCCGGGTGGGGCGGGCTGGGGCTGTTTCTCGCCGGCATGCATGACGATGTTACGGTCGATGGCGTGACGCTGAGCCACGAGCAACATCGGGTGTCGAACGAGCGGGCGGCGAAGGCCGGTCTTGCCGACCGGGTACGCTTCCAGCTGCGCGACTACCGTGAGCTTGAAACGGACACCTACGACCGGATCGTGTCGGTCGGCATGCTCGAGCATGTCGGACCGCGTCATTACGAGGCCTATTACCGTCAGGTGAAACGGCTGCTGGCGCCGGACGGCGTGGCGGTGATCCACAGCGTCGGCGTGTTCTGCGAGCCGTATCCGCTGAACCCATGGATGGAGAAGTACATCTTCCCCGGCGCCTATACCCCGGCCCTCAGCCAGCAAATGACGGTGATCGAGCGCACCGGTCTGTACACCACGGATATCGAGGTGCTGCGGGTGCACTATGCCGAAACCCTCAAGGCGTGGCGGCTGGCCTGTGAACGGCACCGCGACCGGATCGTCGAGCTGTACGACGAACGGTTCTACCGGATGTGGACCTTCTATCTGATCGGCTGCGAGATCGCGTTCCGCCGCGGCAACCTGATGGTATTCCAGATCCAGTTGGCGCAGAACCTCGATACCGTGCCGCAAACCCGCGACTACATCGGCGAGTTCGAAGCCGCGCAACGCGCCGCCTCGAAGCCGAAGGAACGCCCCAGATTGCGACAGGTCGGCGACTGATCGTTCGATCATCGCCCATTGTCGTAGGACACTCCCCTGCCCTATCGTCCCGTCGGCACGACGAGACGGAAGGAAACGCCATGACCATGGGCCCGCGTGTCGCGGAAACCCTTAGCCGCCTGCCGGCGCTGGTGAACCACGACGCGCCACTGGTCCGGCGCGGGCGGTTCTTCTCCGGCGATTTCCTGGTCGAGGCCGACCAGACACCGGTGCACGTCCGGGTCCACGAGGGCCGGATCGAGGCGGTCGAGACCGGCCCGTTCCGCATGCGCGCCTGGCGGTTCGCCATCCGAGCGGATGCCTCGGCCTGGATTCGGCACTGGGAGCCGATCCCGGCGCCCGGCTACCACGACGTGATCGCCATGACCCGGCTCGGTGTCGCCCGGCTGGAGGGCGATTTGCAGCCGCTGATGGCCAACCTTCGCTACATCAAGGAGGTGTTGGCGGCGCCGCGAGGCCATGATCGCTCCGCCGGCGGGGAAGCCTGAGCCATGGCGATCGAGTTCGAACCGATTACCGGGCGCTACGCCACGCTGACCCTGGACGGTCGGGCCTGCCGGTTGTTCATCGAGGAGGCGGGCCAAGGCATCCCCTTGCTGTGCCTGCACACCGCCGGTTCCGACAGCCGGCAATACCGGCACCTGATGACCGATCCGGCGGTGACCGATCACTTCCGGGTCATCGCCTTCGATCTGCCCTGGCATGGCAAATCGACCCCACCGGCCGGGTTCCACGACGAGGAATACCGGTTGACCACCGCGACCTACACCGAGGCGGTCCTGGCGGTAGCCGATGCGCTGGAGCTTGAGCGGCCGGCGCTGATCGGCTGTTCGATGGGCGGGCGGATCGTGCTGCATCTGGCGGCGCATCACGCCGACCGCTTCCGGGCGCTGATCGGCGTGGAATGCGCCGATCACCAGACCTCGTGGTACGACACCACCTGGCTGCACCGGTCGGATGTGCACGGCGGCGAGGTTTGCGCCGCCATGGTCTCGGGATTGGTGGCGCCGCAATCGCCCGAGGAGTATCGTTGGGAAACATTGTGGGGCTACATGCAGAGCGGGCCGGGCGTGTTCAAGGGCGATCTTTACTTCTATCGCGAGGACAGCGATTTCCGCGACCGCACCCCGCTGATCGACACCAGCCGCTGTCCGTTATGGCTGCTGACCGGCGAGTACGACTATTCCTGCACGCCGGAGGATACCGAGCGGACCGCCGCCGGCATTGTTGGCGCCGAGGCGGTGATCATGAAGGAGCAGGGCCATTTCCCGATGAGCGAGAACCCGGCCAAGTTCCGTGAATACCTTCTGCCGGTGCTGGAACGGATCCGCGCCGTCACAGACTAAGACGCATCCTGGATGCACCCCGACCCGAGGAGGTCACCATGAACGAGTTAAGCCCGACCCGGATGTCCGCCGAGACAACCCGTCCCGCCGGCATGAACGCCGCCGAATGGGATGTGCGCGTCCAACTCGCCGCCGCCTACCGCCTGGTCGACTGGTTCGGCTGGTGCGAGCTGATCTACGGCCACCTGACCGCCAAGGTGCCGGGGCCAGACAAGCATTTCCTGATCAACCCCTACGGCCTGAACTACGACGAGATCACCGCCTCGAACCTGGTGAAGATCGACGTCGAGGGAAACAAGATCGACACCGACAACCCCTACCCGGTGAACAGTGCCGGCTTCGTCATCCATTCGGCCGTGCACATGGCCCATGACGAGCGCCACAAGGTCGTCATGCACACCCACAGCCGCGCCGGCATGGCGATCGCCGCCACCGAGGAAGGGGTGCTGCCGATCTCCATGGGCTCGACCGCGTTCCAGGGACGGCTGAGCTACCACGACTACGAGGGGGTCAGCCTGTATCTCGACGAACGCGAGCGGCTGGTGGCCAATTTGGGCTCCAACCACGCGATGATCCTGCGCAACCACGGCCTGTTCACCACCGGCCGCACGGTGGCCGAGGCGTTCCTGTGGCTGTACCGGCTGGAGCGGGCGGCGCAAGTGCAGATCGACGCCGGCTCGGCCGGCACGCCGAAAGTTCTGAGCGACAACATCGCCAAGAAATCCGGCGAGGACGTAAACGGTTTCGCCGAAACCGAGGCCGCCTATGGTGAGCTCGAATTCGCCGCCCTGATGCGCAAGATGGACAAGGTCGATCCCAGCTATCGTGACTGAGACGCTCCCGTTCTGGCGCCGCAAACGCCTCGGTGACATGACGGCCGGTGAATGGGAGAGCCTGTGTGACGGCTGCGGCAAATGCTGTCTGGTCAAGCTGCAGGACGCCGACACCGACGTCGTGGTCTACACCGACGTCGCCTGCCGGCTGCTGGACTGTGGCAGTTGCCGCTGCTCCGACTATCCCAACCGCAAGGCCAAGGTCACCGATTGTGTCGTCCTAAGCCCCGCCCTGGTCAACGAGTTGGGCTGGATGCCGTCGACCTGCGCCTATCGGCTGCTGAAGGAGGGCAAGGATCTCTACTGGTGGCACCCGCTGGTGTCCGGCGACCCGAACACCGTGCACGACGCCGGAATTTCCGTGCGCGGCCGGGCGATCAGCGAAGCCCTGGTCGAGGACGCCGAGCTGCCCGAGCATGTGGTCGATTGGCCGAGCTGAGGCGCGCGACGCTCGTAATACGCTTCATGTAGCGCTATCTACACAAGGCTCTGGTAGCTCGAAGATTGAAAGGACGCGGTAATGGATGGCTTTCCCCTGACGGGCACCCAGATCGTTCTGATCTTGGGGGCGATTGTCTTAATCGCCTTGGTGGTCAAGGGCGTGCGGGTGGTTCCGCAATCGGAGGAATGGACCGTCGAACGGTTCGGCCGCTACGTGCAGACCCTGCGTCCCGGCTTGAACGTGATCAACCCGATCTTCTCGACCGTCCGCCATAAAGTGTCGATGCGCGAACGGGTGATCGATGTCGCCAAGCAACCGGTCATCTTCAAGGACAACGCCACCGCCGAGGTCGACGCCATCGTGTTCGCCCAGGTGGTCGACACCGCCAGGGCGGCGTACCAGGTCGAGGATATCAACCGGGCGATCACCAATCTGGCGCTGACCAACATTCGCTCGGTGCTCGGCTCCTACGACATGGACGAGGGGCTGTCCTCCCGCGACCAGATGAACGCCAAGATTCTTCAGGTGATGGACGCCGCGACCGATCCCTGGGGCACCAAGATCACCCGCGTCGAGATCAAGGAGATCGACCCGCCGCGCGACCTGATCGACGCCATGGCCAGCCAGATGAAGGCCGAGCGCGAGAAGCGGGCGCAAATCCTGGAAGCGCAAGGCGTCCGCCAGGCCGCGGTGGAGAGAGCCGAAGGCGAGAAACAGGCCGCCATCCTGAAGGCCGAAGGCGCGCTGGAAGCCGCCCGGCGCGAGGCCGAGGGCCGCGAGCGGCTGGCCGAGGCGGAAGCCCGGGCGACCGAGGTGGTGGCCAAGGCGATCGCCAAGAACGGCGAGGGTGCCGTGCAGTATTTCGTCGCCACCAAATACGTCGAGGCGCTAGCCGCGTTCGCCAACTCCCCGAACCAGAAGACCTTCTTCATGCCGGTGGAGTTCTCCGGCGTTCTCAGTGCCATACAGGGCATCTCGGAGCTGTTGGACCGGGGCGGTGAAGGCCCGCGCACCACACCCTGGAAGAAACCCTAAGCGCATGGACCTATCCACCCTGGTCGAACCCTGGCACTGGTTGGTACTTGGACTGGCGATGATCGGTTTCGAGATCTTCATGCCGGGCGTGCTGATCATGTGGTTCGGGGTCGCCGGGGTGGCGACCGGCCTAATCCTCATCGTGCTGCCCTTGGACATCGCCCAGCAGGCGCTGCTGTTCGGCGTACTGTCTTTGCTCTGCATTTTCCCGATCCGCCGGGTCACCAAACGCATGTACCCAAGCGACTCGCCGGAGGCCGGTCAGTTGAACCAATTCGGTGCCGGCATGGTCGGACGGCACGCCAGCCTCAGCGAGGCGGTCGTCAACGGCAGCGGTGCCATCCACTTCGGCGACAGCCGCTGGGCGGTGCGTGCCGACACCGACCTTCCCATCGGCGCCACCGTGGTGATCTGCGCCGTGAACGGATCGGTCCTGCACGTCGAGCCGGTGGTTGACGCGGAGCCTAAACAACCGGCGGACGGTGACGCCGGAAGCTGAAAACCCGTCATCGCACCCCATATACCAGCCAACACCGAGCGCAACCGGAGCGACCCGTTCATGAGCCGAAACATGTGGATCATCGCCGCCCTGTTCGCGGTTTTGGCCATCGCGATGATGTATCAGGACTCGACCGGCGGCATCGAGCGGCCATGGGCCCAGTGCAAGGAAAGCATGATCCAGCAGATGCTGTTCGATGAGTGCACGCCACGCACCGGCGGCCTTCGCGCTCCGGCTCAAGGGGACAACGGCGCCGCGCCCTCCGGGCCGGCACCGGACGACGGCGCCGCGAAGGTCGATCTCGGGAACTGACCGACGTTACGGCGCTGAACGTGGGCCGATGCGCGGATAGATTCCGACGATAACCTCGGCGACCCGGTCGCCTTCATCCGCCCGCAGCGGCAACATCAGCCGCTCGTAGGTCACGAACCGTAGGTTCCGCAGAAAGCGGATTTCGCCGTAGACCGCCTGACGCCGCCGCAGAACCGCCCGATAGGCCGGCAGGGCGTAGGTACGAAACAACCGCGGCATATCGTCGATGTACACGCCGTCGAGGTTCTTGCCGTAAATCCTGACAAGCTCCTCCCCCACCTGGCGGTAGCGGATTCGATCGGTGTGCTCCTCGATCTCGGCGAAGATCAGATGGCCGAGATAGGGGATCAACTCGTCAGGCGGGATCCGACTAACGCTCGGCAACGTGGCACCCTCGCAGTGCGCCGCCCAGAACGACAGCAGCTCACGCAACTCCGATCGCTTGATGCGCGAGGGTGAAATCGGCGCCCATTCGAGGGGATCGTCTGACATATCAACCAAGTAGCCATCTCAAACAACTCGGACAACCCGTGACCTAACCTTATGTCGGCATCACTCTCGACAAAACACTACCGTGCTTTCTAAGCTCTCCCGCGACCACCATCATGAGGCGTCCCGTGGCCCATCCACCGATCCGGCAGCAGGTAACCTTCATCTACACCCGCGACCTGCCGAGCGCCTCGGCTTTCCTGCGGGACAAGTTAGGTCTCACCCTGGCGCTGAACCAATTCGACCTTTGTCACATCTACGCGGTCGCGCCGAACGCCTTCCTTGGGGTCTGCACCAACCGCGAACCGCCGGAAAATCCCGGTGTCACCTACACCTTCGTCACCCCCGATGTGGATGGCATGTACCAGACGCTGAAAGCGCGCGGGGTGGTGTTCGACGCGCCGCCGAATTTGCACGAACGCTTCAACGTCTACGCCTGTTTCTTCGGCGGGATCGAGAACTATCGGTTCGAGATTCAGCAGTTTCGCGACCCAAGCTGGCCCACGCCACTCACCACGCCGGAGAATTGAGATGCCCAAAACCGACCTCGCCCTGTGGTCCGCCACCGAATTGCTGCACGGGTTCGCCCGGCGCACGGTCTCTCCGGTCGAGGCGACCGAGGCGGCACTGGGCCGGATCGACCGGTTGAACGGCCAACTCAACGCCTTCCGCCTGGTCGATCGCGAGGGAGCGCTGGCGGCGGCGCGGGGGTCCGAGGCGCGGTGGCAGCGGGGCGAGCCGCTGGGTTTGGTCGATGGTGTGCCGGCCTCGATCAAGGACCTGTCGTTGACCAAGGGTTGGTCGACGTTGCGCGGCTCCAAGGCGACCGATCCGGCCGGCCCTTGGGATGTCGACGCGCCGTTCGTCGCCCGGTTGCGCGAGCATGGCGCGGTGCTGCTCGGCAAGACCACCACACCGGAATTCGGCTGGAAGGGGGTGACCGACAGCCCGCTGACCGGCATCACCCGCAACCCCTGGGACGCGTCGAAAACTCCCGGCGGCAGCTCGGGCGGGGCGGCTGTGGCGGCGGCCACCGGCATGGGCGCGCTGCACCAGGGCTCCGACGGCGGTGGCTCGATCCGCATGCCGGCCGGCTACACCGGTATTTACGGCATCAAGCCGACCTTCGGGCGGGTGCCGGCCTACCCGTTGTCGCCGTTCGGCACGGTCGCCCATGTCGGTCCGATGACCCGCACGGTCGCCGACTCGGCGCTGATGCTGTCCGTGATGAGCGAACCCGACGCCCGCGACTGGTACGCCCTGCCCTACGAGGGCACGGATTATCGCAACGGCCTGAACGTCGGCGTCGCGGGTTGGCGCATCGCCTACAGCCCAGCCCTCGGCCACGCCCGGGTCGACCCGGAAGTGGCGGCTCTGGTCAAGGCGGCGGCGCTGCGCTTCGCCGAGCTGGGCGCGGTGGTCGAGGAGGTCGACCCGCCGGCCGGCGAGTGCCACGAGACTTTCCGGGTGCACTGGTTCGCCGGCGCCGCCAACGCCCTTTCGGCCCTGACGGATGCGCAGATCGCCATCATGGACCCCGGTCTGCGGGAGGTGGCGGCGCGGGGAGCGGCGATCACGCTGAAGGAATACTTCGCGGCGGTGAAGGCGCGCGAGGCGCTGGGCACGGCCATGAACGCCTTCCACGAGGAATGGGACCTCTTGCTGACACCAACCCTGCCGATCCCGGCCTTCGACGCCGGTCACGAGGTACCGCCCGGCTCCGGCATGGGCCGCTGGACCGAGTGGACGCCGTTCTCTTACCCCTTCAACCTGACGCAGCAACCAGCCGCCTCGATCCCCTGCGGCCGCACCAAGGCAGGTCTGCCGGTCGGCTTGCAGATCGTCGGGCCGAAGGGCGGAGAAGACATGGTGCTGGCCGCCTCCGCCGCGTTCGAAAGCCTGATGCCGATCGCCTTGCCGGAGGTGTGATCGCTTACCGCGGTTTCTCAAGCGCCGCACGCAAACGGCGCATCACCGTACCGGCCTGTATCACCTCGGTGGTGTCGATCGGCAGACCTGCATGGGCGAGACCGCGAACAACCCACGTGTTGCATGTGTTCGACAGACTGAAACGTCCCGTGGCATCGTAGAACAGGCTGTTTGGGTAGAGCCCCTTGCCCACGGTTCGCGCCTTCGCCTGCCCTCGCCGATCGAAGCTGCCGGATAAGTAGGCGACAAGCCGGTCATGCTCCGCGTCCGTGAGCGACACTTCGACGACCTCGGCCTTGGGAAAATAATGAGCCGGGGGCACCGGCAGACCAACCACGTGCATCACCGCCGGTGTGTCGACAAAGGCGGCCGACAGGTAGGTGGCGATGTCGGGGTCCGGGTCGCGGTAGAACGCCGCATCGCCCCAGCCGAACTCGATCCATCCCGCTCCTTGCAGATCACGTATTTCAGGAAGTACCGCCGGATCAATCGCATCAACCGGCAACACGATCCCGGTGTGCCAACCGAGGTTCACTACTTCGATGACGCGGTCTTGCGCGCCGGCCACGCCGATCGGCCATACCACCAAGACCGCGACTATCAACCACAGTCGACGCATGCCCAGCGTCTCCGGCCTCCCCCCGTAATTGCCCTCACCCCCCGTGCCGCAACGCCCGGCCCGGGCGTTCGCCGGTCGAGCCCGCTTGGTTCCACACCTCCCGGCCATTGACCAGCACGTGCTCGATACCGGCGGCGGGGGTCATCGGATCGTCGAAACTGGCGCTGTCGATGATGGTGTCCGGATCGAACACGCACAGATCGGCGAACGTGCCGGGGGCGATCACCCCGCGATCGACCAAGCCGAACTGCTTGGCCGAGATCGAGGTCATGCGGCGCACCGCCTCCTCCAGCGGAAACAGCCCGACATCGCGGGCGTAGTGACCGAGGATGCGCGGGAAGGTACCCCACAGCCGGGGATGCGGGAATTCGTCGTGCGGCAGACCGTCGGAGCCGAACATCGCCTCCGGGTACGACAGGATGCGGCGCACGTCCGCCTCGTCCATCGAGAAGTAGATCGCCCCGGCCGGCTGCAACCGTTCGGCCGCCGCGTAGGGATCGATCCCCCATTCGGCGGCGATGTCGGCCAGATCACGGCCCTTGTGCTCGGGATGCGGCACCGACCAGGTGACCAGCACCCGGTTCGATACCGCGATCGAGTCGGCCTTCAGCACCGTGGAGGAGGCGTGATACGGGTAGACGTCGAGGCCGATCTTCTGACTGGTGCGATAGCGTTCGAACAGCGCCAGGGTTTCCTTCGACCGGCCGAAATTCTTCTTGCCGGTCACCTTGTGGTGCGAGACCACCACCGGCACCCCCGCCTCGCGGCCGATCAGGAAGGTCTCCTCCAGGCTGTCGAGCACGGCGTCGGCCTCGTCGCGCATGTGGGTCACGTAGAGCCCGCCATGAGCCTTCAGGCCACGCGCGATCTCGATCACCTCCTCGGTCGGCGCCTGGGACGCGGGGGCATAGAACAGCCCGGTCGACAGACCGACGGCCCCGCTGTCCAGCGACGCCTCCAGCGTGCCGCGCATCGCCTTGATCTCCCCCGCGTCGGCCGGCCGGTACACGTCGCCCATCGCGCCGACCCGCAAGGTCGAGTGACCGACTAGGAAGGCGGCGTTGAGGGAGGCCGGTGCGTCGTCGACCGCCGACAGGAACGCCTCGAAGGTGCCGAACCGCCACCACTCCTCGGTGCCGAGCAGATCCAGCGGCGGCGGCCGGTGCTGCATGATCAGCGGCGCCAGCGAGATGCCGCAATTGCCGACCACCACGCTGGTCACCCCCTGGCTGACCTTCATATCCATGGTCGGCTTCGACAGCAGCGCCCGGTCGTCATGGGTGTGCACGTCGACGAACCCCGGCGCGACGATACGATCGGCGGCGTCGATGGTGCGGCCGGCGTCGACACGCGCCAGATCGCCGACCGCCGTGATCCGGTCATCGGTGATCGCCACGTCGGCGCGCACGCGCGCCGCACCCGTGCCGTCGATCACCACCCCGCCCGCGATCTTGATATCGCACCGCTCCAGATCGGCCATGTCGTTCATCTCCGGTTAGCTGAACCCGGATCGCACCCCGTCACCCGGCGGCTGTCAAGCTCGGCAACCACTGTGACACAGGCGCCACAGGCGCCGGTTTTTATCGCGGCCGGGGGAGAAATCGACCGGGAGTCGCATTCGGAATGGCATGTCGCGCCAAGGCGGGATATTCCGCGCGTCATTGACGGTTGTTGGTTGGGAAGCGTGATGAAAGCAGCGGTTTGCCGGGAGTTTCGTGCCCCCCTGCGGTTTGAGGACGTGGCGTTGTCCGCACCGGAGGCCAATTCGATCCTCGTACGGGTCGCCGCCTGTGCGATTTGTCATTCGGACCTCATCTATATCGACGGCGGATGGGGCGGTGAGCTGCCGGCGGTGTTCGGCCACGAAGCCTCGGGCATCGTCGAACGGATCGGCCCCGAGGTCATCGGGTTCGCGCCTGGCGACCGGGTGGTGATCACCATGCTCCGGTCCTGTGGCGAATGCCCGTGCTGTGTGGCGGGTCTACGCGGCTCCTGCGAGGCCGACTTTCCCCTGGCCCGCCGATCACCGCTGACGGACCCGGCGGGCACGCCGATCGGCCAGGGGATGAAGACGGCCACCTTCGCCGAGCGCGCGGTCGTGCACCCCTCTCAATTGGTGAAGATCGGCGACAGCGTGCCGTTCGATGTCGCCTCGCTGCTCGCCTGCGGTGTGATCACCGGCTACGGCGCGGTGGTGAACACCGCCCGCATGCCGCCGGGCGCCGACGTCGCGGTGATCGGCACCGGCGGCGTCGGGGTGAACAGCGTCCAAGCCGCCGCGATCGAAGGTGCCCGACGGATCATCGCGGTCGATGTCTCGGATGAAAAGCTGGCGGCGGCCGAGCAGTTCGGCGCCACCCACCGCGTCCGGGCCGGCGAGACCCTTGGCCAGACCGTGCGCGCGATCACCGGCGGCCGTGGCGTGGATTACGTCTTCGTCACCGCCGGCGCCAAGGCGGCGATCGACGGCTGTCTTGAGCTGCTGGCGCCCGGTGGCACCGCGGTCCTGGTCGGCATCCCAGCCTCGGGGGTGCTAAGCAGCTACGACCCCGGCACCCTGGCGAGCGCATCGCAGCGCATTCTCGGCTCGAAGATGGGGGCCTCGGACATCCGCGTCGATATTCCGCGATTGATCGAGCTGTATCGCGCCAAGACGCTTAAGCTCGACGACCTGATCACCGGCAGCTTCGCGTTCGAGGACATCAACGCAGCACTGGACACCGCGCGTCGCGGACAGGGACTGCGCAATGTGGTGACGTTTGGGGATAGGGCGGCATGAAACTCGACGATCTCGAAGTCTTCGTCATTGGCAATCCGCCGCCGCGTAAGGGCGGGCGCTACTTCATCGTCGTCAAGCTCACGACGGCCTGTGGCATCACCGGCATCGGCGAGGTCTACGCCGCCAGCTTCGGCCCCCGGGTGATCGCCATGATGATCGAGGATGTGTTCGCGCGGCATGTCGCCGGGCGCGACCCGCACCGGATCGAACACATCTGGCGCAATGTCTACGGCTCGGGCTATGCGCTGCGGCCGGACCCGTCGCTGATGGGGGTGCTCAGCGGGTTGGAGATGGCGTGCTGGGACATCATCGGCAAGGCGGCCAACCAGCCGGTCTACAACCTGCTCGGCGGCAAGTGCCGGGAGCGCATCCGCAGCTACACCTACATCTACCCGGCGGACGGCGACGTCTATCCCGACAGCGGCAAACGCTCGGTCTACGACGACCCCGACCTCGCGGCGGAGCGGGCGCTCGCCTACGTCGACATGGGCTTTACCGCGCTGAAGTTCGATCCGGCGGGGCCGTACACGGTCTATGACGGGCGGCAGCCGGATTTGGAAACGCTGGAACGGTCCGAGGCATTCTGCCGCACCCTGCGCGCGGCGGTCGGAACCCGCGCCGATCTGTTGTTCGGCACCCACGGCCAGTTCACCGTCTCCGGCGCCAAGCGGTTGGCGCGACGGATCGAACCCTACGAGCCTCTGTGGTTCGAGGAGCCGACCCCACCGGAAGCGCCGGAACGCATGGCCGAGGTCGCGCGATCGACCACGGTGCCGATCGCGACCGGCGAACGGCTGACCACCAAGTACGAGTTCGCCCGCGTGCTGGAAACCGGTGCCGCCTCGATCCTGCAACCGGCGCTCGGCCGGGTCGGCGGCCTGCTGGAGGCCAAGAAGATCGCCGCCATGGCCGAAAGCCACTACGCCCAGATCGCCCCGCATCTGTATTGCGGCCCGATCGAGGGCGCGGCCAACGTGCAGCTCGCGGCCTGCATCCCCAATTTCCTGATCCTGGAAAGCATCGAGCGGTGGGAGGGGTTTCACGCCGAGCTGCTGACGACGCCGATGCGGTGGGAGGATGGCTACGTAATCGCGCCGGACACCCCGGGCCTGGGCGTCGAACTCAACGAGGACGTGGCCCGCGCCCATCCCTACACCGACGACGCGCTGCACCTGGAGATGGGTGCCGACGCGTTGTGACCGGATAGCGAGTAGCGGGCGGACGTTCGGGTTGACGTGGCGCCGGACGCGAGCTCTGGGTCGATCTCGTAGGCTTCATCCGCCGCCTTGACGGCGGAAATATTCCTCCGGCGTCATCCGCTCCAGCGCGAAGCTGGTCTCCACCGGGGTGTAGAGATCGGCGAACAGCCGGCCGACGATCTGGTATTTCGAGAGGTCGAGCCGGAATGTCTCGGGATCGATCAACCCGTCGCGGACATGCATGTAGTGCACCTCGCCGACGACGATGTCTCGCTCGGCCGAGAGTTGCAGGATCACCGTGCGCCGGCACTCGAAGGAGACCGGGGCCTCGGCGATGCGCATGGCCGAGATGGTTCGGCACGGCGCGCGGGTCAAACCCGTCAGGTCGAACTCGCTGATGTCCGGATCAAAGTCGATCGCCGACGTGCTCATCGCCTCGGCGATCGGCCGGTCGACCAGATTGACCACGAACTCGCCGGTTTCGCGGATGTTCGTCGCGGTATCCTTGACGGCGCCGTCGGCACGAACCTGAAGGCCGAGCACCACGGTCGCGGGTTTCTCCGCGAAACAATTGAAGAAGCTGTATGGAGCGCAGTTGTCTTGCCCGCCGGTGCTCCGGGTTGAGACAAAGGCGATCGGCCGCGGGATCACGGTCGAACTCAGCAATTTGTAACGGTCCGGGCCAGAGAGGTCCGCGAAATCGATTTCCATTCAAGGTCTCCGAAACACCCGACGGCGGGTCGTGGGAAAGTAGTCCATGGGAGCGGCGCTTTCCGCCTCTGGCGTCATCACGGCCTTCATCATACTGAATTTCATGCCTCAGTACCGATGTGTCGTCGGCAAATGGTTCGACCATCCGGGAAATGCGGGCTAGCCGAGGGGCATGGACAGCACCCCACGGTATTAGTCCCGTACGGTACGCTCGGGCGGGAACCCAATCGTGACCGTGGTGCCTTTCCCCAGCGTGCTTTGCACGCTGAACGTCGCGCCGTGAAGCGCCGCGAATTTTTTCACTAGCGATAGGCCAAGGCCAAAACTCCGGTCCGATGAGCTCGTCAGATGGTCCTCATGGAACCGGGTGAAGGGTTGGGCGATGTCACCCAAACTCTCCGCCGGTATGCCCACCCCGGTATCGGCGACCTCCAGAGCCACCCCACCGCGCCCGCCGCGGGCAACCCGAACCGAGATACGCCCGGTGGCCGGCGTGAACTTCCGGGCGTTCGACAGCAAGTTCAGCACCATCTGTTTCACCAGCAAAACATCGGCCCATATTCTATCGGCATCCGGCGATACCACCACAGTCATGGATGCGGTGTCATCTTCTTTAGAGGAAAATTCCATATTCACGCATTCATCAATAATTTCCTTTAAGAAAATCACACTCTCATCAAGGTCTATTTTCCCGGATTCAATTCGAGATATATCCAATATATCCCCTATTATCTTTAAAAGATGTTCACCGGATATTTTTATAGAGTTGGCATAGTCCTTATATTTTTCGTTACCGATCGGCCCGATGATCTCGGATTCAATGAGGTCCGAAAATCCGATGATTGCGTTGAGCGGTGTTCGAAGCTCATGGCTCATGCCGGCGAGGAAATCGGACTTGGCCCGGCTGGCGGCTTCGGCGGCTTCCAAGGCGATAACGAGGTCCTGTTCGACGCGCTGTCTGTCCTCGACATCACGTAGCAGGAGTAGCTTCGCGCTCGTCATGGTGGCGATGGTGGTAAGAATTTGGAGATGCTCCTCACCAAACCAATCCGGGCGCGGGTCCTCGCAGTCGATGACACCCAAAACCCGGTCGTTCGCCAACAGCGGCACGCAGATCTCGGATTGGGCGGCCTTGATGTCGGGAATATACCGTTCGTCTTCGCTCAGATTCCCAACGACGATCGGCGTCTTCGTCTGCGCGACATGCCCCGTGATGCCCTGGCCGATCGGAATCTCGAGCACGTTCTCGATCGTGTCGCCATAAGGGTTCTTCTCGCCAATCGCCGCTTCTTGCCGCAGCACACGGCGATCCTCGTCGAGCAGATAAATCACGCAATCGACAAAACCGAATTTCCCAACGACCTCGCGCGCGACGTACCACAGGAGGTCCGATTGGCTGGGAATGCCAATGAGCCGGATGGAGAACTCGTTGAGAATCCGCAGATACGGGCCCTCACGTACCGGATCAACCGGCCGGCCCGTTCGCAGGCCCGTGATGTTCTCTCGTTTGACCATCGCCGCTCGAAGCTACCTTGTCTCGGCACGCACCCCAAGGTGGAATTAAGGTCAATTATATAAAATACACTGTAAATTTAGTTAACTTTCGTCGAGGAAGCGGCAATTGACCCCCCGGTTGTCGATCTCTATTCGAAAGCCATGCATGAGCCAACGCCCATCCGCCGACAAGTGGTCGACCGCAGCCTGAACATCGTCAACCGCCCGCCAGGCCTAGCGCTGGCGCTTGCTGGCCGCCGATTGGAATACCTTCATATTCCGAAATTCGGTGGAACCACGGTACGCTATGTGCTGGAGGCCTACGCGGGAACCCGCGCACTCACCTCGTTCAACGAGGGGCGCGCCAACCCCACACCAGCGATAAGCCGCTCCGAGGCGCGGATCGCCATGGGTCATGAACCGGCCATCGATCAGTACCAACGCGATGACACCGTCTACATGACCATCCTCCGCGACCCGATCAAGCGGTTGCGAAGCCATGCCGCGATGCTGACGCGTGCCTATGGCTGCAGTCCGGCGCAAGCTTTGAAACGGCTCGATTCCGTGCATCACAACAGCGCCTGCTACATTCTCGCTGGGCCGGAAATCGGATCAGCGCCCGAGGCGCGCCTGGATGCGGCCAAGCGGGCGCTGGAGAATCGAATTCACCTGTTCGGCTTTCAAGAACGTCACGACGAAGCGATGGCGTTGCTGGCGGCGGTCCTTGATGTCGAGGGGCTCATCTATCCGGGGTTCCAGCATGGCGCCAAACGCGGCGCTGCCTCCGACAACACCTTGGAGGAGGGTCATCTGGCGACCTTATGCCGGTATGACCGCGCCCTCGATGTCTTCGCAAGGGAACTGTACGCGAGCCGATGGGCACCGGTGTTCGATGGCTTCGCGCTTCACGAGAAACGGCCGGGACGGCGCTATCTGACGATTCAAATGGACACCACGGCGGCGGCGGTAATCGCCGGCGAGACCGTATTCAGGCCGCCGAATACGACCGGGTGAACGCGGCGGCACGGTCCAAAACCGTATCGAGGTCCGCCTTAAGCGCCGCGAAGCCGGATGACCGTTCAAAGGATTCGGAATCCAGATAAAGCGCCCGGTTCAGCTCGATCTGCACCGAATGCCGACCCGCCGCCGGGTCGGAATGCCGCGCCACCAATTCCGCTCCCTTATAGGGGTGGTTGATCGCGACGGCATAGCCGAGACCGCAGAACAGGCTGGCGAGGGTATCGATGAACGCCGGGTCGGTTGTTTCACCCTCGCGATCGCTCAGCACCACGTCCGGCCGCGCCGCGCCGTCATCAACGTTCATGGCGTTGCCCACCGGCTTCATCGAGTGGGCGTTGAGGTGAAACACCGATCCGAACCGCTCGTGCGCATGATCCAGCGCCCCGGCCAACGCCGCGTGGTAGGGCCGGTGATAGGTGTCCAGGCGATGCAACACCTCGTCCGGTGTCAAACGCCGATCGTACAGCGGGCGCCCCTTCAGGATATAGCGGCGCACCACGCCCATGCCGTATTCGGTCTTCTCCCCCGGATTGAGCGGGTACGGCCACGCGCCCTCGATCAACGCGGCATCCAGGTCGTCCTCGGCCCGGTTGGGGTCGATATAGGCCCTTGGGAACAACGCCGCCAACAACGTGCCGCCAACCGCCGGGGTATGGCTGAACAGCTCGTCCACATAGGCGTCGACCGAGGTCATCAATTCATCGAGGGTGACGCGGTGATCGAAATCGGTCGGCCAATGGGTTCCGTTGTGCGGGCTGTCGACCACCAGCGGAACCGGCTCGACGAACGGGTCCCGGCGGTACAGCACGCCAGGTTCCAGGTGATCGGCGTCGATCATGCGTCGTTCAGATGACAGGCCGACCACCGGTTGGGCGCGATTTCCTTGAGCGCCGGCTGCTCGATCTGGCAGCGCTCGGTAGCGTAGGGACAGCGCGGGTGGAAGTGGCACCCCGGTGGCGGGTCAAGCGGTGACGGAATCTCGCCCTTCACCGGCACGAACTTGCGCTTTCGGGTATCGAGCCGCGGGACCTCGTCCAGCAACGCCTTGGTATAGGGGTGGTTGGCGTCGTCGAAGATGTCCTCGGTCCGGGCCACCTCGACCACGCGGCCGAGATACATGATGACCACCCGGTCCGACAGATGCTCGACCACGCCGAGGTCGTGGCTGATGAACAGATAGGTAAGATTGAACTCCTCGCGCAGGGTCATGAACAGGTTCAGCACCTGGGCCTGGATCGATACATCCAACGCGGCCACCGATTCGTCGCACACCAGGAAATCCGGCTGCACCGCCAGGGCGCGGGCGATGCCGATACGCTGCCGCTGCCCGCCCGAGAACTGGTGCGGGTATCGCTGGCTGAAGCTCGGATCGAGGCCAACCCGCAACAGCATCTCCGCCACGTAGTCGTCAAGCTCGGCGGCGGTGGCCAGCCCATGCACCACCGGCGCCTCGCCGATGATGTCACGCACCCGCATACGCGGGTTGAGCGAACTCATCGGGTCCTGGAAGATCATCTGAATCTTGAGCGCGGTATCCTTGGCGTCGAGACGGGACTGGGTGTCGACCTCGCGGCCGCGAAAGAACATCTCACCCTCGCTCGGCGCGTGCACGCCGGCCACGACCCGGCCAAGGGTCGACTTGCCGCAGCCGGACTCGCCGACCAGGCCAACCACCTCGCCGTCGGCGACCGTCAGCGAGACATCGTCGACCGCGTGAACCACCTCCTCCCGCATCCCCGCGCCCAGCAGGTTGGCGATCTTGGCGGCGGCGTCCAACGGCTTCACGAACCGCTTGGAGATGTGGCGAAGCTCCAGGATCGGCGTATCCGATGCCGCCGATGGAACGGCCGGCGTGAGGTCGGTCACGGCGGTGCTCATGCCGATGCCTCCGCGATCACGGGGCCGGTGATGGGGTAGTGGCAGCGCACGTCGCGGCCGGGAAGCGGTTGGGTGGTGTCCGGCGTGATCTCGCACGCCGCCGCCACGCGCGGGCAGCGCGTCTTGAACGGACACCCAAGCGGCAGGTTCAGCAACGACGGCGTCATGCCGGGAATCTGCGACAACGGCTGACCGCGCCGGTTACGGCTCGGCACCGAGCCGATCAGCCCGTGGGTATACGGATGCGCCGGGCGGTCCAGCACATCGTCCACCGTGCCATGCTCCACCACCCGGCCGGCGTACATCACGCAAATCTCGTCGGCCAACCCGGCGACGACCGACAGATCATGGGTGATCCAGATCATCGCCGTGCCGGTTTCCTCGCAAAGCTTCTGCACTTCGTAGAGGATTTGCCCCTGGATGGTGACGTCCAGCGCCGTTGTCGGTTCGTCGGCGATGATCAGCTCCGGTTTGTTCAGCAGCGCGATGGCGATCGCCACCCGTTGCCGCATGCCGCCGGAGAACTGATGCGGATACGACCTCAGCCGCTCCTCGGCCGCCGGGATGCCGACCTGGGCCAGCGCGTCGCGCGACCGGCGCCACGCCTCGTCCTTCGAGACGCGGTCATGTGCTTGGATCGCCTCCATCATCTGGGTGTCGATCCGCAGCACCGGGTTCAGGGTCATCATCGGATCCTGGAAGATCATCGCGATGTTGTTGCCCCGGAGCCGGCGCATGCGCTCGTCCGAGGAGTTCGCGATATCCTCGCCCTTGTACAGTATCTGCCCGTCGACCACCCGGCCCGGCGGATCGACCAACCCCATGATCGAGAACCCGGTCACGGTCTTGCCCGAGCCGGACTCGCCCACCAGACCCAGCACCTGGCCCGGCGCGACGGCGAACGACACATCGTCCACCGCCTTCACCACCCCAACCTTGGTGAAGAAATGTGTTTTCAGATTGCGGACCTCAAGGGTCGGCGCCGTCGTCACCACCGGCGACCTCCTTACTTCTGAAGCCGCGGGTTAAGCACGTCACGCAGGCGGTCGCCCACGAGATTGATGCTCATGATCATGAACAAAAGCGCAATGCCCGGAAACACGCTGATCCAGTATTTGCCGCTCATCACATATTCGAAGCCGTTGGCAATCAGCTTACCCAGCGACGGCTCGGTCTGCGGCAGGCCGAGGCCAAGGAACGACAGGGTCGCCTCCAGCGAGATGGCGTGCGCGGTCTGTATGGCACCAACCACGATGATCGGCGCGAGGCAGTTCGGCAACAAATGACGGAACAACACACGCTGGTCGCTGAGCGCCAGACTGCTCGCCGCTTCGACGTATTCCTTGCGCCGCTCGACCAGGGCGGAGCCTCGGATGGTTCGCGCGTAGTAGGCCCACTGCACCACCACCAGGGCCACGATGATCTTGAAGATGGCGTAATACCCCGGATCGTTCGGCTTAACCTTCCAAACCGCCAGCAGAATAAGCGCCACCAGGATCGCCGGAAACGACAGCTGTATGTCGACCACGCGCATGATCAACGTATCGACCCGGCCGCCGCAATAGGCGGCGATCAATCCGATGGAGCAGCCGAACATAAGCGCAATGATGCCGGAGCCGATGCCGACGCCGAGGCTGATCCGCATTCCGTAGATCATGGCGCTCAGCATATCGCGTCCGGCACCGTCCGTGCCGAGCCAGGCGGTCGCACCGGACATCATGGTCTCACCCGGCGTCAACCGGCTGTCGAGAACGCTCACCTGCGCCAGATCATAGGGATCGGTCGGCGCCAGCCAGGGGCCAAACAGCGCGATGAACATCACGACGCCGACACCGATGGCACCGAGCACCGCGACACTGCTTTCCTTGTAGTCGGACAGGAACCGCTTGAACGGCGTCTCGACGCCAACACCGGTCGAAACCGCCAGCGAGCTTTGCTCTTCGTTAAGCGCCGTCATGCTTTCACGTCCTGTAAGCGAACCCGTGGATCGAGGACCGAATACGCGATGTCCACGAGCAGGTTCAAAATGACGAAGAGGAACACGATGATCATCAGGTAAGCGACGATCACCGGCCGATCGAGCAAGCCAATCGAGTCAATCAGCAGCTTGCCGATGCCGGGCCAGGCGAACACCGTCTCGGTCACCACCGAGAACGCGACCAGCCCGCCGAACTCCAACCCCAGCACGGTGACCACCGGGATCAGGATGTTCTTCATCACGTGGACCATAACCACCCGGTTTTCGGTCAATCCCTTGGCCCGGGCGAATTTCACATAGTCCTGGTGCATCACCTCGCGGGTGCCGGCGCGGGCCAGCCGGATCACCAGCGACAGCTTGAACAGGGCAAGATTGGTCGCCGGCAACAGCACATGGGCCCAGCCGTCGAAGGTGCCGAGCGAGGTCGGGAAACCAAGAACATAAGTGATCTCATCCCCACGCCCGGTCGACGGCAGCCAGCCCAGAATCACCGCGAACAATAGCATCATCATAATTCCGACCCAAAAGGTCGGCAGGCTGAACCCGAGGATCGAGCCGGTCATGATGATCTTCGACGGAATCGCATCCGGTTTGAGTCCGGCCCACACCCCGAGCGGAATGCCGAACACCACCGCGATCAGGAGCGCCGCCACCGCCAGTTCCATGGTCGCCGGCAACCGCTCTAGAATCAACTGCAGCGCCGGCTCATCGAACACGAAACTATCGCCGAGATCGCCGCGCGCCGCGTTCACCAGGAACTTCCAGTATTGCTCATAGAACGGCCGATCGAGGCCCATGTCGCGGATCACCTGCTCGCGCTCCGCTTGATCGGCGTCGTCCGCGATCAGGATGTCCGCCGGATTGCCGACGAGGAACACGCCGGAGAACACGAGAAACGACATCACGAAGATGACCACGATCGCGTGCATGAGACGGCGGATGATGAACACGGACATGGGTGTCGTCTCCCCAACCGAGGCAGCCGCGTCACGCCAATGGGCGTCGCGCGGGCCTCAAGATCGAACGCGGACGGGACCGAAGCCCCGTCCACGTCCCAATCATTACTTCGCTGGCACCAGATCGTAAGCGGTGGTCCGCTCGTCGGTGCGTGGGCTGTACTTCAAGCCCTTGCGGGTGGCCCAGGTGTTGACCTGATAGTGCAAGGGGATGATGCCCTGGTTCTCGCCGATGGCGATATCGGTCGCCTCGGCCAGCAGGGCCGCCCGCTTGGTGTCATCGACCGTCGCCAACGCCTGACCAATCAACGAGTCGACCTTGGGATCGGAGTGCCGGCCACGGTTGGACGCTCCCATACCCTTGGACGGATCGTGGGTCGCCAACAACGACTTCAGCGGCGACGACGCCTCACCGGTGCCCGAACCCCAACCAACCAGAACGAAGCTGAACTCCGGCGTACCGTCCGGGCCACCCTTGGACGCCCGCGAGAAGTAGACGTTCTTCGGCATGGTCACGACCTTGGTCGGAATCCCCGCCGCCGTCAGCATCTGGCCGATCGCCTCGGCGATTTTGGCGTCGTTGATGTAGCGGTCGTTCGGGCCGTGGATGGTCAAACCGAACCCATCGCCCCAGCCGGCTTCCGCCAACAGCTTCTTGGCGCCGGCGACGTCGTAGGCATCCGGCTTCAGCGTTGGCGAGAGACCGAAGAACCCCGCGGGAAGCAGCTGACCGGCCGGGATCGCGACGCCTTCCATCACCCGCTCGACGATGGCCGGACGGTTGATCATCATGGAGATCGCCTTGCGCACCCGCGCGTCCTTCAGCGGGTTCTTGTCGATCGGGTTGCCGGCCTTGTCGGTGACGAAGGGCGACTGATCGCGCTGCTGGTCGAGGTGCAGGTAGATCACCCGGTTCGAGACGCCCTGGCTGAGCGCGACGTTCGCGTTTTTCTTTAGAGTGTCGATGTCGGAAGTCGGCACGTTATCGATCATGTCGACATCGCCCGCCAACAACGCCGCCACCCGGGCCGGCTCGGCCTTGATGAACTTGAAGGTCACCTTGTCCCAGGGCTGCGGCATCGGGCCCTTGTAGCCGTCGAACTTCTCCAGGACGATCCGGTCGCCCTTCTTCCACTCGACGAACTTGTACGGCCCGGTCCCGAACGTCGCGGTGCCATCGTTAAAGTCCCTGGTATCGATGCCCATGTTGACGTCGGGCTTGCCGGTGCCCTTGGCCTCGGACGACATGATCATGACCGTGGTCAAGTCGTTCGGCATCAAGGGATAGGGCGCCTCGGTCATGATGTGCAACGTGTGATCGTCGATCTTCATGAGGGTCTTGCCCTTGGTGTAGATTCGGAACGACGAGTTGCCGCCGGTATAACCATCGGCGCGCTTGAACGAGTAGATGACGTCATCGGCCGTGAAGTCGCTGCCGTCGTGGAACTTCACACCCTTGCGGAGTTTGAACTCCCAGGTCGTGTCGTTGATCGGCTTCCAGGATTCGGCCAACCGGCCGAAAATCTGCTGGTTGCTGTCGAAATCGACCAGGCGACCGAACACCTGACCGATCATGCCGTTGTTCGGACCGAGATTGTGGAAATACGGATCCATCGAGGACGGCTCGGACCGGATACCGATCGTCACATCGGCGGCCATGGCCGGGCCTGTCAGCGCGGTCACCACGACCGCCGCCAGACCCAACCGGCGAAATACCTTCATCACTGCCTCCATCTGTTCTGCAACATGCCGCTTGAGCGGTTTTGATTTTCGTTGACGCGACCGGCCACAAATACGGCGCCGCGTAACACAGACCGTGAGCATCGCACCTCAAACAACAGGGCACAATCCCATCGCCGGGCTCACCCCTCGCCAAGCCTCAGGGGTTCTGGTCAACGTCGCGCATCTGGCTTATTTTGCTTCGCACTCCCGCCTTCGGACGACACCCCCATGAGCGACACTTCCCTGCGGTCCCCCTGGCCGGTCGAACTCGCTCCGCCGGCGATCGAGCGGTGGCGCGACGGCAACACGGGCGTGCCGTTCTTCACGCGGCTGGACAGCGGGACCGACGGCCCCAACGTGATGATCACCGCCCTGGTTCACGGCAACGAGCTGTGCGGCGCGCTGGCGCTCGACCGGCTGTTGCGCGACGGGGTGCGGCCAACTCGCGGCAGCCTGACCGTCGGGTTTTGCAACGTCGCCGCGTTCTTCGCCTTCGACCCGGATTATCCGAGCCTGTCGCGGTTCGTGGACGAAGATTTCAACCGGCTCTGGGACACCGCGACCCTGAACGGCGGCCGCACCAGCGTCGAGCTGGCCCGCGCCCGGGAAATCCGCCGCTTGGTCGAGCAAGCGGACATGCTGCTCGACATCCACTCCATGCAGCACCCGACCGAGCCGCTGATGCTCGCCGGTGCCACCGATAAGGGGCTCGACCTCGCCCGGCGCACCGGCGCTCCCGCCACCATCGTGATCGACGCCGGTCACGCCGCCGGCGCGCGTCTCCGGGATTATGAGTTCTTCGCCGACCCGAGCGACCCGCGCGCCGCCCTGCTGGTGGAATGCGGTCAGCACTGGGCCCGTTCGACCGAGGCCGTGGCCACCGACACGCTGTTTCGCTTCCTGCTGGCCAACGGAACGATCGAGGCCGCGACCGCCGATCGATATCTCACCGGGCCGGCGCCCCGGCAGCGGGTGCTGCAGGTGACCGAGGCGATCACGGTACGCACCGACCGGTTCGGCTTCGTTCAGCCTTTCGTCGGCATGGAGGAGATCGCCACCGCCGGCACCGTGATCGGCCATGACGGCGACGAGCCGCTGGCCACCCCCTATGACCGATGCATTCTGATCATGCCGTCCCGCCGTCTGGCGGCGGGCCAGACCGCCGTCCGCCTCGCCCGGATGGTCGATGACTGACGCCGCCAGCGAGACCGCCGAACAGGAGGCAAAACCCGGCGGCGACCGCATGACCAGCGGCCGGCCCAAGGGCTCGATGCTGCTGGCGCTGGCCATCGGTGCCGGGGGCGGCCTGCTGTTCGCCTGGGTCAAGCTGCCGCTGCCCTGGATGATGGGCGCCATGGTCGCCACCACCGTGGCGGCGGTGGCCGGTGCCAACATCCGGATCGAATACCGCCTGCGCATGATGATGATCTGCATCCTCGGGGTCATGCTGGGCAGCGCCTTCCGGCCGGAACTGATCGACCGGGTGGGCGAGTGGGCGGTGTCGATCGCCGGGTTGCTGGTCTACGCCGTAACCGCCGGGGCTTTGGTCACCTGGTATTTCCGCCGGGTCGGTGGCTACGACCCGGTCACCTCCTATTTCGCCTCGTCGCCCGGCGGGTTGAACGAGATGGTGATCGTCGGCCGCGAGATGGGCGGCGACGACCGGGTGATCGCGCTGACCCACTCGGCGCGCATCCTGCTCGTGGTGATGACCATCCCGTTCCTGTTCCGGCTGTTCGCCGATTACACACCTCCCCAGGGCCTCCTGCCCACGGGCTCGTCGCTCGACATTCCGGCGGTCGATTGGGCGATCCTGGCGGCCTGCGCCGTGGTCGGCGCGGTGCTCGGCAAGGCGCTGCGGCTGCCGGCGGCGTTCCTGGTCGGCCCGATGGTGCTGTCGGGAGCCGTCCACATCGGCGGCCTGACCGAAGCCAGCCCGCCCAGCCTGTTGGTCGCGGCCGCCCAGGTGGTGCTCGGCACCGGCATCGGCTGCCGTTTCGCCGGCACGCCGGTGCGCGAGATCCTGCGCATCGTCAAGATATCGATCGGCTCGACCATCATTCTGCTGGCCTCCGGCGTGCTGTTCGGCCTGGCGCTCGAACAGATCACCGGGGTGCCGTGGTTCGTGCTGGTGCTGGCCTACGCGCCGGGCGGGTTGGCCGAGATGAGTCTGGTCGCCCTCGCCCTCGGCCGCGACGTCGCCTTCGTCGCCACCCACCACATCTTCCGCATCGGCTTCATCGTCATCCTCGCACCGCTGGCGTTCCGCCTCATGCGGCGCAACAAGGTGGTGTGATCACGCGAATTTCGCCGTGATGCCGCCATCCACCACCAGCTCGGTCCCGGTGATGTACTTCGCCTGGTCCGACGCCAGGAACAGCACCGCGTGCGCCACATCCCAGGCGTCCCCCATCTTGCCGGTGGGGCATTGCTCGTCGCGCAGACGCACCATTTCCTCGGTGTCGCCCTCGGCATAGGCGTCGGTCAGCCCGGCATGGATCATCGGCGTGTTCATCAAGCCCGGCAGCACGCAGTTCGAGCGGATGCCCTTGCGGGCGTATTGCAACGCGATGCTGCGGCTGAACGGGATCAGCGCGCCCTTGGTCGTGGAATAGGTGATGTAGTCGACCCCGGTATGGCGGATACCGGCGATCGAGGAGGTAATGACGATGGCGCCGCCGCCCCGCGCCTCCATCACCGGCAGCACGGCGCGGCAGACCAGAAACGCGCTTTTCAAGTTCACGTCGACGACCCGGTCCCACTCCTTCTCGGAGACCTCGGTCGGACCGCCGACCACGGCGATGCCGACGTTGTTGAACAGCACATCGATCCGGCCATAGGCGTCGAGCGCCGCCCGGACCATGGCCTCGACCTGATCGCCCTTGGCGACATCGCAGGTGACGGCGATCGCCTGCCCGCCCTCCCCTATGATGATCCCGGCGGTTTCCTCGGCGGCGGCGGTATCGCGGTCGACGCACACCACCGTGGCGCCCTCGCGGGCGAACAGCACCGCCGATGCCTTGCCGTTGCCCCAGCCAGGGCCGATCGACCCCGCCCCGGTCACCAAGGCGATCTTACCTTCGAGTCGCCCAGCCATGCCAACCTCCCTGCTATTGATTACCCTTTGACCGCATCTTGACGCCGTGTCCGACCCGCGCAAGCGTGCCGCCGCGACAACGGAGGACGAGCGGGATGAGCCGTGGTGGCGAGACGGAGAGTGGATCCGTCGGCGAGGTGTTCGCGGCGTTCCTCAAGCTCGGGCTGACCGCGTTCGGCGGGCCGGTGGCGCATATCGGCTATTTTCGTGCCGAGTTCGTCGATCGGCGCCGCTGGCTCAACGACGCCGCGTTCGCCGATCTGGTCGCCTTGTGTCAGTTCCTGCCGGGCCCCGCCTCCAGCCAGGTCGGGCTCGGCCTTGGCGCGCGGCGGGCCGGGCCGCTCGGCGCGGCGGCGGCCTGGGCGGCCTTCACCCTGCCTTCGGCGGTGTTGATGATCCTGGCGGCCTGGGGGGTGCTCGCGGTCGGCGGTGACAGCCCGGCGGCCAGTGCCACCTTGCACGGACTGAAGCTGGTGGCGGTGGCGGTGGTCGCCCAGGCGGTGCGGCAAATGGCGGTCGCGCTGGCGCCGGACCGCGTGCGCGCGTCGATCCTGGCGGCGGCGGCGGCGCTGGCGATCCTGTTGCCCGGGGTACAGGGCCAGCTGGGGGCGATCGCTTGCGGCGCGGCGGCGGGCCTGGCGTTCTGTCGCGGCACGGCGACCACGGCACCAAGCGGGCCGGTTTCGCTGCGGGTGCCGGTACCGTTGGCGGTGGCGATGCTGGCGCTGTTCGCGATCCTGCTGGCGTTGCCGGCGGTCCTCGCGGTGCCCGAAGGTCTGCGCATGGTCAACGCCGCCTACCGCGCCGGATCGCTGGTGTTCGGCGGCGGGCATGTGGTGCTGCCATTGCTGGAGGTCGAGACGGTCCGAGCCGGGTTGATAGGCGCCGATACGTTCCTGGCCGGCTACGGCATGGCGCAGGCGGTGCCCGGACCGCTGTTCACCTTCGTCGCCTTCCTCGGCACGGCGGCCGACACTCCTCCAGGCGGGGTGTTAGGCGGGGTGCTGGCCTTGCTGGCGATTTTCGTGCCGGCGGCGCTGTTGCTGTTCGGCGTCTCGCCGTTCTGGGACAAGCTGCGCGGTTGGCCCGCCGCGCGTTCGGCGCTCACCGGGATCAACGCGGCGGTTGTGGGATTGCTGGTCGCCGCGCTTTATGACCCGGTGATTACCGCCGCCATCCAAGGACCGGCGGATATCCCGGCGGCGCTCGCGGCTTATGTGCTGCTGGCGGTGTGGAAGGTGCCACCCTGGGCGGTGGTGCTCGGGTTCGGCACGCTGGGAGCGATGCTCGGCGCAGTCAGTCTTTAAAAGCGGTCAGTCTCTAAAAAAGGAGAGGCGCATCCGTTAGCGGCCGAAGCGCACCACGACCTGCCGGTTGTCCCCGCCCGGCCGCTCGATCGCGTCGGGGCTCAGCTGGTCGCCAAACTCGCGAGCGCGGGCCCGTTCCACATCGGTGCTGTCGAGCTTCATCAGGTCGATGGCGATGAAATTGGCCATCGCCGCGAGCACACGTTCGATCCAGAGCATGGGACCTCCTGGCACCGGGAAGCGCGATGGTACGGTGGCCGCGGCCGGTTGAAAACCCGCGCGTGGCGACCCAGCATCGCGCCGCCGCGGCACGAATGGAGGCTACCCAGCAGGCAGCGCAGCCAGGAAGTCGTCAACGGCGCGCCAGAACGCGGCACGAATGGCGTCGGTCTCGCGCAGGATTTCGTGCTCGGCTTCCGGCAAGACGACCAACGTCGCCCGGGGCAAGCGCTGGATGGCTTCATCGATGGCGGGGTTCGCGACGATCACCTCCCGCCCCGCCTTGGCGATGAGGGTCGGGGTTGGCACCGCTTCGAGCCGCCCGGGCGCCGTGACGTAGCGGATCGAGCGAAACGCCGCCCGAACCCAACCGAAGGTGGGGTCGGTGATTACCAGATCCGACTGCGCATCGATCAGCCGGTGCATGCGCTCGAACCGTTCGGGATCTCGGGTCAGCCGGTTACCCTCGAACCGCCGCCGCTTCGGGCCGTACCCTTTGCCGCCGAAGACATATCGGTCCTGAAAGCCGACCGCGCCCAACCCCTCCACCAGAGCATGGACCAGGGGGCGCGGCAGGCCGATGCGGGTGATGTCGATCATCGGCGCCGACAGCACGGCCGCACGGGCGATCCCTTGCCGGTGCATCAACAGCCGCAGAGTCAGGTGCCCGCCCATCGAATGGCCGACAACGACCATCGGCCCCCGATCGAGCGCGCCGGCGTGCTGCAGCACCGCCAACGCGTCGTCCCGGTGATCCTCCATCCGCAGCACATGGCCCTTGTGGCGATCGGCGAGCAACCGGCTGGACAGTCCCTGTCCGCGCCAGTCGTGGGTAACAACCGCGAAACCGCGCGCCCGCAGATCGGCCACCGTCTCCAGGTTCTTCTCGATGAACTCGGTATAACCCGGCAGGAACGCACACCAGCCCCGCGGCCCCGGCTCTCCGAACACCGCCATCCGCAGCCGTATCCCGCCGGGCCGGTCAAGCCAAAGAGTTCGGCCACCCGCCTGCTCGATGGTTTCCGCCACGCTCACCGATCGAGCACCACGCCGCACTCCGAGGTCCAGGACAGATGCACGTTATCGCCCCACGTGAAACGCCGGCGCGTCACCCGGTCTAGATTGGCGCTCGACACCTTGATCAGCGGCACATCCGGCGCAACACGCACATGGTAGACGGATGTCTCGCCGAGGTAGGTGATCTCCTCGACCACGCCATGCGCAAGGTTGCTGGTGCCGTCGCCATCCGGCTCATGGGTGATATCGATCTTCTCGGGCCTCAGGGCAAGCCAGGCGGTCGTGCCGGTGGCGTAGGTCACCTGCTGCCGGATCACCACGGGCGCCGGCAAATCCGGGCACGACAAGGTCACGATGCCGGCGTCGCAGCTCTCGACCTGCCCTTCGATCAAATTCACCGAGCCGATGAAATCGGCCACGAACCGGTTGGCCGGGAATTCGTAGAGTTCGGCGGGCGGCGCCACCTGCCGCACCTGCCCGGCGTCCATGACGGCGATGCGGTCGGCCATGCTCAGCGCCTCGGACTGATCGTGGGTGACGATGACGAAAGTAATGCCGACGCTGTCCTGCAGGTTGACGAGTTCAAGCCGCATCTGTTCCCGCAACTTGGCGTCGAGCGCCGACAGCGGTTCGTCCAGCAGCAGCACCTTGGGCTGCTTGACCAGCGCGCGGGCCAGCGCGACACGCTGGCGCTGGCCGCCGGACAGCTGATCCGGGCGCCGGGCGCCATACCCCGCGAGCTTGACCAACGCCAACGCCTCCTCGGCCCGGTGGCGGGTTTCCTCGCGCGTGACACCGGCGATGCGCAAGCCGTAGCCTACATTGTCCAACACCGACATGTGCGGAAACACGGCGTAGGACTGGAACACCATGTTGACCGGTCGTTTGTTGACCGGCACCGCCGAGACATCGTTGCCTTCAAGACGGATGGTCCCGCCAGTCGGCATCTCCAACCCGGCGATCATGCGCAACAGCGTGGTCTTGCCGCAGCCGGATGGACCCAGCAGCGCGAAGAACTCACCGCGGCGAATGTCCAGATCGACCGCGTCGACCGCCGCCAACGACCCATACCGCTTGGTCAAACCACGGATTTCGATGATCGGGTCTTCCGTGCTCATCCAGCGGTCTCCGCCGTCTTGATGCGCGTTCGGTGCTGCAGCCACAGCGCCGTCACCGTCAGTGCCACGGTCAAGACGATCAACACGGTCGAGGCGGCGTTGACCTCCGGTGTCACCGAGAACCGCACCATCGAATAGACTTTTACCGGGAAGGTCACGGTGTTCGGCCCCGAGGTGAAGAAGGTGATCACGAAATCGTCGAGCGACAGGGTAAACGCCAACAGCGCTCCCGCCACCAACCCCGGCCCCATGAACGGGATCAGCACGTCACGGAACACCTGCCACTCCGTCGCGCCCAAATCCTGCGCGGCTTCGGCCAGCTCGCGGTTGAAGCCCTCCAGCCGCGCCCGCACCACCACCGCGACAAAGGGGAAGCTGAACGACACATGGGCGATGGTGATGGCCGACAGCGAGAACGGCCACACCATATCGCTCGGCCAGCCGATCCGCGCGAAGAACGCCATCATCGCGACCCCCATGCAAATCTCGGGGATCACGATCGGCAGGGCCATCGCGCCCTCGTAGCCGACCTTGCCGGGAAACCGGAACCGCCACAGCAACACCGCCACCAGCGTGCCCAACACCGTGGCAATGAGCGTCGAGGCGAAGGCGATGGTCAGTGAATTGACGAACGCCTCGATCAAATCCTCGTTGTCCAGCGCCTGCTCATAATATTTCAGCGTGAAACCACGCCACACGATGTTGCGGCGGCTGTCGTTGAAGCTGAAGGCGATCAAGGTGGCGATCGGTGCGTAGAGAAACACGAAGGTCGCCAACAGGGTCAGCCGCATCCAGGTGCGCCGGGTGTAGTCGAGCGGGCCGATCGGAGCGCGTGCCATCACCCTACCCCGCGTCCATCGCGGACCGCCCGCGTGACAGCACCGCCCGCAGCGCCAGGGCGCCGAAGGTGAGATACATCAACAGAAACGACAACGCCGCGCCGAACGGCCAGTCGTTCGCACCCTTGAACTGCCGCTCGATCACGTTGGCGATCATCTGGCTGTCGGTACCGCCCAACAGATCGGGTGTCAGGAACGAGCCCAAGGCCGGAATGAACACCAGGATCGCGCCCGAGACGATCCCCGGGAAGGCCAGCGGGACGATCACGGTACGGAACGCCGTCCACTGCGAGGCGCCCAGATCCAGTGCCGCCTCGATCAGCGACCGGTCGAGCCGTTCAAGCGCGGCATAGAGCGGCAACACCATGAACGGCAGGTGCACGTAGACCAGCCCGATCACCACCGCGGTGTTGTTGTAGAGCAGCTCCAACGGCTCGAACCGGTCGCCCAGCACCCCCGGTAAGCCGATCAGCGCCAACCCCCAATCGCCGCGTTCCCACAGCCATTCGAGCGAGAAGTTAACGAACCCCCGGATACGCAGCACCGCGATCAACGCATAGGTACGGATCAGCAGATTGGTCCAGAACGGCAGGATCACCAGCAGCAGCAGCACCGGCCGCCAGCGCGGGCTGGCGAACACGATCGCCATCGCCACGGGAAACCCTGCCACCAGCGACACCACGGTGGTCATCCCCGCGAACAGGAACGACTTGCCGAAGATCTCCAGATACAGCGGGTCGAGCGCGCGGGCATAGTTCGCCAGCGTACCGGTGACCTCCATGCCGATGACGCCCCGCAACTCGGCGAAGCTGAACAGCCAGACGATACCGAGCGGAATCAGGAAGAAGCCGAGCAGCCATGCCGTCGGCGGCAGGCCAAGCACCCAGAACACCAAGGGATGCCGCCACCAAGGGTCCATGGGAATGCCCGGCCTGTCGTTGCGCGCCGACGGTCAGGCGGCGTTGATGCGGGTCCAGAGCCGATCGATCAGTTGGCTGTACTCGGGTCCCTGATAGATCGCCACCTCGCTGCTTTCCACCACCGAGGTCGGTGGGAAGATCGCCGGGTTCTCGCTGTAGTCCTTGCCCATCAGCGCTCGCGCCGCCGCGTTGGGCGTGGCGTACTGGATGAAATTGGCGATGTCGGCGCCGACCTTGGCGTCAAGGATGTAGTTGATAAAGGCATGGGCATTGTTCGGATGCGGCGCGCCGACCGGAATCGCCAGCGTATCCTCCCAAAGCAGCCCGCCCTCCTTCGGCACCACGTAGGAGATGTCCGGATCTTCCGCCATCACCTGTAGGATGTCGCCGTTCCACTCCTGGGTCAGATCGACCTCGCCCGATAGCAGCAAGTCCTGGCCGTTGTCCTCGGCGAACACACGGATGTTGGGCTTTTGCTTGATGATCAGATTGGCCGCCGCCTCCAGCTTCGCCGGGTCGGTCACGTTCATCGAGTTGCCGAGGTACTTGGCGGCGATCTGAATCACCGTCGTCGGCTCGGCCAGCAACGCCACCTTGCCGGCGTATTTATTGCTGTCGTACAGCCACTTCCAGCTATCGGGCACACCGTCGACCCGGCTCTTGCGGTAGCCGATGCCGATCGTTCCCCACATATACGGCACCGAGTGGACGCGCCCCGGATCGAACGCCGGGTTCATATGCACCGGGGCAACGTTCTTCAGATTGGGGATCTTGGCGTGGTCGAGCTTGGTCAGCAGCTTCGCCGCGACCATGCGTTCGACATAATCGTTGGACGGCACGATCACGTCGTAGCCTGGGTTGCCGCCTCTCAGCTTGGCGAACAGCTCGGCGTTGTCGGCGAACAGGTCCATGGTGACCTCAATGCCGGTCGCCCCCTTGAAATCGTCAAGCGTGGTCTCGCCGATATAGGTATCCCAATTGTAGAAGTTCAGCGCCTTGGCCTCGGCGCCCCAACCCCATTTCGGCGAGACGGTCAGCCCGGCGGCCACGGCCCCGGTACCGGCGAGGAACGACCGGCGTGACGGCCGGAGCGAGCGATTGAGTGACATGGCAACCCCCTGCTGCTGTCGGCGGCCCGTCGCATGGCGAGACATCCATGGCGCGGATCCGCTCAAAACGATCGTCAGGGATCAAGACACTCACTTTCGCTCAAGTCAACGTCACGCCATGGATGGATTTCGTACAATCAGCGCTCCCATCGCTTTTTTTGCACGGCGTGCGTTGGCGCGGCGCGTCTGAATCGGCCAGCACGGCGATTCGGAGAACCCGTTGCCCGATGCGGTGGTCTTGGTGAAATGCGACGCGCTGGCCCCACCGGTTCTGGGTGCGGCACGGGCATCGGCGCTCTACAGTGGGACGATCACGCCACGGCGGACGCCCTTACGGCGCTGACCAACTCACGCTGACCGCAGCCGCCCTCACCAAAAGTCAAAAAATCAGATGGATACGTCGACGAACGCGCCACGTTCCGTCGGTTGCCCGGATTCGGCAGCCGCAACGGCGGCGTTCACCGCCTCACGAGCAAAGTTATCGTTCGCCAGTTCGTCTTCGCCCTGTGCGCCGCTCAGATCGCTGGATGCGGTGTTATTGACGATGCGTTGCTGAGCCCGCGCGGTCTCGCGAGATCTTTCCTCGACCGCTTCGCGGATCGCCTCGGCGGCGGCTTCACGTGCTTCCTGAACTTCGGCGGCCGACTTTTCGGCGCCATTAACCAGACTGATGCCGGCGCGCAAGCCGCTGCCAAGGGCGCCCGCTCCACTCAATCCTAGTGCCACGCCGCCAACAGGGGCGCTCAAGCTGGATAGCAACGATGATGTGGGCGCTGCTGCGGCAATTGCCATCGCGACGTCCTCCTCCGCCAAATATTATGAATATTTTAACTATTTAATGCAAGAGGTATGAGAATTTAATGCAAGAGATATGAAAACTCGTGCCTCGTCATAGGCCTAGGTCGCGTTGGGTAAGGTCGAGGCACACTCGCGCGGTGTCGATCAAGCGATCGATCTCGGCTCGACTGATCACCAGCGGCGGCGCGACCACCATGGTGTCACGCACCGCCCGCATGATCACGTTGTTACGAATGAAATGATCGCGGCACCGGATGCCAGCCGCACCCTCCGGCTGGAAAAAGATCGGGCCATCCTTGTCGCGCACCAGCTCGATGGCGCCGATCATACCGACGCCCCGCACCTCACCGACCAGCGGGTGATCCGCCAAGGAGCGCAATCCTTCCTGCAGGTAAGGGCCCACATCGGTGGCCGCCCGGTCGACCAGCCCCTCGCGTTCGATGATTGCCAAATTCGCCAGCGCCACGGCGCAGGCCATCGGATGCCCCGAGTAGGTAAAGCCATGAAAAAACTCGCCGCCGCGCTCGATCAGGGTCTCGGCCACCCGGTCACCGACCATCACCGCCGCGATCGGCGCGTAGCCGGACGACAGTCCCTTGGCGAGGGTCATCATGTCGGGCGCGAGGCCGAAGGTCTCCGAGCCGAACCACGCCCCGGTGCGCCCGAAGCCGCAGATCACCTCGTCGACGATGAACAGGATATCGTGCTCGCGGCAGATTCGCTGAATCTCGGGAAAATAGCTCGCCGGCGGCACGATTACGCCGCCGGAACCTTGGATCGGCTCGGCGATGAAGGCGGCGACCCGGTCGGCGCCCACCTCGTTGATCCGCTCATCCAGCGCCTGGGCGGCGGCGATGCCGAAGTCATCCGGGGTCATGTTGCCGCCGTCGCGCAGGAAATACGGCGGCCGGATATGCTCGAAATCCGGCAGCGGCATGTCGACCTGATCGTGCATGGCGCTCATACCGCCGAGGCTCGCCGCGACCATGGTCGAGCCATGATAGGCGTACTCCCGACTGATGATGATCTTTTTCCCGGGCTTGCCGGCGACCTGCCAGAAATGCCGCACCATGCGCACGATGGTGTCGTTCGCCTCGGAGCCGGAGTTGGTGAAAAACACACGGTTCAAGCCCGCCGGCGTCAACTCGGCCAGCTTGGCCGCCAGATCGGTGGCCGGCACCGACGTGGTCTTGAAGAAGGTGTTGTAATAGGACAGCTCGCGCATCTGCGCGGCGGCCACCTCGGCCAACTCCGACCGGCCATAGCCAACGTTGACGCACCACAACCCGGCCATGCCGTCGAGGATTTCATTGCCCTCGGAATCCCACAACGTCGATCCCTCGGCCCGGACGATGACCCGCACACCCTCGGCGGCCAGCGCCTTGGTATCGCTGAACGGATGCCAATGATGGGCGGCATCGCGCACCCGGTAGGCGGCGGTGTCGATAGCATCGGATGGAGCGGCAGCGGTCATCAAAACGCCTCGTTCGTATTCTCGTTAACTTAATCTTAAAACTCCGCGCTTATAAAATGCCATGGACCAGCTAAGGGCCCGCAGCCACAGAGGCATGCCATGATCGAGTATCCAAGTCCCGACCTCATCCTCGAGACCATCCCGGCGACCGACCCCGTCGAACGGATCAGCCAAGAAGTCAACATCATGGCGATCGAGGCCTTGCTCGAATTGGTCCGGAGTGTCGACGCCGACGGCGGCTATGCCAAGGCTTCCGACGCCGCCCGGTCCTTGGCGCTACGAACCGGGGCGATAGCAGACGACATCGAACGCACGTTGTCCAAGATTGTCCAGTAACCGCGGCGCACTCTTCTCCGAACACCGCGTAACCCGAGTGCGGCGTTTCAGACGTTCAGCAACAGAAATTCCCGCTCCCAGGCGCTGATCACTTTTCGATAGGCGCGGGATTCCTCTTCCTTGACCTGGGTGAGTACGTTCACGAACCGCTGGCCGAGCATGTCCTTGAGCGGCTTCGTACGGTTCAGACGCCGCAGCGCGTCCTCCAGATGGCGCGGCAGATTAGCCGCGAGTTGGTAGGCGCTGCCCTCGACCGGCTTGGACGGCTCGATCTTCTCCATTACCCCGAGATACCCGCACGCGAGCGAGGCGGCGAACGCCAGATACGGGTTGGCATCGGCGCCCGGCACCCGGTTCTCGACCCGCCGCCCCTCGGGGCTGGACACCGGCACGCGGAAGCCGGTCGTGCGGTTGTCGATCCCCCAGTGGGCGTTCACCGGCGCGTCCGAGTCCGGCACCAGCCGACGATAGGAATTCACATACGGCGCCATCAGCGGCATCGCCGCCCAGAGGTATTTCTGCAAGCCGCCAATGTAATGCAGGAAGAACTCGGTATTTGTCCCGTCCGCGGCGGCGAACAGATTGCGCCCGGTCTCAACGTCGACCACCGATTGGTGGATGTGCATCGAGCTGCCCGGCTCGTCCTGCATCGGCTTGGCCATGAAGGTGGCATAGACGTTGTGACCCAGGGCCGCCTGACGCAGCGTGCGTTTGAACAGGAAGGTCTGGTCCGCCAATTCCATGGCATTGCCGTGGTTGAAATTCATCTCCATCTGCGCCGCCCCCGACTCGTGGGTCAGCGTGTCGACGTCGATGTTCTGCGCCTCGCAATAGTCATAGACATCCTCGAACAACGGATCGAACTCGTTGACCGCGTCGATGCCATAGGCCTGACGCGCGGTCTCGGGCCGGCCCGAGCGGCCGACCGGCGGCTCCAACGGGTAGTCGGGATCCGTGTTGACCTTGACCAGAAAGAACTCCAGCTCCGGCGCCACCACCGGCCGCCATCCCTTGTCGGCGTAAAGATCGAGCACACGCTTGAGCACCGCCCGCGCCGCCACATCCACCGGCCTGCCGTCGAAGTAGAAGGCGTCGTTGATCACCTGGGCCGTCGGCTCGGTGTACCAAGGCACCATGCGGATGGACTCAGGCACCGGTCGCAGGAAGACATCGCTGGCGCGCGGATCGAGATCGCGTTCCTCGATGTACTCGCCGGTCACCGTCTGGCCGAAAATCGACTCCGGCAACCGCAGGCCCTGCTCGCCTATCGCCCGCAGGAATTTCTGCGCCGGCAGGATCTTGCCACGCGCGATGCCGGAAAGGTCGGACACCAGACACTCGACTTCGGTGATCCGGCGTTCTTCGATCCAGGATTTCAGATCGATGGTCATGGGGCCTCGCGATACGGAACAATTCAGATACAGGACACTCGACAATCCGGCAACGGCGCCTCTCCCGAAAGCCGCACGGGCATGGTAAGAGCGTGGCGTCATCAACCCGTCACATCACCATCGGACCTCCTTATGCCCGCCGTGGCGCCGACTGCCTCGCCCCGCCCCGATATCCAGCGCGCCAAGACGTTCCTGGCCGAGCATCCGGATATCGCCACCGTCGATGTGCTGTTGCCGGATTTGTCCGGCGTGGTGCGCGGCAAGCGGCTGGGCCGCGAGCAGCTGACCAGTGTGTTCGAGCAGGGCGCGGCGTTCCCGGCGTCGGTATTCTGCACCGACGTGACGGGCGATTCGGTCTCGGCCAGCGGCTTGGTCTGGGAGACCGGCGACGCCGACTACCCGTGCTGGCCGGTGCCCGGCACCCTGGTGCCCGTACCCTGGACCGGCCGGCCGTCGGCCCAGGTGTTGCTGACCATGACCGAGCCGGACGGCACACCGTTCTTCGCCGATCCACGCGTGGTGCTGCAACGCGTCGCCGAGGGTTATCGCGCGCGCGGTTTGACGCCGGTGGTGGCGCTGGAGTTGGAGTTTTATCTGATCGACCGTCTGCGTGACGATCATGCCCCGCCGATCCCGGCGGTCTCACCGGTGACCGGCGCCCGCCAGGCGACCACCCAGGTCTATGGCCTGGACGAGTTGGATGATTTCGAGGCGGTGCTGGATGGGATCGCCAACGCCTGCCGGCTGCAGGGCATTCCGGCGATGACGGCGTCGGCGGAATACGCGCCCGGACAGTTCGAGATCAACCTGACCCACGAGGCCGATCCGGTGGCCGCCGCCGATCACGCCGTGCTGTTGAAACGGGCGGTCAAGGGCGTGGCGCGGGCCAACGGCATGAACGCGACCTTCATGGCCAAACCGTTCAGCGAGGAGACCGGCAACGGCCTGCACGTCCATGTCAGCGTACTGGACGCCGAGGGCCGCAACATCTTCGCCGACCCCGCTGGCGCTTTCCACGGCACACCGGCCCTGGCCCATGCGGTCGGCGGCTTGGCCAGCACCATGAACGAGTGCATGGCGCTGTTCGCGCCGACCGCCAATGCCTACCGCCGGATCCGCCCGGAAGCCTACGTGCCGCTATCGGCTTGCTGGGGCTACAACAACCGCACCTGCGCCTTTCGCGTCCCGGCTGGCCCGATCGAAGCGACCCGGATCGAACATCGGGTGGCCGGCGCCGACGCCAACCCCTATCTGGCGACCGCCGCCATCCTGGCCGCCATGCTGCACGGCATCGAGACCAAGGCCGAGGCGCCACCGCCGGTCGACGGCAACGCCTATGAAAGCCAGACGCCGACCGTGCCCAAGACCTGGGCCGAGGCTCTCGATCTGTTCCAAGAAAGCCCGTTCATCGGCGATTGGCTCGGTGCGGATTTCCGCCATGTCTTCCACGCGGTCAAGGAAGCCGAACGACGGGATTTCGAGGCCGAGGTCACGCCGCTGGAATGGCGCTGGTACCTCAACACGGCCTGATCTCGTGGCCCACGCGCTCACCACCGCTCCGCTCACCTGGTACCACGCATCGATCGAGCCCGAGCCGCCTCGCCCCAGCCTGGAAGGCACGATACGCGCCCAGGTTTGCGTGGTTGGCGGCGGGTTGTGCGGGGTAGCGACGGCGTTGGAGCTGGCCGAGCGCGGGATCGAGGTGGTGTTGCTGGAGGCCGAAGCCATCGGTCATGGCGCCTCCGGTCGCAATGGCGGCCAGATCGTCCAAGGCTTCAGCGCCTCGACCGACACACTGATCCGCGCGGTCGGCGCCGAGGACGCCCGCGCGGTGTGGAACCTCGGGCGGGAGGCCATCGATCTGATCGAGGAACGGGTGCGGCGGCACAAGATCGACTGCGATCTGCGTTGGGGGTATTTCCACGCCGCCGTCACCCAGCGTCAATTGCGCAATCTGCGCGCCACCGCCCGCGCCTACGCCGACTTCGGCTACGACCGCTGTAGGGTGATCGGCGGCGATGCGATGCGGGCCGAGGTCCTGGCCACCGATCGCTATGTCGGCGGTATGCTCGATCCGGAAAGCGGCCAGCTTCACCCGTTGGCCTATCTGCGCGGACTCGCCGGCGTGGCGGCGTTTCTGGGTATCCGCCTGTTTGAACGTTCGGCTGTCACCGCGATCGACCACGGCCCGGACCGGGCGACCGTGCGCACCGCACGGGGCATGGTGGAGGCCGAGCATGTGGTGCTGGCCGGCAACGCCTATCTCGGCGGATTGGTGCCGTCGCTGCGCCGACGGGTCATGCCGGTGGCCTCCTTCGTTGGCGTGACCGAGCCGATCGACCCGGACGTCGCCGACACGCTCTTCAAACAGGATGTCGCCGTCGCCGACGGTAACCTGGCGCTCGACTATTTCCGCCTGACCGCCGACGGCCGGCTGCTGTTCGGGGCCGGTGCGAGCTATTCCGCCACCACGCCCCTGGGGCTGCGGCGCTGGCTCGGCAAACGCATCCGCCGGGTGTTCCCGGCCCTCGGCGGCATTCGCGTCGAGCATGTCTGGGGCGGGCTGATCGGCATCACGGTCAATCGGCTCCCCGACCTGGGGCGGTGTGGTCGGCGCCTCTACTACGCTCAGGGTTTCTCCGGCCAAGGCGTCGCGCTGACGGGACTCGCCGGCAAGTTGATCGCCGAGGCGATCGCCGGTGACGGCAGCCGGTTCACGCTGTTGGAGCAGGTCCGCCACCGCGCCTTCCCCGGCGGTCCGCTACGCACCCCTCTGCTGATCGCCGCGACCACCCTCGCCAAGCTCAAGGACCGGCTCGGGCTCTGATTGCTCTCGTGAATCTGCTCTAAGCGTCAAGGCCGCGCCGATCGCCGGATAGAAGGGCGAATATTGCCTCGAAATAGCTGCAATTTAGCGTATTTTCTGCCTTATATTTCTTGCTAAATACGGTAAATTATTGTTAACTATATTTGGGAGAAGGGGATATGCAGACACGATACCATAAGTATCTATGGCGTCGGTGCGTTGTTCTGTCCTCTTTGCCGCTCTTGAATAGAGCGCTACTCGTTCGAGAAACGAAGGAGGACAAGCAAAATGCTTGACGAAACCGCCACTCACATCGCTCTCCATAGCGATCGCGCATTTCGCTATTGCTCGACAAGCGCTGATCGCGGTGCCGACACGCCCGACCTTGAACCACCCGTCGTCCTTCAGGACGACGCACACGACACGGACGAGCGCAACCCGAACGCGCTCGAGGCCACGCTACACGCCTCAACGCCGCTCACCAGCAACCGGATCATCGCCGTGGCCGCCGGCAAGGGCGGGGTGGGGAAAACTTGGTTCTCGATCAGCTTGAGCCACGCCCTGGCCCTCCAGCACAGGAATGTCCTGCTGTTCGACGCCGATCTGCGGCTCGCGAACGTGGATGTCCAGCTCGGTCTGAACCCGGCCCACGATATCGCCGATGTGCTCACCGGACAGCATACGCTGAAGGACGTCGCGCTCGCGTATGGCGACGATCTGTTCGACGTGGTCGCCGGCCGATCGGGGATCGGGTGGCTCGCCAAACTGCCGGCCAAGGAGCTTAACGCTCTCGGTCGCACACTGGCCGACACCGCGCAACGTTACGACCATATGATTTTGGACACCGGCGCCGGCGTCGGCCGCATCGTGCGCAAGATGACCGGCAACGCGGGGGTCGTGCTGTTGTTGATCAACGCCGATCCGACCTCGATCGTCGACACCTACGTCTCTCTCAAGGTGGCGTTGGCAGGCCGCCCGGCCTCGGATGTGCGAATCGTCGTCAATGCGGCGGACAGCCTGCGCGATGGCATAAAAACCTACGAGGCATTGCGACGCGCCTGCGAAGGGTTCCTGGGCAAAAGCCCGCCGCTGGCCGGCGTGATCCGCTATGATCCTTGTGTTCCCGAGGCCATCCGCCAGCAAGCATCACTGCTCGACGTCTATCCCGCATCCATGGCCGCGACCGATGTGCAGGTGATTGCGCGGAGGTTGGTTGAGACTGTCTGACGACAGCCGCTATCGAAGAGCATTGGGAGTTAGAGACGGCTTCACAGCATCCCTCCGATCACGCCCGTGACCGGAGGGATGCTGATCCGGCTCTAGCCCGCCGTACTCGATGCATCCGCGCCCCCCGACTTGTTCCGGGGATGCGGGTTAATGCGTGCCTGCTCTCACAAGCCGATGGCTTCCTCGGCCGGCGTGTAGTTGAGGCCATGAGCCTCCGCCACCGCCTTGTAGGTCACCCTTCCGTCATGGACGTTGAGGCCTTCCTTCAGGTGCGTATCCTCGGCCAGGGCATGACGCCACCCCTTGTCGGCCAGCGCCAGGGTGAACGGCAGGGTCGCGTTGTTCAGCGCGAACGTCGAGGTGCGCGCCACCCCGCCCGGCATGTTGGCGACGCAATAATGCACCACGTCGTCAACGATGTAGGTCGGATCGGCGTGGGTGGTTGGTTTTGAGGTCTCGAAACAGCCGCCCTGGTCGATCGCCACGTCGACCAGCACCGAGCCGCGCTTCATCTTGGTGACCATCTCGCGGGTCACCAATTTCGGCGCCGCCGCCCCCGGTACCAGCACCGCGCCGACCACCAAATCGGCCTGCAGCACGTATTCCTCGACCGCGTCGCGGGTCGAAAAGATGGTGTTCAGGGTCGGGCCGAACTGCATGTCGAGCTCGAACAGCCGGTGCAGGGATTTGTCCATGATCGTGACCTTGGCCTCCAACCCCATGGCCATGCGCGCCGCGTTGGTGCCGACCACCCCACCGCCCAGGATCACCACCGAGGCCGCCGCCACCCCAGGCACCCCGCCGAGCAGCATGCCGTTGCCGCCCTGGGCCTTCTCAAGGCAATGGGCGCCCGCCTGGATTGACATGCGGCCGGCGACCTCGCTCATCGGCGCCAGCAGCGGCAGGCGGCCATGGGCGTCGGTCACGGTCTCATAGGCAATGGCGGTGCAGCCGCTTCCGATCAGCCCCTTGGTCTGGGGCTCATCCGGCGCGAGGTGGAGATAGGTGAACAGGATCTGCCCTTCGCGCAGCATCGCCCGTTCGATCGCCTGGGGTTCCTTGACCTTGACTACCATTTCGCATTGTTCAAAAATGTCGGCAGCACTGGCTGTAATCGTGGCGCCAGCGGCGATATATTCTGCGTCTTCCGCGCCGATGCCGTGTCCGGCGCCGGTCTCGACCATTACCTCGTGGCCGTGGGCGGTCAATTCCCGGACCGATTCGGGGGTCAGGCCGACCCGATATTCGTGATTCTTGATTTCCCTGGGGGTTCCGACGCGCATGGGGAGGCTCCTGTTCTGCTGTTTCTATAGGCTTTGCATTACCAGCAAATGACGGGCCGCGCGAGATGTCTTGTAATATTATTACGCTATTTTGAAACTTTTCGTATCGGCACCGAGACGGTGCAGATATTGCCATAGCCGCCATGGGCCTCGATATATTGCAGCAGCGCCGGGCTGTAGCTGGCGAGATATTCATAGGTCGGCTGTTCGGCCAGCGGCAACTCGCTGGCGAGCCGGATCGAGCCGATCCTGATATGTTCGGATGGGTCGGCATAGAATCCGCCGGGTGCGGTGCCCAGCGGCAGATTCTGCAAATGTTCGAGTCCGTCGATCACCCGGCCGACCATGCCGAAGGTCGTATCGAGACTGCGTGCGGCTTCGCCGGTGACCACTGACATTTCCGCGCCGCTGCCGGTGTCCGGCGGATCATAATGGGCGGGCGACAGCGACCCGCGACAGGTCAGCGGATAGGATTTCGTCTCGCCCCCGATCGTCTGGCTGCCAATCGGCCAGCCGCCGCCAAAGCCGACTTTCTGCGCGCCGGTATTTTCATATATCATCTTCATCAGCGGCCGGATTTCAGTGCCCTGATATTGGTTGCTATAGTCGACCGCTGCCTGCAGCGCTGCCATGTCCGCATCGCGCTTGGTGCCCAGCGCGGCATTGAAATACTCGCTCTCGGGCACGGTCTCCAGCCCCTTGGGCAGCGTCTTGGCGTCGGGATTGCCACCGAACTGGGTGACAAAATCCTTGGCCACGCGGTAGATCTTTGTGCCGTCCCACCAGCGCGTTTGCGAAAGCTTGCGGACATTGCGGACATGGCTGCCGGACAGGCTGGCCGGGAGCAGCTGAATCACTGCCTGCCGTTTGCTGCCATCGGCGGCGTCGGGCAGGGTGAGGATCAGCAAATCGGTGACCGGGATTGGCAGCCAATGTTCGGCGGGAGCAGTGGAGAGGATTTCGGCTGGGGTTGGGGTGGGGGTTTCCTCTTGCGCCAGTGCCGACGATGCCAGGGAAAAACAGGCTGCCGCAATGGCCAAAGAGGTGATGCCCACTGATTGAAACCGGTTTCTCACGCTGGTCTTCCCGCGACGAACTTTACAAACTTTACAGTGTTAAAGAAAAGAAAGCCTGCTTGGCCTGCAAAGGTACCAAAATGCCGGGATGAAGGGATAAAGGCTGGCCTGTCTTCCATGACTCTCATTTACCTTGTTTGAGTGATGTAGGAAAGGCGATTTCCGTGCCCCGCCGCAGGGCGGGGTCCAGCACATTCCTGAACGTACATGTTAAATAGCACCGACAGGACTCGACTAGGCCGCTCGGCTTTGGAAAGCTTCCCCGAAGCTTTCGTCGCTCGCGCCCTTCGGCGGGGAACAAAAAATATTTTCATAATATGCAGCTTTTCTTGCTTGGGTCACACAGGGTCACACCCCCTATAGCGGAAAAAATCTCTGTCCGGAAATGGCCGGAAACTGGCGGTCGAGGGAGATGGACAGGGAACGGAGCATGGGGTTAGAGTAATCGAATGTGGCCGGTGTAGGAAAGGCAAAATTGTACCCCGCCGCAGGGCGGGGTCCAGGCGAGTCCTGGATGTGCGGTGTTGGACGCGGGTTCAGGAATATTCTGGGCCCCGCCCTGCGGCGGGGTACACAATCACTCCCCCTTCACCCTTCTCACCGGCACCGGGATATTGCAGATATCCGCACCGCCTGCGGGCACATTGAAAAAAGGGTCGCGGCGATTGGCTCTGGCGTCGGCATATCTGGCGAAGGTCTCGCTTTCGGTGGAGAGATATTCGAAGGCGGGAGAAGAGTCTTCGGGCAAAGCATCACCGAGCCGGATCGAGATGATCGGTGCCCGCTTGCCGGCATCCTC
This sequence comes from Alphaproteobacteria bacterium, assembly GCA_013203465.1. Taxonomy (GTDB): domain Bacteria; phylum Pseudomonadota; class Alphaproteobacteria; order Thalassobaculales; family Thalassobaculaceae; genus JABMNR01. The sequence goes on from JABMNR010000177.1 coordinate 52,027, forward strand.
GTAGAATCCCAATTGCCCCTCGCCGCGCGGCAGGCTGGAGAGATGCTCGATGCCTTCAATGATCCGTCCGACCACGGCAATATTCCGGTCGAGATGGCGCGGCGCATGGCCGATCACGGTGTAGAGTTCGGCGCCACTTCCGGTGTCGGGGGAGAGGCCGCGGCCTACGCCTACGGCGGCGTAGCAGTGGACGGGCCAGAGGCTAAAATTACCTGATCCCAGCGGCCAACCTAACCCAAACAGAGTATTTCCATAAGGATCACTCCTGTAGTTTTCGTTCGAGTTATTTATTGGACCAGACCCAATTTTGTCAGCCCGTTCGCCATCAACCCCAGTCAATTTCGATAAATACTCACTCTCCGGCACGGTCTCCAAACCCTCTGGCAAGGCCTTCTGCTCCGTCTCTCCGGACTCCGGATTATCATATCCCGCATCGCCCCATTGCACGACATAATTGTCCTGCACCCGGTTGATGCTGGTGCCATCCCACCAGTGCGCTGCCGCCAGCTTGCGGATATTGCGGATCCAGCCTGGCGAGAAGGGTTCCGGCATCAGCTGGATGATCACCCGGCGCGGCTCTCCCGCTGCATCGGGGGCGAGGTCCATGACCAGCAGGTCGCTTGGCGCGATAGTGATCCATTCCTCTGGCGCGGCCTGTTCGACTATCGCATTGGGGCTGGGATATTCCGGTTTTTCGGTGTCCTGGGCGGGGAGCGGGGCAGCTATGGCAATGGCCGCGAGAGATGCGATGGAGATAAACTTATTCATAAAAATGTCCCGCCTCATGCCGTTAGTGGTGAGCTTGTCGACCCACGCCTCTCCGACGAGAAGCGCCCTTCGACAGGCTCAGGGCTAACGGTACTTATTTCCGACAAACCAACTCTCGCACCCTAACGCGACAGTATCACTTGCGAAAGGGAGATTCCCGCACTAGGGACAGCGGCGCTGACTGATCTTCGACCAAATTACCGGTCAGGCGGCATTTGCGGAGACGTGGCAGAGTGGTCGATCGCGCACGCTTGGAAAGCGTGTATAGGGCAACCTATCGAGGGTTC
>JABMNR010000178.1 GCA_013203465.1 Alphaproteobacteria bacterium
ACCGATCCGAGGCACACTTTTTGGGTTGGGAGGATCTCATATGGAGAATCTCGGCTCAATTGGGTAAGCCCTCTATCCACGGCCATGGTTAGTGCGTCACTCGCCTTGATTGTGTCTTCGATATTGCCCGACGCGGCAGCAAATTCAACATCCCGCGCGCACTGCCAGATTGAACGCAGACCAAGCGTGCCGGCCGCGCTCTTGAAACCATGCGCCGCCTCACGCCAAGCCTCTAAGTCCTTATTCGATCGGGCGCGGTCGATTTCAGCCATCGTATCCGGTGCGGCCGCCTGGAAGTCATCGGCTAACTCGGTAGCCAGTTCTTCTCCCAACTGCGCGGCAAGTTGGTCGTAAATAGCCGGTTCGAACGCGTCCTCTCCCGATTCCAGAAGTGCCAACACGTCGTCCGGATCATTGTCGTCCTCGAACGGATCCAGATCGATATCCGTCTCCAGAGTCGGAGGGTCTTCTCCAACAGTCGGAACGACCCGAGCCAGGGCGCGGGACAGCATGCGCGGGTCGATCGGCTTGGCAACGACGGCGTTCATGCCGGCATCCAGGCAGGCCTGAATCTCATGTTCCATGGCACCCGCCGTGACCGCCAGGATCGGAATGCCGGCTTCGGGACCCGGCAACGCGCGGATCGCACGCGCCGCAGCCACACCGTCCATCTCCGGCATATGATAGTCCATCAGGATCGCATCGAAGCGCGCACGTCCCATCGCGTCGACCGCTTCACGGCCATTGGCGACCAGGGTGACCGAGTGGCCGCGGCGCTCCAGCAGACCGCGCGCCACCCGCTGGTTAACGGGGTTGTCTTCGGCAACCAACAGGTGAAGCGGTCGCAGCGCTGCTTCCGCATCGGCGGTGACACCCTCCACAGGAGCCTCGCCAACCGACAGCGGCAGCCGCACACGAAACGTCGAGCCGTGGCCGGGCGCGCTTTCCACCTCGATCACCCCGCCCATGCGCTCGACGATCCGCTTGGAGATCGACAAGCCGAGGCCGGTCCCGCCGTAGCGCCGCGCAATGGATGCGTCGGCTTGCTCGAACTCGCGGAACAGCTTGGCCTGGGCCGCCGCGTCCATGCCGATGCCGGTATCGATCACCTCCAGGAGGACACCAGCCTCGGCTGCGGACAACCGCACGGTGACGGAACCTTCCTCGGTGAATTTGACCGCGTTGCCCACCAAATTTAGCAACACCTGACGCAAGCGGCCGACATCGCCCAGGAGATAAGCCGGCACGGCGTCGTCCACCGTCGCCCGCAGCAGCAGACGTTTCTCCGACGCCCGGCCGTTCATCAAGGCGACGGATCCTTCGACCAGACGGCGCGGGTCAAAATCCACGACCTCCAACTCGAAGCGGCCGGATTCCAGCTTTGACAGGTCGAGGATGTCGTTGAGGATCGCCATCAGCGCTTCGCCGGATTCCAGCACCACTTCCGCCGTTTCCCGCTCGCGCTCGGCGAGATCACTGTCCAACAGCAGCCGGGTCATGCCGATGATCCCGTTCATCGGCGTGCGAATCTCGTGACTCATCATGGCCAGGAACTCAGACTTGGCACGGGTCGCCGCTTCGGCGTGTTCCTTGGCGACACGCACCTCGTTCATGGCATCCTTAAAAACCGAGAGCGCCGCCGCCATGGTGCCGATCTCGTCACGCCGTCCCATATCCGGAACGGCAATGTCCCGGTCGCCGCCGGCCAGTCGCGTCATGGCACGTTCCATGCGACGCAATGGCCGAACGATCGTGCGGGCCAAGAGCGCCGCGCCGATGACGGCGAGTATGGCCACTCCGCCAATCACCGAAAGTGTCCAGGTTTTGGTCTGATCAATCAGGCTTTGCGCTTCAAGCCAGAAGCGGAACCCGCCGGACGCCGCCGCTTCAACCAGGATTTCCAATTTCTGTTGAACATCACCCGCCACCCGGTTGCGCGCTTCCGCCGTTTGCGGCGTCCCGGCCGTGCGGTTACGCTCCGCCAAGGTTCGCCATGTCTCAAGGTCGATCCGAATCCCGCCGATCAGCTGCTTCAGCCGATCGGCGGCCACCCTCTCCTCGACCACACCGAGATCGGACAACAGCTCATCCCAACGTTTCGCCCGTTCGGCCGCCGTATCGGCGCGCTCCAAGACCGCGAAGTGGGTTTGCGCCGACCGCGCGTGGCTGATTGCCTGCAAGGGTTCTTCGTAAAGCCGCTGCGCCAGATTACCGAGCGACCACGTGGCGGTGAGCGCAACGGCCGCCAGGGCCGCCGCCGCCACCACAGCGATCAGGAACGCACCCAGTAATTTCCAGCGTATGGACACGCGCCATCCCCGAGACGGCTACCCTTGGTCATTCCACCCGTATGGCCATCGTCATTTTCGGGTGAATGCGACAGTGTATCCGTACATTACCTGCCGTATGGAGTGTGATCTCAACGGTTTCGCCCGGACCCTGGACCCGGCTGTCGAACTCGTTGCCTCGGCTTTCGGAAAAGACATTATGATCAAAGATGTCATCGTTCAGGAACGAAATCGTCGTTCCCACCTTGACCGTCACAACGTCCGGTTTGAAGGACTTGTCCGCTTGCATGATGGTAGGCATGACGACGTTGCTTGCCACGGCACCGCCGATCGTGGCACCGGCCACCCCTCCGATCAACACGGCGGCGAGAACGGCGGCTCGAGACGCGGGGATACGGTCTGACACGGGCGCGAAACTCCAATGGTTGCAACGATCCGATACTACCGTAGCCAGTGGTCACACTCCATCACACCAATGTTTCCAAAGCGAAATGTGATCGGTCGTGTTGACGGATGCACACCGTGGATTGCATCCGAAAGCGCCGATCGCACCCGATCGATATGCGCGCGGCGGGCGTAAATCTTGACCAGCGCCGTCCGCTCAGCCCGACAGCTTGGCTTTCAGCATCTCGTTGACCATGCCCGGGTTCGCCTTGCCCTGGCTTTTCTTCATGGTCTGGCCGACGAAAAAGCCGAACAGCTTGTCCTTACCCGCCTTGTATTCGGCCAGCTTGTCCGGGTTGTCGGCCAGAACCTCGTCGATCAACGCCTCGATGGCGCCCGAGTCCGAGACCTGCTTCAGCCCCTTCTCCTCGACGATGGCGGCGGCGTCCTTGCCGGTCTCGAACATCTCGGCGAACACATCCTTGGCCTGGCGGCCGGAGATCGTGCCGTCGGCGATCAGGTCGATCAGCCCGCCGAGGGCATCCGCCGAGACCGGGCTGTCCGCGAGATTGATGCCCGGCTTGTTCAGCGCGCCGAACAGCTCGGTAATCATCCAGTTCGCCGCCAGCTTGGCGTCGCGTCCCCTGGCCAACACCTCGTACCAATCGGCGGTCGCCCGCTCCTCCACCAAGATCGCCGCGTCGTAGGACGACAAGCTGAAACCGGCCATGAACCGGGCCTTCTTGGCGTCCGGCAACTCCGGCAACCCGGCCTGCAATGCCGCGACCCGGGACGGATCGAGTTCCAACGGCAACAGGTCGGGATCGGGGAAATAGCGGTAGTCGTGCGCATCTTCCTTGGAGCGCATCGACCGGGTTTCCCCACGCGACGAGTCGAACAGCCGGGTTTCCTGGTCGATGGAACCGCCGCCTTCGATGATCTCGATCTGCCGCCGCGCCTCGTACTCGATCGCCTGCTGGATAAAGCGGACCGAGTTCATGTTCTTGATCTCGCAACGTGTGCCCAAGGGATCGCCCGGCTTGCGCACCGAGACGTTGATGTCGGCCCGCATCGAGCCTTCCTGCATGTTGCCGTCGCAGGTGCCGATGTAGCGCAGGATCGACCGCAGTTTCTTGACGTAGAACGCGGCTTCCTCCGGTGAGCGCAGGTCCGGTTTCGAGACGATCTCCATCAACGCCACGCCGGAGCGGTTCAGGTCGATGTAGGACTTGGTCGGATGCTGATCATGCAGCGATTTGCCGGCGTCCTGTTCCAGATGCAGCCGCTCGATCCCGACCGTCTTGGTCTCCCCGCCCGGCAAGTCGAGCACGATCTCGCCCTCGCCGACGATCGGGTCCTTGTACTGGCTGATCTGATAGCCCTGAGGCAGATCAGCGTAGAAGTAGTTCTTGCGATCGAACACGCTGCGCAGGTTGATCTTGGCGCGCAACGCGAGGCCGGTGCGCACGGCCTGTTCCACGCATTCACGGTTGATCACCGGCAACATGCCCGGCATTGCCGCGTCGACTAGGCTGACCTGGGTGTTCGGCTCGGCCCCGAAGGTGGTCGATGAGCCGGAAAACAGCTTGGCGTGGGAAGTCACCTGGGCGTGCACCTCAAGACCAAGCACGACCTCCCACTCGCCCGTCTCACCCTGAATGCGGTATGGCCCAGCCATCGCTCAACCCTCCCGCGCCGCGGCGGAGACGTCGAAGCCCGCGGCCAGTTCCAGCGCCCGCCCGGCGCGCACGACCGACCCTTCGTCGAACATCCGGCCAAGCACCTGCAGGCCAAGCGGCAAACCACGCGCCGACAGCCCCACCGGCACGGAAACTCCCGGCAGCCCGGCAAGGCTCGCCGGCACGGTGAACACATCGTTCAGGTACATCTTGATCGGGTCGTCCTCGTTCTCGCCAATCGCGAAAGCGTCCGATGGTGCGGTCGGCGTCAAGATCGCATCCACGGTCTCGAACGCCAGATCAAAATCCCGGCGGATCAGCGCCCGCACCTTCTGAGCCTTCAGGTAATAGGCGTCGTAATACCCCGCCGATAGCACGTAGGTGCCGATCATAATCCGGCGCTGTACCTCGGGACCGAAGCCCTCGCCGCGCGTGTTGGCGTACATCTCGGCCAGACTGTCGCCGTCGACCCGCAGGCCGTAGCGCACGCCGTCGTAGCGCGCCAGATTGGACGACGCCTCGGCCGGCGCGATGATGTAGTACGTCGGCAACGCGTATTTGGTGTGCGGCAGGGAGATATCGACAATCTCCGCCCCGGCGTCCCGCAGCCACTGGATGCCCTGGCTCCACAGAGCATCGATTTCCCGGGGCATGCCATCCATGCGGTATTCCGCCGGCACGCCGATCCGCATGCCCTTGACGTCCTGGCCCAGCGCCGCCGACAGATCGGCCATCGGTTCGGCCGCCGAGGTCGAATCCTTGGGATCATGGCCCGCCATGGCACCGAGCATCAGCGCCGCGTCGCTAACCGTGCGGGTCATCGGTCCCGCCTGATCGAGTGACGACGCGAAGGCCACGATGCCCCAGCGTGAACAGCGCCCATAGGTCGGCTTCATGCCGACGATGCCGCAAAAGCTGGCCGGCTGGCGGATCGATCCGCCGGTGTCGGTTCCGGTCGCCGCCAAGGCCGCCCGCCCGGCAACCGCCGCCGCCGAGCCGCCGGAGGATCCGCCGGGCACCCGCTTCTTGTCCGGCGCGTCGGTTGACCGCCACGGGTTCTCCACCGGCCCGTAATAAGACGTCACGTTGGCCGAGCCCATGGCGAACTCGTCAAGATTGGTTTTCCCTAGCATCACGGCACCCGACGCCCACAGGTTCGACGACACCGTCGATTCATAGGGCGGAATGAAACCGCCCAAGATGTGCGAGCCGGCAGTGGTCAACACACCCTCGGTGCAGAACAGATCCTTGATGGCGATCGGCAGACCTTCCATCGCCCCGCCCTCACCCTTGGCGAGGCGGGTATCGGATGCCTCGGCCATGGCGAGTGCCTTATCCGGCGTGGCGGTGATGTAGGCGTTGCGGCCGGCCGTCGCCGCCATCTGGTCGATATACGCTCGAGTCAGCTCGACACTGGAGATCTCGCGCGCCGCGAGCGCCGCCCGGGCATCGACCAGGGAAAAATCGAGAAGGCTCGCCATCACTCGACCACCTTCGGCACCGCATAGAAACCGTGTACGGATTCCGGCGCGTTAGCGGTGACCCGGTCGGGATAGCCGCCATCGGTCACCACGTCCTCGCGCAACGGCAGGGAATGGCCGGTGACACTGGCCAACGGCGCCACGGTGTCGGTATCGACCTCGCTCAACTGCTCGATCCAGCCGAGGATGTTGTTCAACTCATCGACCATCGGCTCCAGCCGATCGTCGGGAACACGCAGGCGCGCGAGGGTCGCGATAGACGCGACGGTGGCCTTGTCGAGCGACATGGGCTAAGACCGTTCCATACCGTTACAGAAAAGCTTGAAAACGGCGGAACTCCGCCGTTCGAAGGCGCGGAAGCTAGCACCGGCCATGCCCCTCTGCAACCCCGCCGACCTGACTCGCCTGCTGCCGCCCGGCGCGCGCCTCATCGGGTTGGATTTCGGCACCAAGACCATCGGCGTGGCGATCTCCGACGCGGCGCTGCGTGTGGCGGCGCCGGTGATGGTGATCCGGCGGCGCAAGTTCTCGCAGGACATGGCGGAACTGGCCAAGATCGTCGACAGCCGGGGCGTCGGTGGATTCGTCGTCGGACTGCCGCTCAACATGGACGGCACCGAGGGGCCGCGCGCCCAGTCGACCCGCGATCTGGTCGACGAAATGCTGTTGCGCATGAACCTGCCGACGGTGTTTCAGGACGAGCGGATGAGCACCCAAGCCGTCGAACGGGCGATGATCGACGAGGCCGACCTGAGCCGGGCGAAACGCGCCAAGTCGATCGACGCCGCCGCCGCCGCTTGGATTTTACAAGGCGCGCTTGACGCGATGTGAGTTAAAAAGCGCCCCGCTTGATCAGTCCGCTGCTGCCCGCACCTGGCCATTGTCCACCATGCTGGCAGGCACGGTGACGGTAACCGTGGTTCCTTCGCCCTTTGCACTATCAAAGCGCATCTCAGCGCCGTGCCGCTCAATGATACTCCCCACGACAGAAAGACCGAGACCGGTGCCGACACGCTGTCGTACCATCGGATCGGTACCGCGGCCGAAGGGGACCATGGCGCTTTCCAAGCCCTCGGGCGACATGCCGATGCCGTTATCGGCCACGCTGATCGTGACCGTCCCTTCTACTGTCAGTGCCAGATCAACGTCGACCCGGCCGCCGTCGGGCGTGTATTTCTCCGCGTTGTCCAGGAGATTGATCAAGATCTGACGGAACAACCGCTCGTCCACATGCACGCGCGGAAGATTGGGCGCCACGGCCAAGTGTCGCACGTGGCTGTTGCGTTCATGGGCGGCGCTCACCAGCGCAACCGCTTCGCGGGTCAGCGCGGCGAGATCGATCCATTCCAGTTCCAGCGGCTTTTTCTCAAGATCGCTGCGTGAAATCTCCAGAACATCGTTCACGAGATCAAGCAGGTGCTCGCCGCTTTGCCGGATGGTGGTCGCGTATTCGATGTAGCGCCGATTTTCGATCGCCCCGAACATCTCACGGGACATGACCTCGGAAAATCCAATGATCGCGTTCAACGGGGTCCGGAACTCGTGGCTGACGTGAGCCATAAGCTCGCTCTTGGCGCGATCATGGGCTTCAGCCTGCTGGGCCTCCTCGTGCATCATCACCTGCCGCGTGATCGCCCGCTCGAGCCGTGTGGCCATGCGGTTGAAGGCGCGGGCGATGTGCCGTTGCTCGGCGGGGATGAAGCCCGGCAATGTCGAAATGCGGGCGCTGAGATTTCCCTTGGAAATACGCTGCGCCGCCTGGATGATCGGCTGGACGCCTGCCTCGATACGCCTTGATGCCCACCAAATCAGTGCGCCGGTCGCCGCCATGGTGGCGAGGCCGAGAATGATTCCTACCGACAGCACACCTTGTGCGCCTTCCTGAACTTCGGCGGCGACTTGGGGCACCATCACGCCCCAACCGGTTGATGGCACCACGGTATACGCGGCCATCATGTCCTGCTTCGTGGCCGGCGAGAAAAACTCGATGGTGCCGCTTTCTCCCGCCATCATCGCCTTGATCGGTTTTAATACCGAGATGTCCTTGCGTTCGGCCACCCATTCGGGTTTCGGATGGGCGAGCAATCGGCCGCTCCGGTCGACGACGGCGGCATGGCCGGTCTTGCGGAATTGAATCCGGTTTTGAGCCTCGATGATGTAGCCGGTGCCGAGTTCTCCCAAGACATAGCGCTCGTGTCCGATCGCCTGCACCAGGAACAGCGCGGGCATGCCGTCGGTTCCAGCGGCAACCCCGGTCCATGCCACCATGCTGGCGTCGTTCTCGGCCTTATCCAGCAATTCCGTAGTGACGGCGTAACTGGCCATGGGCATGACCGCCGTGACGTCCCGGCTGGACAGGCAGCGATCGGCGACCACGGTCACGTCTCGATCGATGATACAAAGTCGGCGGAATCCGACGTTCCACAGCAACTCGCGAAGCGGCGCATACCCAAACTGCCGCAACACCGGCCCTTCGGCATCCTGCGCTAAAGCGATGGTCATTTGCTGTCCGACGATACGGAACGTCGACTCGACATCCCTGGCGTACCGATCGAGGCTGAGGGTAAGTTGCCTGGCCAGCGTCACGTGCTGTTCGCGCACCGCCGCCACCTCGCGCTCGGCGACCGTGGAATAGGCCCAGTAGGCAAACACACCGAGCGGCAGCCACGATGCCAGCACAAGGCCGATCAACATGTAGACGCGAAGGCTGACGGCCTTCACCTTGGCTATGCTGTACAAAGGCGCCTCGTTGGTACGGTACTGTGTATCACGACGAAGAATGCCACAGAAAAAGAATAGCCTTACAAGGTTAACAAAATTTAAACACCCCCGCAGCAGTCATCCCAACACTTGTCAGGATGTGTTCGTGACCAACTCGACAGTCCTTGCTTTAATTCCTGTGTTTGGTCTGATCCTGCTGGGCGTGGCGCTGCGCTCGTTAGGCCCGCTGACCGATGACGGCTGGCGCGCGGTCGAACAACTGACCTACTGGCTGTTGTTGCCGGCCCTGCTCGTCCTCAAGCTCGGCGGCACCGATCTGTCGGCCTACGCGATCGGCCCCATGGTGATCGCGATGGCGGGCGCGGTGATCCTGGTTACGGTGGGGTTGGTCTTACTGCGACGGGCGACCGGGATTGCCGCGCCGGCCTATACTAGCGTCATCCAGGGCGCGATCCGTCAGAACACCTACATCGGCATTGCCAGCGTCGGCGCGTTGTACGGCCCGGACGGCACCGCCCTGGCCGCCGTCGGCATCGCCGCGGTGATCCCGTTGGTCAATGCCCTGTCGGTCTGGTTCCTGACCCGACTGATCGGCGAAACTCCGGCCAGCCTCGCCACCGTCGTTCGCGCCATGGCGACCAACCCGATCATCCTGGCCTGCCTGCTTGGCATCATGCTGAACGCCACCGGTATCGGCCTGCACCCCTTGATCGCCGACGGCCTCGGTCTGCTGGCCAGCGGTGCGTTGGCCCTGGGTCTGCTGGCGGTCGGCGCCGGCCTGCGGCTTACGGCCTTGCGGCGTGGTTGGGCGCCGTTATTGCTGTCGAACGGGTTGAAGCTGGTGGTGGTGCCCGGCGTTACACTGGCGTTGGCCAGCCCGCTCGGATTGAGCGGCGTCGCCTTACAGGTGGCCGTCCTGTTCAACGCCCTGCCGAGTTCCGCCAGCTCCTACGTCTTCGCCCGGCAACTCGGTGGCGACGCCGAGTTGATGGCGGCGATCTTGACCACCCAGGTGGCGATGGCGGCGGTCACGGTGCCGCTGTTCCTTTCGCTGGTCGGGTAAGCCACACTCCCGCCTCCCGCCGTCCGAAAGATACCACGCCATGACCGACCACGCCTCTCTCGGCCCGCTTGCCGGCATCCGCGTCATCGATTGCTCGCGCATCCTGGCGGGGCCTATCGCCACCCAGACCCTCGGTGATCTGGGCGCCGAGGTGATCAAGATCGAACGGCCCGGCACCGGTGACGACATCCGACGTTGGGGACCCCCTTTTCTCAAGGACGCCGAGGGCAACGACACCACGGAAAGCGCGTACTACCTCGGCACCAATCGCAACAAACGCTCGGTCACGCTCGATTTCACCATGCCCGAGGGACGCGGCATCCTGTTGCGCTTGATCGACGGCGCCGATGTATTCGTGGAGAATTTCAAGGTCGGTGATCTGGCCCGCCATGGCTTGTCCTACGATCAACTCCACGACCGCTTCCCGCGCCTGGTCTACGCCAGCGTCACCGGCTTCGGACAAACCGGCCCGTACGCGCCGCGCCCCGGCTATGACCTGTTGGCCCAGGCCATGGGCGGCATCATGAGTGTTACCGGCGACCCTGCCGGCCAGCCGACCAAGGTCGGCGTGGCGATCGCCGACATGATGACCGGGTTGCACACCACGATCGCCATTCTGGCCGCCCTGCGCCACCGCGACGCCACCGGCCAAGGCCAGCATATCGACGCCGCCCTGCTGGACACCCAGGTGAGTTGGTTGATGAACCAAGCGATGAACTATCTGGTCAGCGGTGAGACTCCGACCCGGCGCGGCAACGCCCACCCCAACGTCGCCCCTTACGAGGTGTTCGAGAGCGCCGATGGTCACGTAATCCTGGGGTGTGGCAGCGAACGGCAGTTCCGTGCCTTCCTCACCGTCGCCGGGCGCGATGCACTGGCCGACGACCCGAGGTTCTCCAGCAACGCCGCGCGGATCGAGAACCTGGATGCGCTGCGCGCCATTCTGGCCGAAATCTTCGCCACCCGCACCACCGAGGAATGGGTCGACGTCCTGGAAGTCGCGAAGGTACCGTGTGGGCCGGTGAACACGGTCGACCGTGTGTTCGCCGATCCGCAGATCCAAGCGCGCGGTATGGCGCAATCGATTCCGGGACACGCCTACGCCCCCGGTGGGGTGCCGACGGTGGCCTATCCGATCAAGCTGTCGGAGACACCGGCGACTTACCGCCATCCGCCGCCGATTCTCGGCCAACACACCGAGATGGTGTTAATGGAGGAACTCGGTTTGAGCGCCGAGCGGGTTGCCGAGCTCAAGGAATCCGGGGTGGTCTGACACTCTTGTCCGGCACGCTTGCCGGTCGGGGCAACACCCCCTTATAACGACGCTTTAATGGACAGCACCATCCTCCCAGAGCACTCCACCGGCCCAACTCCCGGGTTCGCGGGGCGCTTTCCGTATCGTCATCTGCTCGGCATCGAGGGATTGGCCCGGCCGGATATCGATCTTCTGCTCGACCGTGCCGAAGATTTCGTCGAACAAAACCGCCAGGCCGACAAGAAAGTGTCCGCCCTGCGCGGCCGCACCCTGATCAATCTTTTCTTCGAGAACTCCACCCGGACCCGCACCAGCTTCGAGTTGGCGGGTAAGCGGCTGGGCGGTGACGTCATCAACATGTCGGTCGATACTTCTTCGATCAAGAAGGGTGAGACGCTGATCGACACGGCGATGACCCTGAACGCCATGCACCCCGATGCCCTGGTCGTGCGCCACCCGGAATCCGGGGCCGTTCAGCTTCTGGCCGAGAAGGTCAACTGCGCCGTGATCAACGCCGGCGACGGTAGTCACGAGCACCCGACCCAGGCGCTGCTGGACGCGCTGACCATCCGGCGCCGCCTAGGGACGTTGGAAGGGTTGGAGGTGGCGATCTGCGGCGATGTCGCCCACAGCCGGGTCGCGCGCTCCAATATCCATCTGTTGTCGATCATGGGCGCGCGGGTGCGCCTCATCGCCCCGTCAACCCTGCTGCCGGCCGGGATCGAGCGGCTTGGCGTCGAGGTCCATCACGACATGCGGCGCGGCCTCGACGGCTGCGACATTGTGATGATGCTGCGGCTGCAGACCGAACGCATGAAAGGCAGTTTCGTGCCGTCGGTTCGCGAGTATTTTCGCTACTACGGCCTCAATCAGGAGAAACTAAGGGCCGCCAAGCCCGATGCCCTGATCATGCATCCCGGCCCGATGAACCGTGGCGTCGAGATCGACAGCCTGGTCGCCGACGACATCGACCGATCGCTGATCCGCGAACAGGTGGAGATGGGCGTGGCCGTCCGCATGGCGGTGCTGCAAATCCTGGTCGAGGCTCAGGTCGAACCCTGGGCGAGAAACCAGTGAGCGTCCCACCCGCCAGACCAACGCTTTACAAGAACGCCCGGCTGCTCGATCCCGCCAGCGGTCTCGACACGTCGGGCGGATTGATCGTGCGCGACGGACGGATCGCGGCGATTGGCCCCCATGTCTTCGTCGACGCGATACAGGACGACGTGGAAGTCATCGACTGCGGCGGCCGTTGCCTCGCTCCCGGACTGGTCGACATGCGGGTCCAGGTACGCGAGCCGGGCGACGAGCATATGGAGACCCTCGCTTCGGTCCAGGCCGCCGCCGTGGCCGGTGGGGTCACCACCATCGCTACCTTGCCCAACACCAACCCGATCATCGACGACGTCTCCTTGCTGGAGTTCGTCGAACGCCGGGCGCTGGAGGTCGGTCTTGTCAACGTGCACCCCTACGCCGCCGCCACCAAGGGACTGCAAGGCCACGAGATGACCGAGATGGGTCTACTGGCCGAATCTGGTGCCGTGGGTTTCACCGATGGTGAACGCGCGATCGCCGACGCGTTGGTCATGCGGCGTGTGTTGGCGTATTCGGTCCAGTTCGACCGGCCGATCATTCAGCACCCGGAAGACCCCACCCTAGCGCGCGAAGGCTGCGCCAACGAGGGCGAGACGGCCACCCGTCTTGGTTTGGCTGGTATCCCAGCCTGCGCCGAGGTGATGATGATCGAACGCGACCTGCGGTTGGTGGCGTTGACCGGTGGCCGCTATCACGCCGCCCATGTGTCGACCGCCGCCGCGATCGATGCGATCCGACAAGCAAAAGCGCGCGGCCTGCCCGTCAGTTGCGACACCGCCCCGCCCTATTTCGCGCTGAACGAACAAGCGATCGTCGGCTATCGCACCTTCGCCCGACTGTCACCGCCCTTGCGCTCGGAAGACGATCGCCGCGCCGTGGTCGCCGGGCTCGCCGATGGTACGATCGACGTCATCGCTTCGGATCACGCGCCGCTCGACCAGGATTCCAAACGCGTGCCGTTCGCCCAGGCGCTGCCCGGCGCGGTTGGGCTGGAGACCTTGTTGGCGATCAGCCTGGAACTGGTCCACACTGAAGCGATGTCTTTGCTCGACGTAATCGCGCGGCTGACCAACGGCCCTGCCCGTATTCTTGGGCTGCCCTACGGCACTCTCGCCGTCGGAGGCGAGGCCGATCTGGTGATGTTCGACCTGAACCGGGCCGGCCGGGTCGACCCATCGCGGTTTTCCTCAAAGTCGAGGAACAGCCCGTTCGACGGCCGGCCGATCCAGGGGCGGATCTGGCGCACGGTGCACGCCGGTCGGCTGGTGTTCGACGCCGAGGCCGAGCATACCGAACGGTCGGCGCGGGAGGCCACGGCCGGTGCCTGATCCTTTGGGCGATCTCACCTACACGTGGCCGCTCTATGCGGGGTTCCTCATCGCCTACCTGATCGGCACGATACCGTTCGGACTGATACTCACCCGCCTCGCGGGGCACGGCGACATCCGAACCATCGGCTCCGGCAATATCGGCGCCACCAATGTGCTGCGCACGGGCAGCAAGGGGCTGGCGGCGGCCACCCTGCTGCTCGACGGCGGCAAGGGTGCGGTCGCCGTGCTGATTGCCGCCGAGTTCGGCCCCGATATGGCGCTGCTGGCGGCGGCGGGCGCCTTGCTGGGCCATTGTTTTCCGATCTGGCTTCGCTTCAAGGGCGGCAAGGGCGTGGCGACGTCACTCGGAGTCTGGTTGGCGCTGTCCTGGCCGGTTGGCCTGATCGCCGTCGCAGTCTGGCTGGGCATGGCCGTGGTGCTTCGTTACTCTTCGTTGGCCGCGCTGGTAGCGGTCGCCGCCGCTCCGGTCGCCGCGTGGCGGTTTGAGGGGCCGCAGGCTGCGGAGTTGGGAATTTTCATCGCGGCTCTGGTGTGGGTCCGCCACCATGAGAACATTCGACGCCTGATCAAGGGCAAGGAAAGCCGAATAACTCTGCGCCGCAAACCTTGAATTGAAACTGCATTTTCGGTTTTGAAACTTATATTGCAGTTTGTTGTTTCTGGAGTGAAACGAAAAACCCCTCCACGCCGCCCATAGCACTGGCGACCCAACCGCCGGAGCCTCGGCATGTCCCCGCCTCCCACGACCTCAATACCCCTGGCCGACAAGGAACGGATTGCCCGGCTACGCTTGATCCGCACGGAAAATATCGGCCCGGTGACCTTTCGCGAGTTGCTTGACCGGTTCGGTTCGGCCGAGCGGGTACTGGATGCTCTACCCGAGTTGGCGCGGCGTGGTGGCCGCCGACGGCCATTGCGAACTCCATCGCTGGCCGAGGCCGAGCGTGAGATCGCCATCAACCAAGCGCACGACGCCACGCTGATTGTGTTCGGGGATCCGAACTACCCACCGAGACTCGCCGCGATCGACGACGCACCGGTAGCCCTCTCCGTGCGCGGCCAACCCGCGATCATGGCGCGTCCGAACCTGGCGTTGGTCGGCGCGCGCAACGCCTCGGTCAACGGCCGGCGCCTGGCTCGGCAATGGGCGGCGGAACTGGGTACTGGCGGCTATGTGGTGACGTCCGGGCTCGCACGCGGGATCGACGGCGCGGCGCACGAGGGCGCGTTGGACACCGGCACGGTGGCGGTTCTGGCCGGCGGCGTCGACGTGGTTTACCCGGCCGAACATCACACGCTCTACGACCGAATCGTCGAAACCGGCGCCGTTCTGGCCGAGGCACCCATAGGCACAACACCCCAGGCACGGCACTTCCCATCACGCAACCGGATCATCGCCGGGCTGTCTCTTGGCGTGTTGGTGGTGGAGGCGGCCAAACGCTCGGGCTCGCTGATCACCGCCCACCGGGCGCTCGATCAAGGACGCGAGGTGTTCGCGGCTCCTGGCTCACCACTGGACCCGCGCAGCGCCGGTACCAACGGCCTGCTACAGGAGGGGGCGGCTCATCTGGTGCAAACCGCCGATGATGTTCTGTGGGTCCTCGACGCCTTACCCGATCATGCCGCCGCGACGCGTTCACAGATGGTACCCAACGGTGGGAATTCCACCGAATTCAGGCACACGATCGAGGCGGGATCGGCCTCCGAACGGACACGCCGCCGGGTCCTCGACGCATTAGGGCCGGAGCCAGTGCCAGTTGACGAACTGATCCGCGAGTGCCAATTGTCCGCTCCGGTCGTCGCGATCGTGCTGCTGGAAGCGGAACTTGCAGGGCTAATCGACCGCTACCCAGGCAATCAGGTTTCGCGACGCGCCGACCTGCCGGCCTAACGGCCTCCCATGGTTGGAATCCCGGTTTGAGATATCCACCAGGGCAACCTACCCCGAACTCAGGGGACCGAGGAGAACGACCCCCCGTATGAGCAAAGTCGTCGTCGTCGAATCACCCGCCAAGGCCAAGACCATCAACAAATACCTGGGATCCGATTACCAGGTACTGGCCAGCTATGGGCATATCCGCGATCTACCGCCCAAGGACGGTTCGGTCGACACGGAGCACGACTTCGCCATGATCTGGCAGTCGGACCCGCGCTCGGAAAAGCAGATCAAGGCGATCGCCCAGGCCATGAAGGGTGCCGATCAGCTTATCCTGGCGACTGACCCGGATCGCGAGGGGGAGGCGATCAGTTGGCACGTGCGCAACGTTCTGGAGGAACGCAAGGCGCTCAAGGGCGTCGACGTGAAGCGGGTCGCCTTCAACGCGATCACTAAGGACGCCGTGCTGGAGGCGATGGCGAACCCACGCGAGTTGGATCAAGACCTGATCGACGCCTATCTGGCGCGTCGGGCGCTCGACTATCTGGTGGGTTTCACCCTGTCGCCAGTGCTCTGGCGCAAGCTGCCTGGTGCCAAATCCGCCGGCAGGGTGCAATCGGTGGCGCTGCGTCTGATCTCCGAGCGAGAGGCCGAGATCGAACGGTTCCGTGCCGAGGAATATTGGACCGTCGAGACGTCGTTCCGCACCCATGAACGCAAGTCGTTCACCGCCCGGCTGACCCATCTGGACGGCAAAAAGCTCGACCGTTTCGACTTGTCCAACGAAGCCGATGCCAACGCCGCGGTGGAGGCGATCGAGGCCGGTGATTTCACCATCGGTTCGGTCGAGAAGAAGCGGGTCCGGCGCAATCCACAACCGCCGTTCACCACCTCGACCCTGCAACAGGAAGCCTCGCGCAAGCTTGGTTTCAGTGCCACCCATACCATGCAGATCGCTCAACGCCTGTACGAAGGCGTCGAGTTCAACGGCGAGACGGTGGGCCTGATCACCTACATGCGAACCGACGGCGTGCAGCTCGCGGGCGAGGCGATCAGCCAGATTCGCCGCACCATCGGCGCCAAGTATGGCGACCAATACCTGCCAAACACACCGCGCGCCTCCAGCTCGCGGGCCAAGAACGCCCAGGAAGCGCACGAGGCGATCCGTCCAACCGATGTTGCCCGCACGCCGGAAGCACTCAAGGGCCGGATCGATCCAGATCAGTGGAAACTCTATGCCTTGGTCTGGAAGCGCACCGTGGCGAGCCAGATGGCGAGCGCCGAGCTGGATCAAACCACGATCGACGTGGTGGACGCGAAGGGCCGCTCGACCCTGCGTGCCACCGGTACGGTCATCGCCTTCGACGGCTTCCTCACCTTGTATCAGGAGGACCGTGACGATGCGCCGAGCGACGACCAGAACGACCGGCTTCTGCCGCCAGTCGCGCAAAACGAGGCGGTCACCCGGCAGGAGGTGATCCCGGAACAGCACTTCACCCAACCGCCGCCGCGCTATGGTGAAGCCAGCTTGGTCAAGAAGATGGAGGAGCTCGGCATCGGCCGGCCCTCGACCTATGCCAGCATCATGCAGGTGTTGCAGGACCGTACTTATGTACGGCTCGACCGTCGGCGCTTCGTGCCCGAGGATCGGGGGCGTCTCGTCGTCACCTTCCTGGGCAGCTTCTTCGAGCGCTACGTCCAGTACAATTTCACCGCTGATCTGGAGGAACAGCTCGACAAAATTTCGGCCGGTGAACTTGATTGGCGTCAGGTGCTGCGTGACTTCTGGACCGCCTTCCGAAGCGCCGTCGACGGCACCAAGGACCTGTCGATCAGCCAAGTAATCGAGACCCTGGACGCCGAGCTAGCCGATCATTTCTTCCCAACCGGCCCCGACGGCCAGCCGGAGCGCACTTGTCCGAACTGCGCGGGCGGGTCGCTGTCGCTGCGCCTCGGCAAGTTTGGTGCCTTTATCGGCTGCTCGAATTATCCCGACTGCCGTTTCACCCGCCAACTCGAAGACGCCGCCGGTGGCAAGGCAACCGATGTCGAAGGCGAAGGCGGGGCGCTGCCGCGCAGCCTGGGAACCGATCCCGAGACCGGCTTGGACGTCAGCTTGCGTAAGGGGCCGTATGGTATCTATGTGCAATTGGGCGAGCCGGTGGAAGGCGAGAAGCAGAAACCGAAACGTGCCTCGCTAACCCGGCAGATGAATCCGGCTGAGATCGATCTTCGAACGGCATTGGCGCTGCTTGCTCTACCGCGCACGGTCGGCCAACATCCTGAAACCGGCGAACCGATCGATGCCGGAGTTGGCCGTTTCGGGCCGTATCTGCGTTACGCTGGGGTTTATGTCAACCTGCCGAATGACGACACGGTACTGACCATCGGTCTCAACCACGCGGTTGAAATCATCGCCGAGAAAGCCGCGAAAAAGAAACCGGCGCTGTCGCTGGGCGACCATCCCGGTGACGGCAAACCGGTGACCTTGCACGCCGGCCGTTATGGCCCCTATGTGCAGCATGGCGCGTTACGCGCCACCTTGCCCAAGGGTGACGCGGACGGCAGCCCGACGCTGGAACGCGCGGTGGAAATCCTGACCGCGAAAGCCGCCAAGGGCGGGGGCACGAAGACCGCACCCAAAAAGGCAACCGGGGCCAAGAAACCCGCGGCGAGGAAGCCCGCCGCAAAGAAGACTGGAACCAAGAAGACCGTGACCAAAAAGATTGGGGCCAAAAAGGTTGCGGCTCGAAAAGTGCCAGCGGATGTGGTCGGCGCCGCCGGTACCGGCGACTGAGCGACGATGGTGGTCGGCAAGCCCAACAGGGGCACTCCCGGCCTGCCGAGCCGCGAGGCCATACAGGCGTTCATCCAGGATAGCCCTTCCCCAGTTGGCCGACGCGAGATTGCCCGCGCGTTCGGCGTGCGCGGTTTGGACCGCGCCATATTGCGGGCGATGCTCAAGGATATGGCCGATGAAGGTCAGATCGAGCTTGGCCGTAAGCGGACGGTTGCCGCCCCTGGTACCCTGCCCGCGGTGGTCCTGGTCGAGGTGACCGGTGTCGACGCCGATGGCGAGGTCTTGGCGCGCCCAGCGGCCTGGGCTCAGGACGACGATCCACCCAACATCCTGATTCTCCCTGACCGGCGCACGGGAGCGCTTGGTATCGGGGACCGTGCACTCTGCCGGTTGGAGCGCAAGGGAGGGAACCGTTACCACGGTCGTGTGATCCGGCGGCTTGGCCGCGACGCGCCGAAGGCTCTAGGCGTCTTCGAAGCAACCGCGGATGGCGGGGTCGTGCGCCCGACCGACAAAAAGGCGCGCTCCGACATTCGAGTATCGCGCGGCGATACCGCCGATGCCAAGACCGGCGACTTGGTGACCGTGGAACTTCTGCCGGGCAACCGACTAAGCCTACCATCCGGCCGTGTGGTCGAACGCTTCGCCGGTATTGCCGACCCGCGTGCCTACTCACGGATCGCGATCCAGGAGCACGACATTCCCGACCGTTTTCCCGAGGAGGCGGTCGCGCTGGCCGAGAAGGCGAAACCTACCACCCTGGATCGGCGCACCGACCTGCGAGGCGTGCCGCTGGTGACCATCGACGGCATCGATGCCCGGGATTTCGATGATGCCGTGTTCGCCGACGCCGATGATGATGACCCGAGCAATCCAGGAGGATGGCGTCTGTTGGTGGCGATCGCTGACGTGGCGCATTATGTCCGATCGGGTGACGCGCTGGACCGCGAAGCCCTTAAGCGCGGCAATTCGGTGTACTTCCCCGATCAAGTCGTGCCGATGCTGCCGGAAGCGCTGTCGAACGGCCTGTGCTCCCTTCGCCCGAACGAGGACCGAGCCTGCCTAGCGGTGGAAATCGTGATCGATGCGAACGGCGAGAAACGCTCGCATCGTTTCATGCGCGGCTTAATGCGGTCAGCGGCGCGACTGACCTATCGCCAGGTGCAGCACGCGGTCGATCATGGGGAAACCGCCGGCGACGGTATTTCCGAGGGCATCCCCAAGGGTATTCTGGAGCCGTTATACGGCGCCTTTCGCGCTCTCAGAACCGCACGCAATGAACGCGGCGCGCTGGACCTCAACATCCCCGAGAAACGGGTCATCCTGGACGAGGCCGGCGCGATATCCGAGATCGGTATTCGCGAGCAGTTGGACGCGCACATGCTGATCGAGGAGTTCATGGTGTTGGCCAATGTTTGTGCCGCCGAAACCTTGGAAGCCACGCGCCAGCCTTGCATGTACCGAGTGCATGAAAGCCCCGACCCCGACAAGGTCGACGCCCTGTCGGAGGTGTTGCGCGGCTTAGGTGTCGCACTGGCCAAGGGACAAGTCATCCGGCCCAAGACGTTCAATGGCATTCTGCGCAAGGTGCGTGGCCAGCCCTATGAGAGGCTGGTCAACGACATGGTGCTGCGCGCTCAGGCCCAAGCGCATTACGCACCGGAAAACGCCGGGCATTTCGGCCTTTCCCTCCCTCGCTACGCCCACTTCACCTCACCGATCCGACGCTATTCGGACTTGCTGGTTCATCGCGCGTTGATCCGAGGCTTGAAACTCGGCGATGGCGGCTTCCGGGACGAAGACGATGGCAACTTCGCCGGTTGGGCCGAGCACATCTCGATCACTGAACGCCGCGCCGCCGCCGCCGAGCGCGCCACGGTCGATCGCTATCTCGCGCGCCATTTGGCGGACCGCATCGGCGGTACCTTCACCGGACGGATCAATGGTGTGACGCGGTTCGGCCTGTTCATCACCTTGGATGAGACTGGCGCCGATGGCCTGGTGCCGATCCGCACGCTTCCTGATGACTACTACGATCACGACGAGGCCCACCACACCCTGATCGGCCGGTCGCTCGGGTGGACCTATCGGCTCGGCGATCCAGTGGAGGTACGGTTGTTGCATGCAGATCCGATCTCGGGTGCGATCCAACTCGAGATTCAGAGCGGCGGCGCGCGGGAAGTGCCGTCGCGGGCACCACGGTCCGGTCAAAAGACGGGCCGCGGAGGGTCGGGGAAAGGCCGTAACAGCCCGCCTCGGCACCGTCGCCGTTGATCGGCGGCCTGGTTTCCCGCATTGTTTAGCGGATCGACTGCGCCGTAGGACGAGCCGAACACCGTATGAGCCTTCTTGAAAATACCACGCGCCGCCGCTTGCGGGGTACCACGGCGCCACCACGAAGCCTGGGACGGGTTGCCTTGGCCGTTGGTCTCGTGCTCGGGCTTGGCTCGTGCGTTACCCGTCCGGCCCCGCCTCTGTCCACGGTTTATGAACGCGAGACGGCAGCCGAGGTCTTTTCCGTCGGTTTCGAGGGCATCGCCGATTTCTATATCGAGGCGATCCCAATGGAAGCCCTGTCGGCCGCGGCACTTGATGGGGTCTCGACCCTTGACCCTGAACTGAACTACGTGCGCCGGGGTGATCGGCTGATTGTTACCGTCGGTGGCACACCATTCGCCGATTTCCGCACGCCCGAGCCAAACGATGTCGCGCGGTGGGCGATGCTGACCTCGGCGGCGATCGATGCCGGCCGATACCGCAGCCAAATCCTGCGGGACACCTCACCGGAACACATTTATCAGGCGGCATTCGACTCCACTGTTCGGAAACTGGATCGGTTTTCGCGCTACAGCGGGCGGGACAAGGCACAGTCGGAACGCGCGTCACGCAACGGGTATTCCGGTATTGGCGTCACTATCGGGATTGAGAACGAACGGGTCTGGGTCACCTCCGTTTTCCCGAATTCCCCAGCCACCGACGCCGGTTTGGAAACCGCCGACCGCATCGTCGCCGTGGATGGTGTCTCGATCGCCGGGTTAGACCTCAATGGCATCGCCAACCGGCTACGCGGCCCAACCGGCAGCCATGTAGAGCTCACCATCGAGCGGAATGAGGTGCTCAGCAACAAGGCGGTGGAACGCCGCCGCGTCATTCAGGAAACGGTCGAGTTAAAGCTCATCGGCCAAGTCGCCTATCTGCATCTTTCGGGCTTCAACCGAGACACGGTCGCCAGTTTACGGCGCGCCATAGACTCCGCCGAGCGTACACTTGGCGAGAAACCGGCCGGACTGATCCTCGACATGCGGCAGAACCGCGGCGGCATTCTGAATCAGGCGGCCGAGGTGGCCGATGTGTTCATCGACCAGGGCACTATCTTGGAGACCCGGGGCCGTCACCGGAAGTCCGCTCAACTGTTCGAAGCGGAACATCTTGATGCGCTGGTCGACGTTCCGATGGTCGTCGTGGTCGACAGCGGCTCCGCCTCGGCGGCGGAGGTGGTCGCGGCGGCGCTACAGGATTCCGGCCGCGCCTTGTTGATCGGCGCTCGCTCCTACGGCAAGGGCACCGTTCAGCAGATTGTCTCCCTGCCGAACAACGGCGAGCTGATCCTGACTTGGGCGCGGATGCATGCGCCGTCTGGGTATGCGTTGTCGACTTATGGGGTCTTTCCTTCGGTCTGTACCGCTAACGCGGCCGAGAATCCAACAGCCATGCTGGCCGCGCTACGCGCCGGCACCGTGCGGCCAGGCGACGCGGTACATCGAAGACGGGTGATTGACACGCTAGACCCCGCCCGGCGCGAAGCCCTCGGCCAATGGTGCCGAGCCAATCACCCACCGCGGTCCGATGATGCCGACACCGAGATCGCCTTGCGGCTTCTTGGCGATCGCGCGTTGTTTCAACAAGCGTTCAACGCCTCCCGCATCGCGCTTGGCCAACGACCGGCGACGATCAACTGAGCGCCCTTGACATCCGGGGGCCGGCAGCTATTTTGCGCCCTCTGAATTTGCAGGAGACGAGCGATGGCGAAGCCAGCAACCGTTCTGATCAAGATGATTAGCACCGCCGACACTGGGTATTTCTACGTGACCAAGAAGAACCCACGCACCAAGACCGAGAAGCTGGAGTTGCGGAAATACGATCCCGTCGCCCGCAAGCACGTCTTGTTCAAGGAATCCAAGATCAAGTGACGTTAGCGCGCGCCTAACAACCGCGTCAGGCCGCCTCGGGGCGGCCTGTTTCGTTTTAATCCATAGTGTTAGAATAAAACCGCCGAATGGCAACACAGCGGTGTTAGGCCGGTTGTGCCAATGTCGTCGACGCGAACTCAACCCGATTCCGACCCGCGTTCTTCGCCTGATACAACGCCGTGTCGGCCCGCTCGATCAACTGTTCGAACCCTTCATCGGCGCGCATCGCGCAGCCGATGCTGATCGTGACCGAGAACGTCTCACCATCAGCGCCCAGCATCTCGACCGCGGCCACATTACCACGCAGCCGTTCGGCCACGGCCAAAGCCGAGCCTCCCGGCGTGTCTGGCAACACCACCACGAACTCCTCCCCACCGAGCCGGGCCACCAAATCGACGTTACGAACTTGGTCCTGCAGGACATCGGTGATCCGGCGCAGTACAACGTCACCGATGGTGTGACCGTGAGTATCGTTCACCGCCTTGAAGTGATCGACATCGATCATCAATAGGGCCAACGGTTTGTGGCGTTCGGCGGTATCCGCCATCAAACGGCCTAGATGGCTGAACAAGTAACGGCGGTTGTATAACCCCGTTAAACTATCGATCAAGGCGAGGGAGACGCTCTGCTCATAGGTCTCGCGCAACAAACCCTGGTAGCGCCGTCTCCGGATTTGCGTGCGCACCCGCGCGATCAGTTCGTTCCGGTCGATTGGCTTCATCAGATAATCGTTCACGCCAAGATCCAGCGCCTTGGCCAGCCGCTCGGTCTGATCCTCCTCGCCGACCATCAGAACAGGTGTGTGCCGGCTGGCCTCGTGAGCGCGGAACTGCGAAACGAGGCGAAGCGCATCATCGTCGCGTAAATTGAGGCTACAGATCACCAGGTCCACGTCATCCTGGACTGCTCGCTCCAAACCTTCAGCCCCGGTGGCAACCCGTGTGACATGATTGCCATCAATGTCCAGGCTTTCCTCAAAGTTCATGGCGTCGATCGGATTATCCTCGATCACCAGGATTTTTGCGCTCGTGGCCTCAAGGTCGTTCATCAGGCGTGGTGCCTGCATGCCGAGGTGCGACGATGTCGCCTCGCGCAACCGCCATTCATCCATCATCATCTTGAGGCGAAGCAGCGACCGGACGCGTGCGAACAGCGCGGCGTCGACCACTGGCTTGGTCAGGAAATCATCGGCTCCGGCCTCGATCCCGCGAACCCGGTCGGCTACATCGCTCAGCGCCGTCACCATGACGACCGGCAGATGCGTGGTTCGCGGGTTCGCCTTGATCCTCCGGCACACTTCGAAGCCGTCCATGCCAGGCATCATAACGTCCAACAAGACGACGTCGGGCATCTCGCGCTCAATGACGTCAAGCGCCTCGGGCCCATCGCTGGCGGTCAGAACGTCGAAATATTCGCTGCTGAGCTTTGCCTCAAGCAGCTTCACGTTCGGCAGCACATCGTCGACGACCAGAATTCGACCGGGCATATGCCGTTACCCGAGGAACTTCTTCACCGTATCGAGGAAGTGGCTGACCGAAATCGGCTTAGCGATATACGCCTCGCACCCCCCTTCGCGAATCTTCTCCTCGTCACCCTTCATCGCGAACGCGGTGACCGCGATCACCGGGATCGACCGCAGGCGGTCGTCTTCCTTGATCCACTTGGTTACCTCTAGGCCAGACACCTCGGGCAACTGGATGTCCATCAGAATCAAATCCGGCCGCTGCTCGCGCGCGATCTTCAGCGCGTCCATACCGTCGCGCGTGCCGATGATATTGTATCCGTGTGCCTCAAGAAGGTCATGGAAAAGCTTCATGTTGAGTTCGTTATCCTCGACGATCAAAACCGTCTTCGAGTTCGAATTCGCTTTTCCTGAGCCGTCGGTCGCACTGTCGACGGAGGTCATATGCGCCCCCACCCTCATCCGTTCTAGAGATACAATGGTCTTACGATCTGGTTACCGTCTGAACCAACGTTAGTCCAGTATAGCGGCAAACCTCGAAAACGCACCACCAAAGAGGGCGACTGTGACCCCGGATACTTTCCCCTCCCTCCACCGTCATCGCATCGGTGTCGATTTAGGCGGCACTAAGATCGAGGCGGTTGTCCTGGGTGGCGATGGCCAAGAGCGGGCGCGACGGCGCATCCCCACACCAACCGACGGCTATGCAGCGACCGTCCGCGCCGTCATCACGCTTGTCGAAACACTAGAATGTGAACTCGGCCTACCGCCGGCACCGGTGGGAATAGGGATCCCTGGCACATTGTCCCGAGCCACTGGCCGGGTGAAGAACGCCAACTCCACTTGTTTAAACGGGCAACGGTTGGACCACGACCTGGAGGAAGCGCTGGGACGGCCCGTGCGCATCCAGAACGACGCCAACTGCTTCACCATGTCGGAAGCGGCCGACGGTGCCGGTGCCGGAGCCCAGATTGTCTTCGGTGTTATCCTCGGCACCGGCGTCGGCGCCGGGCTTGTCATCAACGGCACGGTGATCGACGGGCCAAACGGCATTACCGGGGAGTGGGGGCATAACCCCCTGCCCTGGCCAATGGATGACGAACGCCCCGGTCCGGATTGTTATTGCGGCCGATGTGGCTGCATCGAGGCTTTTCTATCCGGCCCCGGGCTGGCCGCGCGGCATCGCGACTCCGGACACCAACCGGCAACCCCGGCCGAGCTGGCCGATGCCGCCGCTCATGGCGATGCCGCCGCGATTGCCACTCTTGATCGCTACACCGATCGCCTAGCCCGGGGTTTGGCCCACGTGATCAACATAATCGACCCCGATGTTATCGTTCTCGGCGGTGGCTTGTCGAACCTGACGCGGCTGTATGATGGGGTTCCCCGGCTATGGGGGCGCTGGGTCTTTTCCGACCGCGTCGACACCACGTTGGTGCAGGCCGTTCATGGCGATTCGTCGGGCGTGCGGGGAGCGGCATGGCTTTGGCCATCCCCCTGCGAGACGCCGCGGTGATCGAGACGCCGGCATGACCGCGTGGCCCGATCGTGGCGACACGCTGTGTCGGGAATGTTTCACCTGGCGTGACACATCCACGGGCGAGAGTGACAATCGATGCCCATGCTGCGGGTCGCATCGCCTGGTCCGGCATCCCGAGCTCAGCCACCTGTCGATCGCGCACCTGGACTGCGACGCATTCTACGCCAGCGTCGAGAAGCGCGACGATCCGGCCCTGCTGGACAAGCCGGTGATCATCGGGGGCGGCCATCGCGGTGTGGTGTCAGCCGCCTGTTACGTGGCACGGGTTTACGGTGTGCATTCGGCGATGCCGATGTTCAAGGCACTGGCCGCCTGCCCTCATGCCGTCGTGATAAAGCCGAACATGAAGAAATATGCCGCTGTCGGCGCCGAAATCCGCGAGATGATGCGCGCCGTGACCCCTCTGGTCGAGCCGTTGTCGATCGACGAAGCGTTCATGGACCTGCGGGGTACCGAGCGCCTGCACCATGCGCCACCGGCCGAGACGTTGGCCCGCCTCGCCAAGCGGGTGGAAGACACGCTCGGCGTCACCGTCTCGATCGGATTGAGCTACAATAAGTTCCTCGCCAAGGTTTCCTCCGATCTGGACAAGCCCCGTGGCTATCATGTGATTGGCGAAACCGAGGCCGTGACCTTCCTGGCCCAGCAACCAGTTTCGATCCTCTGGGGCGTCGGCAAGGCCCTGCGGCGTAAATTGGTGGCCGACGGCCTGCGAACGGTCGGCGACCTTCAGGGTGTGGAGGAGCGTGAGCTCATACGCCGCTATGGCGTGATCGGCCAACGACTTGCCCGCTTTTCCCATGGCCGTGACAGCCGCAACGTCGAGACCGGCTCGGCGGTGAAGAGCGTATCGAACGAAACCACCTTCGACACCGATATCACCGCGATCGACGCTTTGCGCCCCTATCTGTGGCGGCTGTCCGAGGAGGTTTCCGGCCGGCTCAAGCGCAAGGGCATCGCGGGCGCTACGGTAACCCTTAAGCTCAAGACCAAGGAATTCCGCCTTCTCAGCCGGCAGCAGCACCTTGGCGCCCCCACTCAGCTCGCGGATCGTATCTATCGCACCGCCGACGCGTTGCTCGCGGGCGAGGTTACTGGACGCGCTTTCCGACTGATCGGTGTCGGGGTTTCGGATCTGGGCGACGCCAGCCACGCCGACCCACAAGATCTGGCCGAGCCCGATTTCGAGCAGCGGCGCAAGATCGAGACGGCGATCGATATGGTGCGGGCAAAACTCGGTGAGGCAGCGATCACCAAGGGTCGCGGCCTGCGGGCCGGGCGGATGAAGCAATCCCCCTCCGACAAACCGCGCGTCGAGGACGAAAACTGACGAGAGCGCGATCGACCAATATCGAGTCACTTGCGTGGCTCAATATTGGTCGTGAATCGTCCTCTTATTCAATAAGCTAGAGCAGATTCACGAGAGCAATCAGAGCCACTAGATGTTTGATCCCAGGTTTTGATGGTGCATTGTTTTCTCCTGAATGGAAGGATGCACTATGGGCCAAGTTCTACACGGAAGCGCCACAACGACTGAGGCGGTCCGTCGAGCAATACAAAATAGTCAAGAGAGCCTGA
>JABMNR010000179.1 GCA_013203465.1 Alphaproteobacteria bacterium
CCCCTTTTATGATTCGGTGTTCGCTAAAGTTGCTCTAGGGGTCAAGCTGTTGACCCGCACCACCCGCCGGGTCAGTTTGACCGATCCTGGGCGACGCTATCTCGATCGCGGGCGGCGGCTGCTGGCCGAGTTCGCCGAGGCCGAAACCGAGGCACGCGGCGAACGCGCAGCCCCGCGCGGTACGTTGCGGGTCAACGGGCCGGTCTCGTTCTCCCGCGCCCGGCTTGGCGCCGCGATCCCGTCCTTCCTCGCCAAATACCCGGACCTCGTGGTCGAGTTGACGGTCAACGACCGCATGGTCGACCTGATCGAGGAGGGCTTCGACGTGGCCGTGCGCATCGGGCGGTTGGCGGATTCGACCCTGGTGGCGCGACGGCTGGCCGACGTGACGGTGCAGCCGGTGGCCAGCCCCGGCTACCTCGCGGCCCATGGAACACCCACGCGTCCGGAGGAGTTGGCCGGGCATTGCTGTCTCGCCTACGACTATTCGGGCGATGGCGGGATTTGGCGGTTCAGCGGCCCGGACGGCCAAACGGCGGCGATCCGCCCACGCGGTGCCCTGCGCGCCAACAACGGCGATATTCTAGTCGAGGCGGCGCTGGGCGGTGCCGGGATCGCCGTGCAGCCCGGCTTCATTCTCGACGACCATCTGGCGACGGGGCGGCTGGTGCGGGTGCTGCCGGAGTGGAATTTACCAGGGCTCGCCCTGCATGCGGTGCATCACCAGAACCGTCACGTCGCCGCCAAGGTCCGCGCCTTCGTCGACCATCTGGTGGATTGGTTTCGGGATTGAGCCGACGCGTGATCAGCCGGGAATGCGGCCCAGCGTCGTCACAGTAACGGCCGTTATCACCACGCATCACCCATCATCTTTTGATCCAAATCACCGTTGGCACGTTACGATTCGAATGTTTTGAGTCAAATTTGTATAGTATGCGCAATCCAATTCCTTGAAATTCCTTACGTTTGACCTTAACCTGTGGATAACTTTGTGTGTCACCGTTCTTAGGTCGCGCGCTTTCATCGGGGGTCGTCATGCCACGTCGATTGCTGCTAGCCGCTGAAATTGTCCGCGATGTTGCGCATTCCTGCGCCAATTCAATGGATGCCGAAACCCTGAAGACCGCCGCGGAGAACCTTGAAGTCCTGGCCACGGATGCGGCGCAACACAACGGAATAAATCTACAGTGGAATCATGAACTCGCGATGTTAGGTGCCAGCATCCGGCGCCTGGCGGCCGGCCTCGACCCGGAGGTGCGCGAGCCGATACACCCGGATTCTCCCATGGGATCCCTCGTCACGTTCTGAACCGATTGCACCGGGCGTCAGCGCCTGCGACCCTGTGGCTCCACTTTGAACGATGGCACGGGATCGTGAATGCTCTCCACCGCCACGCGCGACGCGCTCGCATCGGTCGGAACGGCGACCGTGTCCATGCAGCTTTTGAAACGGGGGCTGCGGCACACCGCGCTTGCCGGGGTTAAGCCGCTGGCGCCCGATCAAGGCTGTGTGGTGGGCGAGGCGTACACTCTGCGCTTCCTGCCGTTGCGTGAGGATCTGTCAGACCCGGCGGTGCTCGGCGCGCCCGGCTATTCCCCCCGTGTGGTGATCGAGGAGTGCCCGCCCGGCGCCATCCTGGCGATCGAGGCGCGCGGCATCGCCACCACCGGCACCTTGGGCGATATTTTGGCCACGCGTCTCAAGGTTCGCGGCGTGGCCGGCGTGGTGGCCGACGGTGCCGTGCGCGACGGGCCGGGGGTGATGGCCACCGGGCTGCCGATCTGGTGCCTGGGCTCGGCGGCACCGGCGTCGATCACCGAGCTGTCCGGCGGCGACCATCAAATCCCAATCGCCTGTGGCAACGTCACCATCTTTCCGGGCGATGCGCTGGTTTGCGACGCCGATGGGGTGGTGGTGATCCCGGCCAAGTTGGTCGAGGAGGTGGCCGCCGGCGCGGTTGGGCAGGATCGGTTCGAAGGCTGGGTCCAGGACCGGGTGGCGGAAGGTCGGCCGACCATCGGCCTGTATCCACCGAACGCCGAGACCCGGGCCGAGTACGAGGCGTGGAAGATCGGCAGCAGTGGATCATGACGATCGACGCCGAGGCCCTGCTGCGCCGTCTGTTCGATGCGGCACTGGCCGCCGCCGACCCCAAGGTGTGCCTGCCGCCGCATCTGATCCCGCTGGCCCGGGCGCCGATCGCCGGGCGGACGGTGGTACTCGGTGCCGGCAAGGCGGCGGCGTCGATGGCGGCGGCGGTCGAACAGGTCTGGGCCGAGCATGCGCCGGACGCGGCCCTCGAAGGTTTGGTGGTTACCCGCTACGGCCATGGCTGTCCGACCGACCGTATCGAGGTCGTGGAAGCCTCCCATCCGGTCCCGGACGACGCCGGGCGTGACGCGGCACGCCGCATCCTCGACCTCGCGCGCTCACTGGGTCCCGACGACCGGGCCATCGCCTTGATCTCCGGCGGCGGGTCGGCGTTGCTGGCGGCCCCGGCGGACGGGGTCAGCCTCGACGACAAGCAAGCGGTCACCAACGCGTTGCTCAAGTCCGGCGCCACCATTCACGCCATGAACGCGGTGCGAAAGCACTTGTCCGCCATCAAGGGTGGCCGATTGGCCGCGGCGGTGGCGCCGGCGGCGCTGCATGCCTTCCTGATCTCCGATGTGCCCGGCGATGATGTCGACGTGATCGCCTCCGGTCCGACCGTGCCCGATCCGTCGACCCTGGCCGAGGCCCGCGCGGTGCTTGCCGCCTACGGCATCACGCCGCCTGACGCCATCGCACGCGCGCTTGCCGACCCGCGCTTCGAGACCCCGAAGCCGAACAATCCGATCTTCGCTCGGGTGAGCACCGTCATGGTCGCCCGGCCGCAAGCCTCGCTGGAAGCGGCGGCAACGGCGGCGCGCGCGGCCGGAGTAACCCCGGTGATCCTGGGCGACGCCATCGAGGGTGAGGCGCGGGAGGTCGCCATCGTGATGGCCGGCATTGCCGCTCAAATCGCCCGCCACGGGCAACCCGCTCCGGCACCCGCCGTGTTGCTGTCCGGGGGGGAGACCACCGTGACCGTGCGGGGCAGCGGTCGCGGCGGCCGCAACGCCGAGTTTCTTTGCGCCTTCGCGGCCACTCTGGGGCGGCGCTGCGGCGATGTGGCCGGCCGGATTGCCGCCGTCGCCTGCGACACCGACGGCATCGACGGCACCGAGGACAACGCCGGTGCCCTGTTGCTGCCCGGCGATCTCGCCCGCGCCGAGGCGGCCGGCGTCGACCTGGAGGGCCGCTTAGCCAATAACGACGGCTATGGCGCGTTCGAGGCGCTTGACCGGCTGCTGATCACCGGGCCGACCTTGACCAACGTCAACGATTTCCGCGCCGTGCTGGTGCTGGCGTGAGCCTTGTCAATCGCATTGACCGGAGCCGCCCGACCGACCTCGCGACGTTTATGGATCGGGGGGCAGCGGGCGCCGCCGAATAACAAGCTCGCGGATTTCGTCATAGAAAATCTCACCCAGCACGAACCCGGTGATCGCCAGGACCGCCAGCACCTGCGGCACCGTGATCTCCGAGCCGAGGATGAAATAGGCCAACAGGGCGGCGATCACCGGCTTGAGAAAGAACAGATAATTGCCGCGTGCCGGGTCCGGCACATGACCCAACCCCCAAAGCCACAGGATAAACCCGATGCAGGTGTTCCAAATCCCCAACGTCAGGATCGCCGCCGCCTGACCGTCGGGCCGGTCGAACAGGGTGGTCGGGTCGACCCAGATACCCCACAGGAACCCGACGACGGGCCAAATCGCCATCGCCCCTAGGGCAAAGGTATAGGTGGTCATGCGGATCGCGCCGTATTTGCGAATCCACGGCCGCACCAGCACGAGATAGAAAGCACCGATGAAGGCGCAACCGATCGCCAACAATATACCCGGCAGCGAACTTGCCCCGCCCTCCAGCTTGTCCAGCACACCATCGGTCAGCAGGAACAGCGTGCCCAGAAACGCGCCGATGCCGCTGACGATCTTCGGTGCGGTGATCGGATTGCCCTCGACCACGCGGGCGACGAAGACCACGAAGATCGGCATGGTCGTGACCAGGGTGGCGACCTGCACCACGCTGGCGTAGTCGAGCGCCAAGTGAAACAGAAATTGCCCGAACGCCATGCCGCCGATCGAGAGCCCGACGATCGGCCAGAAATCCTGGCGCAACGGGGTAATCAGATCACGGGTCGAGGATCGCGCTAGCGACACCAGGACCAGCGCCGCGCCACCAATGGCGAAACGCCAGACCGTTACCTCCGCCCCCTGCAACGCCGTGAGCTTGACCACGAACTCGCTCGACGCATGCCCGCAAACACCGGCGAACGCCGCGAGATAAGCCAACCAAATGAAGGCGCGCGACGGGTTGTCCGATAACGGGGTGCGGTTGGTGGCCATGGTCACTTCCGAGTCGTTGTCGAGCAGACTATGTGACCGGCAACGATCGGGAAAGAGGCTCGCCCTGCGCCAAAACGACACTGCAACCGACCGGCGAACGAATGGCTGGTTACGTTCGTCCTATGTCCCGATGTAACATCAGGGCATGAGACGCTACCGCAGTACCAAGATTGTCGCCACGCTGGGTCCCGCCAGCACCTCGGCCAAAACCATCCGGGCGCTGTTCGAGGCCGGAGCCGACGTGTTCCGGTTCAACTTCAGCCATGGCGACCACGCCGATCATCAGGCACGCCATGACATCGTGCGCGCCTTGGAGCGGGAGACCGGCCGGCCGATCGCCATCATGGCTGATCTCCAGGGACCCAAGCTGCGGGTCGGCACCTTCCCGGATGGCCCGATCGAGTTGGTGGCGGGGCAACGCTTTCGCCTGGAGCTGGCCAAGGGTCCGGGAACCCGTGACCGGGTGACCTTGCCGCATCCGGAGATTTTCGCCGCCATCGGGGTTGGTACGGAACTTCTGCTGGACGACGGCAAGATCCGGCTGCGTGTGGTCAAGCTGTCCAAGCGGGTGGCCGAAACCGAAGTGATAGCCGGCGGCCCGCTGTCCGATCGCAAGGGTGTCAACGTGCCCAACGCGGTGTTGCCGTTGTCGGCCCTTACCGACAAGGACCGCACCGACTTGGCGTTCGCGCTCGACATGGGTGCCGACTGGATCGCGCTCAGCTTCGTGCAGCGGCCCGAGGACGTGGCGGAGGCGCGCAAGCTGATCGCCGGTCGCGCTGCGGTGCTGGTCAAGTTGGAGAAACCGGCGGCGATCGACAAGCTGGAGGAGATTGTCGAGATCGCCGACGCGGTCATGGTGGCGCGCGGCGATCTGGGCGTCGAGCTGCCGCCGGAGCAGGTGCCGCCAATCCAGAAGCGCATCGTCCGGCTGTGCCGCGCGTTGGGCAAACCGGTGATCGTGGCGACCCAGATGCTGGACAGCATGGTTGCCTCACCCGCGCCGACACGGGCCGAGGCGTCCGACGTGGCCACCGCCGTGTACGACAGCGCCGATGCGGTCATGCTATCGGCCGAGACGGCGGCGGGGAAATACCCGGTCGAATCGGTGACCATGATGGACCGCATCATCCAGCGTGTGGAGGCCGACGACTTTTACCTCGCCGCCGCCTTGGCGGAACACGCGGTGCCGGAGAAAACAGTGTCCGACGCGATCACCTTGGCCGCGCGTGAGGTGGCTGAAACCATCGGCGCGCGCTGCATCGTGACCTACACGACCTCCGGTTCGACCACGATCCGCGCCTCGCGCGAGCGGCCGGCGGTGCCGATCCTCTGCATCACCAGCAGTCTCGTCACCGCCCGCCGGTTGGCCATGGCGTGGGGCGTCCACGCGATCCACATCGCCCACGAGGAGCGCTTTTCCGCCGTCGTTCAGCATGCCACCGCACTCGCCAAACGCGATGAATTCGCCGTTTCGGGAGACAAGGTGGTGATCACCGCCGGTGTGCCGATGGGCACGCCGGGGTCGACCAACGTGCTGCGAATCGAGCGAATACCGTGATGCCGCCCGCCCGCTGATCCATCCCGTTCTACCGGTTGGCCGCCCAGACTTGATGATACAGCTCGACGATCTGGTCTTTCTCGGGGATGCGGGGGTTGTTGGCATGGCTGCCCGAGGCGATGCATTGCGTGGCCATGGTGTCGACCAGGCCGAACCACGCGCTCTCCCCGATGCCGAAACCAGCGGGCGTCGGCACCTCCAGCCGCTCGTTGATGGCGTAGAGCCAGTCGAGCAGCTTGGCCGCCGCCGCCGGGTCATCGTCGCCGGTCCCGGCGGCGCCGATCAGCCGCCCCGCCTCGGCGTAGCGGTCAAGCGCCGCCTCCAGCGAGAACTTGGTCACCGTCGGCAACAGCATGGCGTTGGACAGGCCGTGCGGGACGTGAAAATGCGCCCCGATCGGCCGGCTCATGCCGTGCACCAGAGCGACCGACGCGTTGGAGAAGGCGATGCCCGCCTGGGTCGCGCCGAGCATCATCTGCTCGCGCGCCGCCCGGTCGTCGGGGTGGGAACAGGCACGCTCCAGCCAATCGCCGATGCGCTTCATCGCGGCGGTCGCCATGCTGTCGGAGAACAGGTTGCGCTTCTGGCTGACGAAGGCCTCAAGCGCGTGGGTGAAACTGTCGATGCCGGTGTCGGCGGTCAGCCGGAACGGCTTCTTCATGGTCAGCTCGAAATCGACGATCGCCGCCTGAGCTTGGGCGCCAAGGCACATGATCAGCATCTTCTCGTCGGTCTCGACATCGGTGATCACCGTGCCGCGCGTCACCTCCGAGCCGGTGCCGGCGGTGGTCGGAACGCACACCAATGGCACCGCCGCCGTGTCGACTCCGTTCGGCACTTTATAGTCGCGCATCCGCCCACCATGGGCAGCCAGGATGTTGATCGCCTTGGCGGTGTCCATCGGGGAGCCGCCGCCGAAGCCGATCAGCCCGTCATAGGATCCCGAAGCCATCAGGGCGGCGCCCGCCTCGATCACCGTGGTCGTGGGGTCCGGCACGGTGTCGGAAAATACGGCGTGCTCCACCCCCGCCGCCGTCAGCGGCTCGATCAAAGCCGAGATCATACCGGACGACACCATGAACGGATCCGTGACAATCAGCGGGTGGCGCACCGCAAGTTTGTCCAGCACCTCGCCGATTCGCCCGATAGAGCCGCCGCCGATTAACATGATTCGTGGTCCGAAGATCGTCGCGCTCATACCGAGCTCTCCCCCCTGTGGCGTCGATTCGTGACGCGTTGCTTGAGACTGCAATCGTTTGCGGCACGATACGCCGCGCCAGGAAGACGGGGCAAGCGACCCGGCCGCCGGAGTTCGCAACCGAGGCATGGCGCCGTGGTAGTCTAGGCGCCAGCTATGTCACTTGTGCAAGACACCGTTCTGTTCCTCGGCTCGGCCGTGATCGTCGTCCCCATCGTCAAGCGATTCGGGTTTGGCGCGGTGCTTGGTTATCTGGCTGCCGGGTTGATGATCGGGCCGTCGATCCTCGGGCTGGTCAGCGATGTCGATGCGATCTTGCACTTTGGCGAGTTCGGCGTCGTCCTGCTGCTGTTCATCATCGGGCTCGAACTGCAACCGGCGCGTTTGTGGTCATTGCGGCGCCCGGTGTTCGGCCTGGGATTCGCCCAAATGGCGTTGAGCGCGCTGCTGATCGGGTTGGCCGCCTTTGCCCTCGGCCTCAGCCCCCAGGCGGCGGCGATCGTTGGTTTGGTTCTAGCCTTATCCTCGACCGCGTTCGCCATCCAGACCTTGGCCGAACGCAACAACTTGCGGACCCAGCACGGCCGGGCGGCGTTTTCGATCCTGTTGTTCCAGGATCTGGCGGTGATCCCATTGCTGGCGGTAATCCCCTGGCTGGTCGCCGATTACACTCTGCCGGACGGCGAGACCGCCAACGTGATGAGCGACACTGATTGGCTGTCGATCCTGTTCTCGATCTTCATGGTCGGCGCGGTCACCTTCGGCGGGCGGTACGTGTTGCGACCGCTGTTGCGGCTGACGGCGGCGGCCGGGATCACCGAGTTGTTCACCGCCGCCGCGTTGCTGGTCGTGCTCGGCATGGCCTTGTTGATGGAGACGATCGGCCTGTCGCTGGCGCTGGGCGCCTTCCTCGCCGGCGTGCTGCTGGCGGATACCCAGTACCGGCACCGTCTGGAAGCCGACATCAACCCGTTCAAGGGGTTGTTGCTGGGTCTGTTCTTCATCGCCGTCGGCATGTCGGTCGACCTCGCCCGGTTGGTGGAACAGCCTCTGGCTGTGTTCGGCGCGGCGATCGGGTTGATGCTGATCAAGGTCGTGGTGCTGTTGCCGCTCGGCCGGATGGCACGGCTGCGCTTTGAGCAAACCCTGGCGCTGGCCGCCGTGTTGCCTCAGGGCGGCGAGTTCGCCTTCGTGTTGTTCAGCGCCGCCGTCAATGCGGGTGCGGTTGACCGCGCGACCGTTGATTTCCTGATCCTGGTGGTCGTTGTATCGATGGTGCTGACACCCGTCTCGGTCACGATCGCCGACCGACTGCGCCGGATGCTGGCCCGCCAGCGCGCGCCGGACGCCAGCGTCCCCGACATTGGCGAGCATGAACCTCGGGTGATCATCGCCGGCTTCGGACGGTTCGGCCAAATCGTCGGGCGACTGCTCAACCTTCGACGGATCAAATTCGTCGCTCTCGACTCCGATGACGCGCGGATCGCGGTCGCGCGGCAGTTCGGCAACGAAGCGTATTTCGGCGACGCCAACCGCCTGCAAATTCTGGAGGCCGCCGGCACGGCACGGGCCGAGGCGTTCGTGATCGCGGTGGACGATGCCGAACGAGCGATCGAAATCGCGCAGATGGTTCGAATGCACTTTCCCTCGGTCACCCTGTACGCCCGGGCGTCCGACCGTTTTCACGCTTATCGTCTCCTGGAAGTTGGCGTGAGCCATGTGTTTCGTGAGATGTTCGGCTCCAGTCTCGACCTCTCGCGCGAGCTGATCCACGGCCTGGGCGTGCCGGCACGCGAGGCCGATATCCTGACCCGCCGTTTCCGTGAGCACGACGAAAAACTCCTTCACGAACAATATCTTCAGGATCATGACGCGGCGACCATGGTCCGGACCACGAAGGAGGCGGCCGAGCATCTTATGGGGCTGTTCGAGCTTGATCGGATCAGCGCCGACGACGAGGCGAGTAAGGACGACGCTAGCGGCCCCGCGCCGCTCACCGGTGACACCGACCGCCGACCGGCCGCCGAGTAAGCGATTTCCGACAATCCCGAGCGATCAAGAAATCGACCCTATGGATCCTCGTTAACCAGTCGCTTTTACGATCTCGAAAGTATCCGCGTGCGAGAAGCATGGAACGCTTTCGAGGATTGTCCATGTTCGTTCTTCCATCAATCGACACGAGCCATATGGTGTCGTTGTTGCTGCCGGTATTGCTGGCGGGCGGGGTGTTCGGTGCCATCGTCGCGTGGTGGCATGGTCAGCGGGGCAAGCGGGCGCGGCGTTCCGAGGCGACCTCTAAAGGCTCAAAAAGAACGACGGTTACGGCCGGGCCGGGCATTTTAACGAACTACTCAGCGTTCCAGAACCGTCTTCAAAAGGCGATTCAAGGCAGCCGCAGCGGTGACGGAGCGCCGGCCCTGTTTGTGCTGGATCTTGATAAATTCCGTTATATCAACGACGGGTTCGGCCATACCGCCGGTGATGCGCTGCTTGAGGAGGTCACCATGCGGATCAGCGACCTGTTACGCCCGAACGACATCGTCGCCCGGGTGAGCGGCGACGAGTTCATGGTGCTGGTGAACCGGGCAGCCAGCGCCACCGCGGCGCGGGACATCGCGCACCGGCTCTATGACGTCATCGGCGAGGAGTACCGCATTGCCGGTCAGACGGTTCGGTTGACGGCCAGCATCGGCATGGCAATGGCGCCCCGGCATGGCCAGACCGCCGAGGAGTTGACCAGGTCGGCCACCGCGGCGCTGAGCATGGTCAAGCGGCGGGGCGGGGACGGGGTGCAACTGCCTTCCGGTGCGGTCACCACGGACGCGGCCGAACGGTTGATTCTGGAGACTGATCTGCGTCGCGCCCTGGAACGCGACGAATTTGAATTGCATTACCAACCCAAGTTCACCCTGGCCGACAACAAAATGATTGGCGTCGAGGCGTTGATTCGCTGGCGTCATCCGGAACGCGGCATCGTCCCGCCGGGATTATTCATTCCCGTCGCCGAGGCGACCGGCCTGATCGTGGTGATCGGCGATTGGGTGCTGCGCGAGGCGCTGGCCGCCAGCGTACGCTGGCGCGCCACCTTGCCCGGCTCAACGCCACCGCCGATCGCCGTGAACCTCTCCTTCAAGCAGTTCGAACAACCCGATTTCTTCTCGTCCGTAAAGCAGACGATCAAGAGGAGCGGCGCCCGCGCCCAGGATATCGAGTTCGAACTGACCGAGAGCATTGTCATGCACAACCCGGAAGCGGCGCTGGAAATCCTGCGGCGGTTGCGCGGCCTCGGCGTTGGATTGTCCATCGACGATTTCGGCACCGGCCATTCGTCGCTCGCTCTGCTCAAGGACCTTCCGGTGCAAATCTTGAAGATCGATCGCTCATTCCTGCGCGACGTGCCTGGAGAGGCGGCGGGGACCGCCATCGTCGACGCGATCATCGCCATGGCCAGCGCGCTCGGCCTCGACGTGATCGCCGAGGGTGTCGAGACCGAGGATCAGCTCGATTTTCTTCGGGCCCGTAACTGCTACGCCGTTCAAGGCTACCTGCTAGGCCGGCCGATGCCAGAGGCAAACTTTCTCGAACTGATCAACCAACGCCACGCGACGCCAGCGGTTAGCCCGCCGGTCGCGGCCCGCTATCTTCGCGTCGTCGCCGACTAGGTGTTTAGTCCCGAACGTTTCACCGATCGCGTCAGACGGCCAGCGCCCCCGAGGCATGGGCGACCGCCCCGCCGACGATCGTGCCGATGACCCGAGCCGGTACCGGCGCCCCATCATCAGCCGAAGCGTCAACGATGGTTAGATCGGCGCGTAAGCCCTCGTCGATCCGCCCGCGATCATCCAACCCGGCCGCCGCCGCCGGATTGGCTGAGATCAGCGCCCAGGCCTCCGCGAACGATGCGTCGCCGGCGCGCGCCAACAGGAACGGCGCCTGCACCAAGGATGGATAGTAGTAGTCGGTAACCAAGATCGTGCAGCGCCCCTCGCGCACCTCGCGCGCGGCGCTGATGCCCTCGGCGCCGAGATGGCTGCCACCGCGTACAATGTTCGGCGCCCCGCAAATCACCGGATCACCCAGCTCGACAGCGGCCTCCGCCGTCGGGGTGTTCATTGGGAACTCGGCGATCCGGCACCCCATGGCGTTATAGTCGCGCCGGGTCTCGGGGGTGCTGTCGTCGTGGCTGGCCAGCGCGACGCCGTGGCCTGTTGCCGCTTCGGCCAAACGCCGGACCGATTCGGGAACACCGGGTTTGCGCCCGACCACCTCGCGCAGCAAATCCATGAACGCGTCATGGCTCAATCCAGTGCGCGCGGTTTCGGTGGTGGTGGATCTCCCCTTGGTCTCGATACGCTCCAGAATCATGTCGGTGTGGTCGTTGAACGCCAGCAAGTCGACCGTCCCATCGGCCAGCCAATCGAGTATCTCCGCCTCGGCCTCCAGGTTGTGGGTTTCGTGCCGCAGATGAAACCGCGTATCGCACGCGAGACGAGGACGCGCCGCCTCGATCGCCGCCTTGAGCGCGATCGTCGTCGCGCGCCCGCGCAGACCCGGCTCCCACGACCAGGTCACCCCGTGATAGGCGGTGGTGATTCCGTTGGCGATCAACTGCGCGTCGGTGTCCTGCAAGGCCAGATCGAGGGGGAAATGAACGCCGGGGCGCGGCATCACCTGACGCTCGAAGGCGTCCCCATGCAGATCGATGGCACCGGGCAGGACCCAGGCATCACCCACGTCGCGTAGTGACCCGCGCGCAGACCCGCCAATCGCGGCAATGCGGCCGTCCTCGACGGTCACGGTGGTGTCGGCGACGGAGCCGTCAGCCATGAGAACCCGCCGACTGGCGATCGTGTAGCTTTCCACCCTCTTCTCCTTGGTTCGGCCACGTGCCATAACCGCGACTGGCCTCTTGCTTACAGTCACTAGGCGTCGGACGCCACAACCCTCGCCGCGATTTCACCGGAGTGTCACGGTGACCAGCTTCCCGATATTTCCAGACCCCTCCGATCCCGCAAACCCCGACCCGGATGGCCCGCGATATGCCATCTATTTCATGCCGGCCCCGGGATCGCCGCTCGCGGAACTCGGGGCCGACTGGCTGGCGCGTGACTGCGCGTCTGGTGAAACACGGCCTGCGCCCTCGGTGCCGGGAATCGAGGCAGGCCGTTTAGCCGAGTTGACCGAGAGCGCGCGGTTCTATGGCTTTCACGCCACCCTCAAGCCGCCGTTCCACCTGAAGCCGGGGCATGATCAAGACCAGTTGGCCGGTATGATCGAACGCCTCGCGATGGGGCAGACGGCGTTCGACGTCACGCTGGGCCTGCGGTCACTCGGCGGGTTCCTGGCGCTGATGATAACCCCGCCCGACTATCGGATGGACGCGCTGGCCGACGCGTGCGTGCGTGATCTCGACGCCTTTCGCGCACTGCCAAACGAACAGGAACTCGCCCGCCGGCGCGACGCCAACCTGTCGGCCCAGCAGGAGGCGCTCCTGCAACAGTGGGGCTATCCCTATGTGATGGGCGAATTCCGCTTCCACATGACGCTCAGCGCCCGCCTGACCGACGACGCGGAACGGGCGCTGCTGTGGGAGACGCTGTCGGCCCGCGCGGCACCCGTTGTCGCCAAACCCGTGACGATCGACGCGATCGCCCTGTTCCACCAGCCGAGCCGCGGCGAGCCCTTCAATCTGGTCCGGCGGTTCCCGTTCGCGGCGTAAGCACGTGTCTCAGACTTGGCCGGCGATCAGCGGCGCCTCGGGCGGTGGGGCGGTGAGTGGGGTGGCGTTTCCCGTGACCCCGCCAATCGCCCGCTCGGCCCGCGGCGTGCGACCGAAACATTCGCGGTAGCACTTCGAGAAGTGGCTGGCCGACACGAACCCGCAGGCCAAAGCCACCGACAGGATCGACATCGAGGTCTGAACTAGGAGCTGGCGCGCGCGCTGCAGCCGCAAGGTGAGATAGTACCGGGTCGGGGTCGAGCCGAGATAATTGCGGAACAACCGTTCCAGCTGCCGGGTCGACAACCCGGCCCGCTCCGCCAGCTCAGTCTGGCTCAGCGGCTCCTCCAGATTAGTCTCCATCTCGCCGATCACCGCGATCAACTTCGGGTGGCTGACGCCGAGGCGGGAGCGCAATTCCATACGCTGGTGATCATGCGGCTCGCGGATGCGGTCGTGGATGAACTGCTCCGACACCTCGTTGGCAAGGGTCTGACCATGTTGTCGGCCGATCAGGTGCAGCATCATGTCGAGCGCCGCCGTTCCGCCGGAGCAGGTAAACCGGTCACGGTCGATTTCGTACAGGTCGGAGGATACCTCGATCTCCGGGAACTCCTCGGCGAAACCACCGAGATTCTCCCAATGGATGGTGCAGCGGCGGCCGTCCAGGAGCCCGGCCCGCGCCAGGATATGGCTGCCGGTGCACAGTGCGCCCACGGCCGCACCCTGGCGGGCCATACGGCGCACGAAGCCAAGCACACGCTCGTCTCCGTATTTCTGCACATCGATCCCGGTCACCACCACGATCGTATGTTCACGTCCAACGTCGCTCATCGCGGCGTGCGGCACCACCTGAATGCCGTTGCTGGCCGCCACCGGTTCGCCATCGGCGCTGTAGATCCGCCACTCATATAGCGTCCGTCCGGCCATCCGGTTCGCCGAGCGCAAGGGCTCGACGGCCGAGGTGAAGGCCATCATCGAAAAATCTCGAATGAGCAGAAAACCCAGGCGTGTCGGAATTTCGTTCGGATCGTCGAACATGTACGTTAGCGCTCCGGGACGATGTTGTCGTTCGTTGTTAATCTACGTGCCGGGCCAACAAATGTCGCTTGGAGAATAAATTCAATTGCGGTGACTGTGCAGTCATAAAATCGCATCAGGTTCCTGGAAGGTTTTGGAGTAAAGCCATGTCCGAGACACGACGCGGCGGTGGACGAGTTGGAAGACGCGCTCGGCGCGTCGCAGATGAGACAGAAACCGGGCCCGTGGCGCCTGCGGGCCTGTCCGGCGGCGCTTATCGGCCCCTGTCTGACTCCGACGTGCAGCGCATCGTCGACGCCGCGAAAACCGTGCTGGAACGTACCGGCGTCGAGATCCACGCCAGCCCGGCACGTGAGGTGTTCGCCAAGGCGGGCGCGCGAATCGATGGCGACGCCAACCGGGTCTACATCCCCCATACCCTGGTCGACACCGCGTTGGCGACCATGGCCAACAGCGTTCTCCTGGCCGGGCGGGAGGAAAGATTCGATCTCGATCTCGGTGGCGCACGGGTTTACATGGGCACCGGCGGCCAAGCGGTGAAGGTGCTGGATTTGGCCGGTCGGGTGCGCGAATCGACCCTGGCCGACAATTACGACATCGGCCGCCTGGTCGACACGCTGGAGCACATTCATTTTTACATGCGCCCGGTGGTCAGCCGCGATCTGCCGACCGACGAGATCGACGTCAACCAGTTCTACGCCTGCCTGGCGGCGACCGGTAAGCACGTCATGGCCAACGCCTACCTGCCCGGGAAGGTCAAAGACATCCGGGCGCTGGCGGAGATGATCGCGGGCGGTCCGGAGGCTCTGGCCGCGCGGCCGATCGTGTCGTTCACCGCCTGCTGGACCGTCAGCCCGCTGCGCTGGGCGACCGAGACGGTAGACATCCTCGACGCCATCCTGGCCGAGAATCTGCCGGTGGTGATCTCCTCGGCGCCGCAGTCGGGGGCGACCTCGCCCGCCTCGCTCGCCGGTACCCTGGTGCAGATCTGGGCCGAGCAGCTGTCGGGTCTGGTCTACACCAATCTGGTGCGGCCGGGCGCGCCGGTGATCGCCGGCTGCGTGCCGGCCCAGGTCGACCTGCGCTCCGGCTCGTTCACCGGCGGCTCGGCGGAGTTCGCGCTGTTGAACGCCGCCTGCGCCCAGATCGCGCAGCATCTGAAGGTGCCGCTGTACAACTCCTCGGGCATTTCCGACAGCAAGCTGCCCGACGCCCAGGCCGGCGCCGAGAAGGCGATCACCGGGCTGGCGGCGGCGCTCGCCGGGGCGAACTACATTCACCACTCGGCGGGGTTTCTGGAAAGCCTGCTGACCGTCGCCTATGAGCAGTACGTGATCGACAACGACATCAACGGCGAGGTGATGCGCACCCTCAAGGGCATCGAGGTGACCGAGGAAAGTCTCGCCCTCGACGTGATCGACCAGGTGTGCCGGGGCGAGGGCCATTTCCTCGGCCATCCCCAGACCCTGGCGCTGATGAACACCGAATATCTGTATCCGGGCGTGATGAACCGGGACAGCCGCGCCGATTGGGAGGAGAAGGGCAGCCGCGACATCCGCGAGACCGCCCGCGCCGAGGCCGCTCGCGTATTGGCCGAGCACTTCCCCACCGTGATCGACCCCGCCGTCGACGCCGACATCCGCCGCCGTTTTCCGATCCGTCTCCCGGCCGAGGCGATGCGCCCGGCGGCTTAAGGGTTAGACCGCCGAATCATGGCGCGCGCGGCTGTCCTCCGGCGCTTGCTCGCGCTCGGTCATGCCGTAGTCGCGCAGCACCGTGGCCACCCGCAGCCGGTAGTCGGCGAACAGCCCGGCCTGTCCCTTGATACCCCGGCCCTTGGCCTGGGTTGCCCGGTGCTTTTCCAGATTGCGCCACGCCTTGACCGCATCCTCGTCGCGCCAGAACGACAGCGACAACAGCTTGCCCGGTGTGCTCAAGCTCTCGAACCGCTCGATCGACAGGAAGCCGTCGGCCGCCTCCAGATCGGCGCGCAACGCGGCGGCGAGGTCGAGATAGGCGGCGGTCCGGCCCTCGGCCGGCCACACTTCGAAAATGACGGCGATCATGCTGTATTCCTCACAAACGTCTCAAGGCGGACGATCTCGGGACGCTGCAGCCTAACCCAACACCCCGCCGCGATGCATCGGCCGTGACCGAAGCTTTGAAGACAGCTTTTCGAGCCTCCCTATCTAGACGCCAACCTCGCCGACCACCTGCTTCAACGCCCACCCGATGCCATAGGCCAGCCCGGCCGCCGCCAAGCCGATCGCCAGGGTCTCGGCCCCGGACCGCCACCACGGAGCCAGCGACCAGCGGCTCTTGGCCGAGCCGATGGCGAAGAACACCACGCCGGTCATCGCGACTGAAACCGCCAGCCCGGCACCAAACAGATACGGCAGCAGCGGCACCAGCCCGCAGACCAGAAACGCCTAGAACGTCGCCGCCGCCGCGATCCACGGCGAGCGTTCGACCGGCGCCAGACCGTGTTCCTCGACCAGCATGGTGCGCGCCCAACGCTCTTCGTTCGCGGTGATCACCGCCACCGCGCTTTCCAGCTCGGCACCCGTGAAGCCCTTGGCGGCGAAGATCTGCCGCACCTCCTCGCGCTCGCCCTCG
This sequence comes from Alphaproteobacteria bacterium, assembly GCA_013203465.1. Classification (GTDB taxonomy): domain Bacteria; phylum Pseudomonadota; class Alphaproteobacteria; order Thalassobaculales; family Thalassobaculaceae; genus JABMNR01. The sequence goes on from JABMNR010000179.1 coordinate 16,569, forward strand.
GGCAGCTCGCGGATGTGGCGGCGTTCCATCGCCAGCACCCGGTCGGCGTCGTCGCGCTCGGCCTTGGTGCCGCTGTAGTTGCCGGCGGCCATGGAGAACCCGTCGGCGACCAGATTGGCGAAGCCGAGGATCAGGATGATCGAGACGGAAAGATCGGCGCCCGCCACCCCCGCGACCACGGCGAAGGTGGTCACCGCCCCGTCGATGCCGCCGTAGATCCAGTCGCGCAGATACAACGCGTCCGGTTGGGCGGCGATGCGGTGGCGGATCGACTCCGGGTCGTGGTCGTGCTCAAGCGTCATCGCCGGATGATAACCGCACCGGCGCGCGGGCGCGACCGGGGGGTGACATCTTTAGCGGGGATGACCCGATGGAGTTATGTATGTACCGTTCTTGATCGTGGCTCAGGGTTAGGTTGAGAAATGGCGTCCAAGGAATCACTGACGATCATTGAACGTCTCGCCCCGTTCGCTGGAGCGGCGGCGACCAACCCGCTTGGCGTCTTTCGAGAAATCGCGCGGGTTACGGTCGACGCCGCCGCACGGCAACGCCGTGCCCTGGATACATTCCAAACACATGATGACACGGTCATCGAGCCGGGGAACGAAGCATGGCTGCTCAACGCGTTGCACTCGCCGGTTCCGTTTGAGTTCCGCGATGCTGAAATCGACGAATTCAAAGAGTGGTTTTACGACACAACTGACGAGCGCTGGCTGAAATGGCGCCTGCTGACCGGAGGGCCGGGACGTGGCAAGACACGGTTCGTCCATGAGTGGATCAAGCAGTTGGAGGGTGAAAACAGCGGCACAGTCATCGGCGGGTTTGTCAACGCCAACACGATCGCCGCCAATCCAGACGCGCTATCCGGGTTCTTGGATGTAAAAGAGGACGTGATCTTCGCCGTCGACTATGCGGAGCGGTTTCGTGATGTGGTGGCTTGGCTGCTGCACGCATCGATCGCCATGCGTAATGGCCTGAAAAAGAACCGCGAACGGCGCATACGGGTTGTGCTGATTTCCCGCAAACAGACCGAGACCTGGGACGGGTTGCGAGTGGATTACCCCATGATCGAGCGGTTCTTATCGTCCCTGGCCGGTGGTCTGGAAACCGTGCCGCTGTCCCCAATCGCCGAAGCTTTACAAGATCGTCAGACCGCCTTCGACGCCGCTTTTAGGGCGTTCGATGAACATCTTCGTCACATATGGCGTGAGGGAAAGCCAACGCCGCTGCCCAGCCCAAGACCAGATTTCAGCGATACGTCATTCGAAGACGCGCTTCTCATTCATCTTGCCGCCCTTGCGATCTGGCACGAGGGTGAAGGCATAGAACCCATTTCGCGGGACAGCTTGCTGCGATGGCTGCTTGACCGGGAACGCCGTGCTTGGAATCGCTGCCTTGACGATCGCAGGATGGACAGTGTTCTCAAACCACACCCTATCGAGCAGGCCGCCGTTCTCTTGACCTTTGTCTCGCTAGGCGGTCAAGGCATTCAGGATCGATCACGCGCGATTGAGTTGCTTGGCACCTGCCCTCTGCTCGCGGGCGAGACGCCCGCCACAATCAGCGCAATTGCTGATATATTCCGGGAACTGTATCCAGGTCCCGCCTGGGTAAATGGCGTCACACCGGACCTGCTCGGCCAATACCTTCTCGCCATCGCGGACGACGAGTTTCTGGACGCATTCGATGACGCGACTGACGAAAACTGAGGCCGCCAACGGCCTGACCAAGCTGAACTGGATGGCCCAACTGTGGCCGGACGAGGGACGCCGCAAGATATTTCGCCGACTGGATCGAAATCCGTCGAAGACCTTGCCGCTCATAATAGACGTTGCCTTGGAGTCCGGCGATCCGATCGGCCGAATAGCCGCGGAATGGTTTGCCGCGCATCCTGACAGTGCGCTTGCCCACCAGATTGAACCGTCGATTCCGCATCAAACTGTTGTTTTGCGTGAGCTGGCGGCGGAAACGGCGGCGATCCTCCATGCCGACGCCGCAGCAATTGACGACCGATCCGAAACTGTCCTCAGTGAACGTGCCCGAACGCTCAACAACCTGTCGAACCGGTTGTCCGACCTGGGGCGGCGGGAGCAGGCCCTGGCCGCCATCGAGGAGGCGGTGGCCCTGCGCCGCACCCTGGCGGCGGCGCGGCCCGACGCCTTCACCCCGGACCTCGCCCAATCGCTCAACAACCTGTCGAACCGGTTGTCCGAGCTCGGGCGGCGGGAGGAGGCCCTGGCTGCCATCGAGGAGGCGGTGACGCTGCGCCGCACCCTGGCGGCGGCGCGGCCCGACGCCTTTACCCCGGACCTCGCCTCCTCGCTCAACAACCTGTCGATCCGGTTGTCCGACCTGGAACGGCGGGAGGAGGCCCTGGCCGCCATCGAGGAGGCGATGGCCCTGTACCGCACCCTGGCGGCGGCGCGGCCCGAGGCCTTCACCCCGGACTTCGCGATGGTGCTCAACAATCTGTCGAACATGCTGTCCGCTCTCGGGCGGCGGGAGGAGGCCCTGGCCGCCAGCGAGGAGGCGGTGGCCCTGCGCCGTACCCTGGCGGCGGCGCGGCCCGACGCCTTCACCCCGGACCTCGCCTCCTCGCTCAACAATCTGTCGAACGGGCTGTCCGCTCTGGGGCGGCGGGAGCAGGCCCTGGCCGCCATCGAGGAGGCGGTGGCCCTGCGCCGCACCCTGGCGGCGGCGCGGCCCGACGCCTTCACCCCGGATCTCGCCCAATCGCTCAACAACCTGTCGAACGGGCTGTCCGCTCTCGGGCGGCGGGAGGAGGCCCTGGCCGCCAGCGAGGAGGCGGTGACGCTGTACCGCACCCTGGCGGCGGCGCGGCCCGACGCCTTCACCCCCGACCTGGCCCGATTACTGTACGTCCGTGGCTCGATCCTGTGGGCGCAGGGCGAGCACGCCGAGGCCGCCGCCAGCTTCGCCGAGGGATTACGGCTGCTCGCGCCCTTTGTCGAGCGGCTCCCCCAGGCCCATGGCGACCTCGCCGCCGGTCTGTTGCGGGATCATCGCCAATCGCTCCGCGACGCGGGGCAAGAGCCCGATGCCGCGTTGCTTGGCCCGATCCGCCGGATCCTCGCCGAGGCGGGTATCATCACCGCCGAGGAGGATGAGGACGCCGGGTAGGGGCCGGCCATCGTCAGGTTCGGACCGCTGGGGCTCCCGCCGTCCGTTTCGGTTTGGGAGGACCTCCCGCGCCGTCTTTCCGCAGCCGTTTTCGCCTTCCCGGAGGCGAAGCGATCCGATCCGGATCGCCGTGCCAGCGGTCCCGATCAGGAATTTTCCTTGTGTCGGCCTACCTGCTCGGGCCACAAAGGCGCCATGAAAAGCGTGGGGGTGCCGTGCATCCCCCTTTTTTGCAACAGAACCGAGGGGCTCGTGGCCAAAGACGATCTGATCGAATTCGAAGGCGTCGTCAACGACGTGCTTCCAGACGGCATGTTCCGCGTGATGCTCGACAACGAGCATGTCGTGATCGCCTACACCTCCGGCCGGATGAAGAAATACCGCATCCGCATCCTGGCGGGTGACCGGGTGACGGTGGAGATGACGCCCTATGACCTGACCAAGGGGCGGATCAATTTCCGCCACAAGGATGAACGCGCGGCAGCGGCGGGCGCGGGCCCGGCGAACCGCCGTCCTCCGCCGCGCCGTCGCCGCTGACACCCGCGCTGCGGCTAGGCATCGGCTAGGCGCCTACCGGATCACGTACTCCGCGCCGTCACGCGCGGTGATCGCGGTGTTCCTTGGTGACGTAGGCCCCGGTTTTCTCGTCTTTTACCAAATCGACCACGCCGTTGGCCGGTGCCGAAGGCGTCTCTTGCTCGGCGGCGCCGGGTCGTTCCGCCCGATCCCGCGCATGGCTTCCGCCTGAGGCGACCTTTTCCCTACGGGCCTTGTCCAGACGGCCCACGAGTTTGAAGCCGTACCAGACGACACCGAGGATGGCGATAAGAGCCAAGATTTTCGAGATCGAGAACATATCCCGGTTTTACCCCGCCAAGCCGAGGGCGCAAGGGCCGATTTCGAAAACCACCGCGTACGCTGTCACGATCACGACTCCAGCCGGTACTTGACCACCGTGTGGGGCGGCTCGGCGAACTCCCCGACCAGCGTCATGCCGAACTTCTCCAGGATATGCCGGGAGGCGGTGTTGTCCGCCCGGGCAAAGGCGACAATGCGGGGCAGGTTCAGGTCATGCAAGCCATGCTCGACAACGGCCCGCACCGCCTCCGTCGCGAGACCGCGTCCCCGCGCGTCGGCAACCAGGCCATAACTCAGCTCGACGTCGACGCCGTCCTCCAGATACCGCAACCCGCATTCGCCGAGAAACGCGCCAGACTCCAGGCCGCGCACGCTGTACATACCAAAGCCATAATCGCGCCAATGCATGCGCATGCCGTCGAACACCACGTTGGCCGCCTGCCGGTCGAGCACGCCGAGCTTGCGGATCGCCATCACCTCCGGCGTTCCCAGCAGTGTGACGAACGCCTCCCGATCATCCTCCCCCACCGGACGCAGCAGCAACCGCGCGGTGACAATCGGCACGACCATGTCGACGGTGTCGGTCACAGCCCGAACCGCGACCATATGGCACGCTCCTCGACGGCGGTGAGCCCCGCCTCGATCCAGAGCCCGGGATCGGCCGCCCGGGCCAATCCCAGCCGCTGTGCCAAACCTCGGCGCGGGCCCAGCACCCGAAACCGGGTCTTGTCGCCATGGCGTTCCCGCATGGTCCGGCGCAGCTCACCCACCGCGTCGACCAAGCCCAACTCAACGCCGCGCGCGCCGGTCCAGAACTTGCCCTCGAACATCTCGGGCTCGGCGTCGATTTTCAGCCGCGCGCCACGGCGAGCGCGCACCCAATCGATGAAGCGGCGGTGCATGTCGCCCTGGATCGCCTTGAGATAGGCAATGTCTTCGTCCTTCTCGGGGCGAAACGGGTCGAGCAGCTGTTTGCGATCGCCGGCGGTATGCACCCGGCGCTCGATCCCCAACCGACCGATCGCCTCCTGGAAACCAAAGCCGGCATAGATCACCCCGATCGATCCAACGATCGAGTTCGGGTTAACGATGATCTCGTCGGCGGCGCAGGCGATCCAGTATCCCCCGGACGCCGCCACATCCTCGACAAAGGCGATTACCGGCTTCTCGGTCTCGGCGGCCAGATCGCGGACCCGGCCACCGATCAGGTCGGACTGGACCGGGGAGCCGCCCGGCGAGTCGATCAGCAGCGCCACGGCGGTGACGTGCTTGGGCCGAAACGCCGCCTCCAGCGCCGGTGCCAGGGCCTCCAAGGACAAATTAGGGCGCCGGAGGCCGTGGCTGCCAATGACGCCGCGCATCGGCACAACGGACACGATCGGCGGCCGGCCGCGAATCCTGTCCAGAAGAGGATCGAAAATAGTCATTACGCCTAGATAGGGTGCGCCGGCTCCCTGGGCAACGCGCGGCACCCCGATTGCCGCTCGAAACCGGATTCGGCTCCGACGGCCGCCGCCCCCGCGGGCGCCCGACGCGCAAGGACGTCAGGCGGTCAGATCCAGGCCGGCGCCGCGTAACGCGGCGCCGGCGGTTTTCGTCCATCCGCCGTCCGGCTCATGCAACACCAGCCCCGGCGCCAGGGTCAGCGGTGCCCGGACATCCCTCCGGGCGGTGACGATCACCCGTTTGGCGGCAACGCCCGCCTTCGGCCACAACGGGAACACCACGGCCTCACCGAACCTCCCTTCCAGCGCCGACAGAAGGTCACCTAACCGGTCGGCCCGGTGGATCGCGGTCATCCGCGCCCGGGGTTTCAGGCAGCGATGGGCCCGCGCCACCCAGGCGGCGAGGCCGGGACCGTCCTCAATCCCGGCGGCGGCACGTCCGGCCTGCGGAGAGGCATCGGCGCGATCGGCCTCGAGATAGGGCGGGTTCATCACCACGTGATCCATGGTCTCGGCGTTCCAGGTGACCGGCATCATCGCCAAATCGGCGTGGGCGATTTCCACCTGCTCGGCGCGCTCGTTGGCGGCGGCGTTGGCCTCAGCAAGGGAAACCAGTTCGGCGTCCTTATCGACCCCGACGATCGACAGCGTCGGCTCCCGCGCCAGCAGGCAGAGAAACACCGCCCCCGCCCCGCACCCGAGATCAAGCACCCGCTGGCCGGGCTGCACCGGCACCGACGCCGCCAGCAGAACCGGGTCGATCGCCGCGCGGTAACCGTCGCGCGGTTGGGTGAAGCGGACCTTGCCGCCCAGCAGCGCATCGTCGGTCGTCGCCAGTGCCACGGCTAGAGGTCCAGCCGCTCGCCGGCGGCTTCCAGCGTTGCCTTGGCCTCGGCGAACTCATCATCGATGACCATCAACCGGCGTGGAATGGCGCCCGCGGAGCCCTCAAGGACACTCATATGGCCATCCATCACCACCGGCTCCATCCCTTCGCCCCGAAGCAGCGCTTCCAGATAGGACAATCGGACCAGATCGTTACTGCGCAACAGTTCTCGCATCGGCTGGATTCAATCCTTGGTGATAACGAGGTGCGACGATCGGCGGAACATCGGCGATTGACTTGACCGGTTAACGCGCCCTTCTATGCTCGCGTGCACCAAGGATAGCGTCAAGCGACGCAGGAGAGACCGTGTCCGCATCCGCTCCGGCCCCAAGGAATTCGGCCACTATCGATACCGCCCCGCGCCAAGCGAGCCTTGAACCCTTGCAAGCGCTTGTCGCTACCGATTTGGAGCGGGTCAACCACGCGATCGTCGAGCATATGCAAAGCCCGGTGGCGTTGATACCGCAGTTGGCCGGCCATATCGTCGCCGCCGGCGGCAAGCGGCTGCGCCCGATGCTGACCCTCGCGACCGCTGGACTGGTTGGTTATCAGGGCGATCGGCATATCGGCCTCGCCACCGCGGTCGAGTTCATTCACACCGCGACCCTGCTGCACGACGACGTGGTCGACGAGAGCGATCTGCGCCGTGGCCAGGACACCGCCAACGCCGTTTGGGGTAACCAGGCCAGTGTGCTGGTCGGCGATTTCCTGTTCAGCCGCGCCTTTCAGCTGATGGTGGCCGACGGCTCGCTCAAGACCCTGAAGATCCTCGCCGACGCGTCGGCCATCATCGCCGAGGGAGAGGTGCGGCAGCTCATCACCACCAACGACGTCGAAACCACCGAGGCCGCGTATCTTGAGGTGATCGAGAACAAGACCGCCGAACTTTTCGCCGCCGCCGCCCGCATCGGTGCGGTGGTCGCCGACCGGCCGGATGACGAGGAAGCCCGGCTCGAAACGTTCGGCCGCAATCTCGGGGTCGCGTTCCAACTGGTCGACGACGTGCTGGATTACGACGCCGAGCAGGCCCAGTTGGGCAAGACGGTCGGCGATGATTTCCGCGAGGGCAAGGTCACCTTGCCGGTGATCCTCGCCTATCACGCCGGTGACGCGGAGCAGAAGGCGTTCTGGCACCGGGTGATCGACCGGCTGGAACAAACCGACGGCGACCTGGAACACGCCCAGGCGCTGATGGCCGAACACCGTACCCTACGCGCCTCGCTGGAGCGCGCCCGCGACTATGCCGAGGCGGCGCGCGGTGCCTTGGACTGGTTCGCTCCCACCACGCACCGCACCGCGCTGGAGGAACTGGTCGACTTCTGCGTCGAGCGGGCCTACTGACCGGGCTCTAAACGGCGCACAGCGCCACGATCTTGGCGTGCAACGGCTCGGGCACCCGAACGCCGTCGATCGGGGTCCTCGTTCGGTTGACGTGGCGCCGGGCGCCCGGCAGACGCACCCCCTCTTCCTCCAGCATCCGTTCGAACAACGCCTCGGCATGGGCGGCCCAGCCATCCGGATCGCCGAACCGGCTAGGATCGATGGCCAACATCAACTCACCGCCGCGTGGTGGGCCACCATCGTCGTTGTCGGCCTCCTTGGCTTCGAAGCTGAGGTTGTCGCCGATCAGCGGACCAACCAGCAGCTCGACCATCAGCGCGATCGACGCGCCCTTGTAGCCGCCGAACGGTGACTGGGCGCCGCCGTCCAGGATCGCGTTGGGGTCGGTGGTGTCGTTGCCGCCGGCGTCGATGCCGGTGCCGGGAGGGACCGAATGGCCGTCGCGGGCGGCGATCATGATCTCACCGCGCGCCAGGGCCGACGACGCCTGATCGAACACCATCGGCGGCTTGCCCGGGCGGGGAAAGCCAAACGCCATCGGGTTGGTGCCGAAGATCGGCCGCCGCCCGCCGGCCGCCGTGACATAGGGAAACGCGGCGGTGAAGGCGAACGCGACCAGCCCGTCGCTGGCCAGCGGCTCGACCTCGGCCCACAGGGCGGCGAAATGGTGGATGTCGTTCAACGCCAACGCCGCGATGCCCTGGGACCGCGCCCGCGCGGCCAGCGGCGCCCGGCCGACCTGCAGCGCCAGCGGCGCGAACCCGCCATCGCCCGCCACCCGCAGCACCGCCGGCGCCAGCTCCTCGACCCTGGGCTTGGCGGCGCCGTTGACCTTGCCGCTGCGCAGCGAGGCGATGTAGCCGGGCAGCCGGAACAGGCCGTGGCTGGCGCAGATATCGCGTTCGGCGGCGGTGATGGTATCGGCCACGGCGCGGGCGTTGTCGGCGTCGCAGCCGTTGACGGTCAGGCAGCGCGTCGCCAATGCATGAACCTCGTCGAGGGTGAGGGTGACGGCCGAGGCGGTGGGCATGGCGAGGCTTCTCCCGGGATCGCGATCCCGCACTCTAGCCATTTGGCGGGATCGCGGAAACCGCCCGACGATCCGGGGCGGCGATCCGGGCTTGATGCGCCGTCCCCGCTCGGCTATACGACGCCCTCGCCTCCCGGCGGAGTGCCTCGCGTTCTCCGTCTTGGGCCCGGTCGGGGAGTAGCTCAGCCTGGTAGAGCACTGTCTTCGGGAGGCAGGGGCCGGAGGTTC
>JABMNR010000180.1 GCA_013203465.1 Alphaproteobacteria bacterium
CGCCTTGATCAGGTTCGCCGGGCCGCCGGCGAAGCCGATGCGCCAACCGGTCATGCAATAAGCCTTCGACACGCCGTTGACGGTCAGCGTGCGACCGTACAGGCTGGGCTCGACCTCGGCCGGCGTGCAGAACTCGAAGTCGTCGTAGACCAGGTGCTCGTACATGTCGTCGGTCATCACCCAGACATGCGGATGCCGCAACAGCACATCGGTGATCTTCTTCATGTCGGTGCGGGTGTAGCCGGCGCCGGTCGGGTTCGACGGCGAGTTCATCACCAGCCACTTGGTTTTCGGCGTGATCGCCTTCTCAAGATCCTCCGGCTGCAGCTTGAAGCCGTTCTCCTGCGGGCAATCGACGAACACCGGCGTGCCCTCGGCCAGGATCGCCATGTCCGGGTAGCTGACCCAATAGGGCGCCGGGATGATGACCTCGTCGCCCGGATCGAGCGACGCCATGAAGGCATTGTACAAAACCTGCTTGCCGCCGGTGCCGACGATGATCTGGTTCGGCTTGTAGTCGAGGTTGTTGTCGCGCTTGAACTTGGCGCAGATCGCGTCCTTCAGCTCCGGCGTGCCGCCGACGGCGGTGTATTTGGTGTCGCCCGCGTCGATCGCCGCCTTGCCCGCCGCCTTGATGTGGTCGGGGGTGTCGAAATCCGGCTCGCCGGCGCCGAGGCCGATGACGTCGTGACCGGCCGCCTTCAGCTCACGCGCCTTGGTGCTGACGGCGATGGTCGGCGACGGTTTCACGCGGCTCAGCCGCGCGGCGAGAATGCCCATGACAAATCCCCCTGACAGGCGTGGAAAACCGGCGCGAAACCTACGCCCGCCCCCGCGCGGGCGCAAGCCGCGCGATCATGCTAGACAGTGAAAAACCGATCCGAGGGAGCACGCCATGACAATCACCGACCTGATCGCCGGATTTCGCGCCATCGCCACCCCCACCATCGCCAACGCGCTCGACGATCTCGGCCTGCATGGCGTCATCACCGGCCTGCGCCCGATCGTACCCGGGACCAAGGCGGTCGGCCCCGCCGTCACCGTGCGGGAGCGTAGCGGCGCCAAGGGCAGCTTCGCGGTCGAGGATTTCAAGGTCGGCCACATGATCGAAGCAGCGGAGCCCGGTGCCGTGATCGTGGTCGACAATGGCGGCGCGCCGGTCTCGACCTGGGGCGGGATGGCAAGCTACGCCGCCAAGCTGAAGGGGATCGAGGGGTTGCTGGTCGAAGGCGGGGTGCGTGACTGGGAAGAGCAGCAGGAATTCCGCTTTCCGCTGTTCGCCCGCCACATGGTGCCGACCCCCGGCAAAACCCGGATCAAGGTCGAGGCGATCGGCGAGCCGATCACCATCGAGGGCGTGCTGATCCGGCCGGGCGATCTGATCGTCGCCGACGGCTCCGGCATCTGCGTGATCCCGATCGAGCGGGCGGAGGAAATCCTGGCCATGACCCAACGCTTCGCCGCCGACGACGCCCAGGCAATGCGTGAGATGGACAACGGCCTCACCTTCAAGCAAGCGCTGGCCAAGTTCGCCAAGATTTGACGGCGCCACGCATGTTCCCTTTTCGTACTCGCCATCGTATGTTGACCGCATGAGCACGCAACTCGCCGACCGGGATCGCCCCGCCGACCGCCCCGTCCTGCACGGGGCCGTGGCCCCCGACCTGAAATCCAACGTCGCCCCGCAAGACGCAGGGGTGCCGTTTCAGGTGGTCTCGGACTTCGAGCCGGCCGGCAACCAACCGGCGGCGATCGACGAGCTGACCCATGGCATCCAACAGGGCGAGTTGGATCAGGTGCTGTTGGGGGTCACCGGTTCGGGCAAAACCTTCACCATAGCCCACGTCATCCAGCGGATAAGGCGGCCGACGCTGATCCTGGCGCCGAACAAGACCTTGGCCGCCCAGCTCTACGGCGAGATGAAGAGCTTCTTTCCACATAACGCGGTCGAGTACTTCGTTTCCTACTACGACTACTGCCAGCCCGAGGCCTACGTCCCGCGCA
>JABMNR010000181.1 GCA_013203465.1 Alphaproteobacteria bacterium
GATATACATCAACGCCACGGTGCTGCTGTCCTCGGCGGTGGCGGCGGTGGTGCTGGTGACCGCCTCAGTCAGCCTCACCGCCTGGGTGGCGATGGCCACCTGGGCGCATATCTTCCCTGAGGGCTCGACTTATTTGTGGCGCGATCAGTATTTCCAGCGGCTTTGGCCACCTGGGCACCTGCTGATGGTCGGCACCGGTTGGATCCTGATCAAGGCGATCCCCTCGATCATGGGGGCGGCGGCGATCTCGTTGTATTTTGGCTACCGGCCAAAGACCGACGTCGTTGATATCAACAAAGCGATTGCTGAATCGCTTATCTGGGGTCTGTCCTTCGTACTGATTTGGCAGTCGGTTCTGACTCTGATTGAATTCAAGCAGGTGTCGGCGCGTCTGGAAGCAACATTTTAAGCCAGGCGCGGGTGACGCGGAAAAAGGTAGGCGGAATCTGATGCAGCGGTTCGAAGACTATATCCGCACGTATCGCCCGGGGCGTAATTTCCTGACCATGGCCGATGAGCGGGCGCTGGTGCAGGCCGGCGTTGATGGGCATGGCCTGGCCCTTGATGACGCGCGCTCCGCCGTCTTCAACGCGGCGCGGCGACGCGATATTGTGCTGCAACGCACCAGTGACGAAGAAATTGGACAATTTCTTGCCGGTCGCGCGCGACGCGGCAGCCAGATTACCCGAGCTGACTTTCGTCGCGCGGCGGCGTTGTACCAGCAGCAGGCGCAAGGTGCGATCCCGATAACCGAGGCGGAGGCCCGGGTTAAGGATCTGATGGTGCGCTCGGGTTTGACACCGGCAGCCTCGGGGTGGGTTTGGCGTAACCGCCGCTGGTTCCGTCGTATCCCCGCGCCGCCGGCTGAGCCGGTGGTGGATGCACGTCGCACCACCGTCCTTGGTTCGACCGTCGATGCGCTGTCGCGCGAAATCCCGTCGCCATTCCCGCCGGTGATTGACCCTCGCACACCTGGCCTCCCTATTGCCGATCGGGTGCCGGATGTCAGATCCGTGCTTCAGGCGTGGGGCGACGCTCTCGGCGCGCGCGATGTGCCCGCCATCCTGCGGCTCTATGCGCCGGACGCGTTGTTGCTGGCGACGGCGGAAACCCGCCCGCTGCGTGGACAGGCGGAGATTCGCGGCTATTTTGATCGACTGGCATCCAATACCGGCCTGTCGGTGACCTTCGAGCGGGAACTGCAACAGGTGGGGGTTCAGCCTGTCAGCGCCAGCGGCCTCTACACCTTTTTTTGGATTGATCGGCAGACTGGAACGCCGGTGTCGACGCCGGCACGCTACACCATGGTGATCGGGCCCGCCGCACCGGTACCGGGCGCGCCATTCGCCGGCAGCATCCGGGTGCATCATTCCTCGGCGCTTCCGGGCATTAATCAAACGATGCCCTTGGTTTGAGCGAGCGGGTCCTTACCGCGCCTGATCACCAACGAAGGGGCTCTTGATCATCGACGAAGAGGCTAGGGAATGTTGCGTGCTTCCTCGACCTGCTTGATGCCGCCAATCCGGTAGTGGACATGGGCATAGCTAAGCCCGATCGCCATGATCATCACGACCGTGAACTGCATGGCGTTGATCAAGTCCTCGCGGCTTTCGATCTTAATCCATTCCTTATCGATGATGTACCAGGCCACGGCCGAGCAGGTGACGGTCACCATCAGAAAGCCGGTTCGCTGCAGCGACAAGATGCTGATCTCACCGATATTGTAATAACCGAAGCCAAGCAAGCCGGCGGCAATCAGCTTCAGGATAAGGTCCTCGTCCACCGGATCGATGATCCAATGATAGAACGAATAGCCACTGGTGTTGTAGGTCGCGAAGACCACGAACATGGGATACAACACCCGGGCTAGAAACGCGCCGGTGTCAATTCGTTTAAAACCACCCATGGCCGATCTTTGCGAATATCCAACGAGCAACGTTAACCGCCGATAGAATAGAACCGGCTCCGGCGTCCCGCAACCGTGATGCGCGCGGTTGGGTCAGCAATCCGGTAGGACGGGCACGTCGGTACAGAACGATCGTGCGATATAGCGTTGCGCTTCCAGGACGGTGCGTGCTCGCGCGGCACGGATCGCTGCCTTGAGATCAGCCTCGAATTGTGGCCGGTTCAACACGCCGTCGAGCCAGTTCACCGCGTAATCGGCGCCCCAAAGCCCGGCGACGACGATGCCTGCCATGGTGCTCGCGCCGACGAACCCGGTCGGATCGACGCCCGGGACCAAGATGGCTCCGCCAATCAACGGCACGATGGCGAACCGTGTTCCGACGCTAAGAATCCGGGTGGCGAGCGGGCGGAGCGACCGGGTCAACACCAGCCCCGCCTGACCCGGCCTTCCAGATGGCGGGTCGAGCAATTCGGCCGTTGGGGCAGTCCGTAGGCCCGGGGGGCGATCGGGTTCCCAAATGGCAAGCAGCGGCTGGCCATACACTCGCAGGATCGGTTCGGGGTCAACGCTTTGGGCCTCGGCGTGCGCGCGTATCCGGCTGCGGCGATCCTCGGACAGGCGGCGGTCAAGATCCTTGATCCGCGTGACGGTCGTGGTCCAGGCCGCGATCATCTGCCGCTCGGTTGACTCCGGAACGATCACCTGACGCTCGAAACGGTCTGTCACATAGTCCTCGATCCGATGGCGGATCGTTGGAATGTCCAGAGTCTCGTTCTGGTACAGCTGATTACCCACCTCTTGCGTGCCAACGACCAGAATATCGAAACTGATCCAGATGCTGGACAACCAGCCGTAGACCCAGTCGCCATAGACCGGGACCCGCCCCTCGACCGCATCAAAGGTGGCGGCCAATCGATTCGAGACCAACCGCGTCGCGGCGCGGCGTAACGTCGCGGTGTCGTCGGCCACCCAGGTTGCCGCCATGACGTTTGCGTCGCCGCCATCGTACCGAGCGGCGGCGCTGGTGTTTGGCGTCATGCTTGCCGCGACCACCACAAGGCCAAGCAGAAAAGCCCGACAGGCCAAACTTGCCATGGGCATTCGGGCCTTGGGGAAGAGGGGGACGTGTCCGAACATCCTTGATCCTTCGACTTCGGCGTAAACAGATGCCCGGTGGTCGCGGGGTTCATGCGTCAAGAACAAACGCGGCGATTGGATTCATCCCGGATTTCCCATGTGCACCGTTCATTTGACGCCAGCACTGTGCGATTGTGGTATACATATCAGTATGTTGGGTTGGTTGGAGGGCGGGTAAGATGCGGAACCCAGAGGGTGAAGCCAATATGC
>JABMNR010000182.1 GCA_013203465.1 Alphaproteobacteria bacterium
AACAAGCCGATCCTGCTCTCGGTTGGCTATGCCGCGTGCCATTGGTGCCATGTCATGGCCCATGAAAGTTTCGAGAACCCTGAGATCGCCGCCGTGATGAACGAGCTGTTCATCAACATCAAGGTGGATCGCGAGGAGCGCCCTGATATCGACGCGCTCTATCAACAGGCCTTGGCGCTGTTGGGCGAACAAGGCGGCTGGCCGCTGACCATGTTTCTCACCCCGGATGGCGAGCCGTTCTGGGGTGGCACGTATTTTCCCAACACGCCGCGGTTCGGCCGGCCGGGCTTCACCGATGTTCTGCGCCAGGTCGCCGGCGTCCATCAAGAGCAGCCCGACCGGGTGCGCGAGAACGTCGGAAAACTGGTCGAGGGTCTCGCCAAATTGGCCACGCCCGAACCCGGCGCCGGCATCGATCTCGCCGTTACCGACGCCGTCGCCAAACGTCTGGTGCGCGAGATCGATCCGTTCTGGGGTGGCCTTGGGGGGGCGCCGAAATTTCCACAACCGACCCTGTTGCTGCTGTTGTGGCGGGCGGGGCAGCGCTCCGGGCTCGAACCCTACCGCCACGCCGTGACCTTAACCCTGAACGCCATGGCCGAGGGGGGGATCTACGACCATCTGGGCGGTGGTTTCGCGCGCTATTCCGTGGACGAGGAATGGCTGGCGCCGCATTTCGAGAAGATGCTGTACGACAACGCCCAGCTGATCGAGCTGATGGCAATCGTCGGCCGTGATACCGGTTCACCCCTTTTGGCCCAGCGGGTCGCCGAGACCGTTGCGTGGCTGGAGCGCGAGATGCTGGCCGAGAACGGTGCGTTCGCCGCCAGCTACGATGCGGATTCCGAGGGCGAGGAAGGTCGTTTCTACGTCTGGAGCGCGGCTGAGATCGACTCCGTGCTCAGCGAATTCGACCCTGATCTGGTGGCGCGATTCAAGCAGGTCTACGACGTGCGCCCGACCGGAAACTGGGAAGGCCACACGATCCTGAACCGCCGCCGATTGGCCGGCTCCGTCGATGCCGAAACCGACACCGCCCTAGCACCGTGCCGTGCCGCCCTGTTCGAGCACCGCAAGGACCGACTCTGGCCTGCCTGGGATGACAAAGTCCTGGCCGATTGGAACGGGCTCGCCATCGCCGGATTAGCCGAGGCGGGCGGTTCTTTCACCCGCCCCGACTGGCTCGCCCTGGCGCGGCGAGCATTCGACGCCACGGTTGCCGCGCTGGGGCACGACGACGGCCGTCTTCATCACGCCTGGCGCCGCGGCCGTGCCGCGCACCCGGCAACCGTTGACGATTACGCTGCTTTGATGCGTGCCGCGATCCGGCTGTACGAGGCCACGGCCGATGTCGCCCTGCTCAACCGCGCTCTTTCCTGGGTCAGCACGCTCGATCGACACTATCGCGATGCCGTCCATGGCGGGTATTTCGCCACCGCCGACGACACCACCGATGTGATCCAACGCGGCAAGACGGCTATGGACAACGCGGTTCCGGCGGGTAACGGGGTATTGGTCGAGGTGTTTGCCCGGCTCTGGCTATTGACAGGCGACGGCGCTTATCGCGACCGCGCCGAAACCATCGTCCGTGCCTTCGCCGGCGAGGTCGCCCGCCGCTTGAGCCCCCTCGCTTCGTTGTTGCTCGGAAATGAGCTGCTGATCGGCGGCCGTCAGGTGGTGATCAGCGGTACCGGCAGCGAAGCCAACATGCTGCACACCGCCGCTCTGGCCGCACCGGGCCCGGCGCGCGTCGTGCAGCGACTGGATGACACCAGCACCTTGGCCGACGGCCACCCGGCGGCGGGTAAAACGCCCATCGATGGCAAGGCCGCCGCCTATGTCTGCGACGGACCGGTTTGCTCGCTGCCCCTCACCGATCCGGCGGCGTTGCGTGATCGGCTGGCGGCTTGATATGCCGGCGGTCGATCTCGACAGCCCGACCGGCCGTTTGCGCGTCGTCAGCGATGGCGAT
Source organism: Alphaproteobacteria bacterium (assembly GCA_013203465.1). GTDB lineage: Bacteria > Pseudomonadota > Alphaproteobacteria > Thalassobaculales > Thalassobaculaceae > JABMNR01. The sequence goes on from JABMNR010000182.1 coordinate 1,973, forward strand.
GCCTTGGTGCGGGTCACTTGGATCGGCGATCATGCCCCGGCACTGGAGGACAGCGACGCTGTTTCACGTGAAACAGCGGCCCAGCTTAAGGCTTATTTCGCGGGCGGGTTAACCCGGTTCGATCTGCCGATCCGCTTTGTCGGCGGCGGGAGTCTCGACCGTGCGGTTTGGGAAACAATGCGTGCGATCCCTCACGGCGAGGTCTGGACCTATGGCGATCTGGCAGCCCGAACCGGCGGTGTCGCGCGCGCCGTTGGCGGGGCCTGCGGCCGCAACCCGATCCCGATCGTCGTGCCCTGCCACCGGGTGGTGGGCGCGGATGGCAAGCTGGTCGGGTTCTCCGGTGGCCAGGGCGTGGCCACCAAGTCTTGGCTGTTGGACTTCGAGCGCGGCCAGACCCGGCTGTTGTAGTTGATCGCCGCGCCGGCAAGATAGACAGCGCCTCGCCCGGTCCCTACCGTTCGGCCAAACAGCAACGTGCGAGAGGGAGGTGTTCCATGTCCAACGTGACCATCACCACCAAGGACGGTGGCCAATTCCAGGCCTACGTCGCCAAACCGGCGACGTTACCGGCACCGGGTCTGGTGGTGATTCAGGAGATCTTCGGCGTCAATCACGTCATGCGTGACTTGACCGATGGCTTCGCCGCGCAAGGCTATCTGGCGATCTGCCCGGATATCTTCTGGCGTATCGAACCGGGGGTCGACATTACCGACAAGACCGAGGCCGAATGGCAGAAAGCTTTTGATTTGTTTGGTAAATTCGATGTCGATCGCGGTGTTCAGGATCTGATCGCCACTCTCGGCCACCTCCGTGAAATGGACGGCTGCACCGGCAAGGCCGGCTCGGTCGGTTACTGCCTGGGCGGCAAGCTCGCCTATCTGATGGCGGCCCGCTCCGGCGCCGACGCCAATATCAGCTATTACGGTGTGGGCCTGGATGAATTGGTCGGCGAGGCGGACCGCATCACGCAGCCCTATCTTAGCCATGTCGCCGAAAAGGATGCGTTCGTCCCGCCGGAAGCGCAGGCCACGTTCATTCCAGTGCTGGAGGCGAACCCACACGCCACCGTGCATGTCTACAAAGGCCAGGATAACGCTTTCGCGCGGACGGGGGGGGCTCACTACGATAAAGAGGCCGCCACGCTGGCCGACGGGCGTACCCGGAATTTTCTAAAGGCTCATCTGAATTAGCGTCGATCACTCGCGCGGTGGCACGGTTGTCCTGCGCTGTCGGCCCATGGTCAAACAGTCTTAAGCCGCTAGGGTAGCGGCGAGGTGTTCACCCAAGGAGTAACAACATGGTCAAGGCCATTCGTTTTCATAAACCCGGCGGGCCCGAGGTGATGAAGCTGGAGGAGGTTGACCTGGCCGCCCCCGGTGCCGGGGAGGTGCAGGTCAAGCACACCGCCATCGGCCTCAATTACATCGACACCTATCATCGCAGTGGGCTGTACCCGCTGCCGTTGCCCTCCGGTGTCGGCATGGAAGGCGCCGGCCGCGTCACCGCGATCGGCGGTGGGGTGTCCGGTCTCGCGGTGGGCGATCGTATCGCCTACGCGGCACCGCCCCCGGGTTCCTACGCGGAGGCGCGCAACATCGAAGCGACCAAGGTCGTCAAGGTGCCGGATTCGATCGACGACAAGACCGCGGCCGCGATGATGCTGCAGGGCTTGACCGTGCAGTATCTGATCCGTCAGATCCATCGGGTGGCGGCCGGTGAGACCATCCTGATCCATGCGGCGGCCGGTGGCGTCGGGCTGATCCTGTGCCAGTGGGCGAAGTCACTGGGCGCGACCGTCATTGGTACCGTCGGCAACGATGAGAAAGCCGCCTTGGCCAAGGCCAATGGCTGCGATCATCCGATCGTCTACACCCGTGAGAACTTCGTCGACCGGGTGATGGAGATCACCGACGGCAAAAAGGTGCCGGTGGTCTATGACTCGATCGGCAAGGACACGTGGCCGCTTTCGCTCGATTGTCTGGCGCCGACCGGCATCATGGTCAGCTTCGGCCAGGCGTCGGGGCCCATCGCGCCGGTCGATCTTGGTATTTTCGCGCAAAAAGGCTCGCTGCGCTTCACTCGGCCGACGCTGATGACCTTCACCGCGAAAAAAGCCGATCTGGACGCCATGGCGGCGGATTTGTTCGATGTGGTCAGCAAGGGCAAGGTCAAGATCGCGATCAACCAGACCTATGCCTTGGCCGACGCGGTACAGGCGCACAAGGATCTGGAAGGCCGCAAGACCACGGGCTCGACCATCCTGCTGCCCTGAACGTCAGAGCGCTAAACCGACGAAGGGCGGGTCCATGCGGCCCGCCCTTTTGGTTTCTTGTGTCGACGGCTGTCAGGAATTCATCGCGTCGAAGAAATCGGCGTTGCTCTTCGAGTGCTTCAGCTTGTCGATCAGGAATTCCATGGCGTCGACCGTACCCATCTGCATCAGGATGCGGCGCAATACCCACATCTTGGATAGCGTGCTCTTGTCGAGCAACAGCTCTTCCTTGCGGGTGCCGGATTTGGTGATGTCGATCGACGGGAAGGTGCGTTTGTCCGACAGCTTGCGATCGAGGATGATCTCGGAATTACCCGTTCCCTTGAACTCCTCGAAGATTACCTCGTCCATCCGCGAGCCGGTGTCGATCAGCGCCGTCGAGATGATGGTGAGCGAACCGCCCTCCTCGATGTTGCGCGCCGCGCCGAAGAACCGCTTGGGCCGCTGCAGGGCGTTGGCGTCCACACCACCGGTCAGCACCTTGCCCGAGGATGGCACCACCGTGTTGTAAGCCCGCGCGAGCCGGGTGATCGAATCGAGCAGGATCACCACGTCGCGCTTGTGCTCGACCAAGCGTTTGGCCTTCTCGATCACCATCTCGGTCACCGCCACGTGCCGGGTCGCCGGTTCATCGAAGGTCGAGCTGATCACCTCGCCCTTCACCGAGCGAGCCATGTCGGTCACTTCCTCCGGCCGCTCGTCGATCAGCAGCACGATCAGGTAGACCTCGGGGTGGTTCTCGGCGATGGCGTGGGCGATGTTCTGCAGCATCACCGTCTTGCCGGTGCGCGGCGGTGCCACGATCAGCGCCCGCTGACCCTTGCCGAGCGGGGCGATCAAATCGATTATTCGGGTGGTGTATTCCTTGCTTTCCGGCTTGAACGGCAGCTCAAGGCTGAGTTTCTCGTCCGGATAAAGCGGGGTCAGATTGTCGAAGTTGATCCGGTGGCGAACCGCGTCCGGATCCTCGAAGTTGATTTGGTTCACCCTGAGCAGCGCGAAATATCGTTCGCCATCCTTCGGCGCCCGGATCTCACCCTCAACCGTGTCACCGGTACGCAGACCGAAACGCCGCACCTGACTTGGCGATATGTAGATGTCGTCAGGTCCGGGCAGGTAGTTCGATTCCGGCGACCGCAGGAACCCAAATCCGTCGGACAACGTTTCCAACACGCCTTGGCCGAAGATCGCGACGTCGTTATCGGCAAGCTGCTTCAGGATCGCGAACATCATGTCCTGTTTGCGCAGGGTGCTCGCGTTCTCGATCTCCAACTCTTCGGCAAACGCCAGAAGATCGGCCGGGGTTTTGGTCTTAAGCTCCTGGAGATTCATTGGATCCAGACGTCTTGAACGAGGAAGGGGCGGAACAGCACGACGATGCGCTTTTGCCAGCGTGGCCGAACCGGTGATCGGCACGGCGAGCGACATAATGTGTTCCAGGAGGGCGAATAACGACCTTACGGCCGCGATCCGATGAAGCGCTTACCGAATACGCCAACACTTGTCAATTCAGGAATGGCTTACACCGCCCGCCCAAAATCGCGTCGCGTGTAGCAAGCAGGTCAAAACGGTTTCAGGATCACCAAGAACACGACAGCCACCATGATCACCGTCGGCACTTCATTCCAGATCCGAAACACCCGCGCGTTATGGCGGTTCTGATCCCTCTCGAACGCCTTACGCCATGTCGAGAAAACGTGATGCACCGCCGTTAGCCCCGTGATCAGCAGGAGTTTGGCGTGCAGCCAGCCCTGCTCCAGCCAATCCGGCGTTAATGCCAGCATCCAGATCCCGAAAACCCAGGTGGCGATCATTGCCGGATTCATGATCGCGCGGATCAGCCGGCGCTCCATCGTCTTGAACAACTCAGACTGTGCCGAGCCGACCTCCGTCTCGGCGTGATAGACGAACAACCGGGGCAGATAGAGCAGCCCCGCCATCCAGGCGATAACGCTAATTACGTGCAGTGATTTGATAACGCCATACAAATCCATCATCGCCGTTAGCCCCGAAGCCGCGCAACCAGTTCGGCCACATGCTCGGGCGGGGTTTGCGGCACGATGCCGTGACCAAGGTTGAAGACGAACGGGCCCGCCGATAAAGCGTCCACAATTCGATCGGTCTCGGCTCGCAGGGCGTCGCCGCCAGCAACCAGCGCCATCGGATCAAGATTGCCTTGTACCGGCCGATCGGCCTGCAGCGCGCACGCCATCGCCAAGGGCGTGGCTGAATCCAACGCGACCGCGTCAATCCCCGTCGTCTCGACATAAGATCGTGTCATGGCCCCCGCCCCCCGCGCGAAGCCAATGATTGGCACCGAGGGATGATCCCGTTTCAGCGCCGTGACGATAGACTTGGTGGGGGCGATAACCGCACGCTCAAATACCGTCTCTGGCGCCGCGCCAGCCCAAGAATCAAACAGCTTAACAACTTGCGCGCCGGCCCGAATCTGACGATCGAGATACGCGATCGTCGCCTCGGCAATCCGCGCGATCAGCCGGTCAAACCCGTCTGGATCGGCAAACGCCCAGGTCTTAAGCCGGGCGAAATCGCGGCTGGTACCGCCTTCGACCATATAGGACGCCACGGTCCATGGACTGCCGGCGAAACCGATGAGCGCCACCGACGGATCAAGCTCGGCTCGAACCCGCTCCACGGTCTCGTAGATCGGACCAAGTTGAGCGTGAAACCCCTCCGGGTCGAACCTCGGAATATCGGCCGCTGTCTGGATCGGAGCCAGGATCGGGCCGCGACCCTCCTCGAAACGCAGGTGCTGGCCAAGCCCAAAAGGCACCATCAGAATGTCTGAGAACAAGATCGCCGCGTCAAACCCGTAGCGCCGGATCGGTTGCAGTGTCACCTCCGCCGCCAACGCCGGCGTCAGACACAGATCAACGAAACTGCCGGCCTGCCCCCGGAGCTCACGGTATTCCGGCAGATACCGCCCGGCCTGACGCATTAGCCAGATGGGAGGGCGAGCGCTGACGATACCATTTAGGGCATCGATCAAGGGTGTTTTGGGCATCGGGCATTCCATCTTGCTTTGTCCCTATCCCTAACCTTTTTTATAATAAATGAAAGGAGGTGGTAGTTGGTGGGTGGAAAAACGGGGATTGTTTATCGTCCCGGATTCATCCCCGAGTAGACGACGTGGCTATGTTCAGACCGATAGATCGGGATATGTCATTGACGGACGTCACCAAGGCGATGAATTGCGGTGTTTATCCGGTGGATTAGAAAAACGGGAATCACGGGGATTGTTTGTACCGAGTATCGGTTTCCCCCGGAATACCGGATACCAAGAAACCGTTATCCCCAGGTTGGAATGAGGCGGCTGTCTGCGCGGTCTTCGGGTATAGTTTTCGCTCTTCGGCCTGTGGCTAGCCATTGTCCACAGGTTATCCCGATTCCGCTCCGTGGAGACCGTGGATGACCACGATTGAGTTGCTGCATCTGCATCTGGTCTCCGACGCTACTGGTGAGACGAACCATCAAATTGCCCGAGCCTGTCTGGTGCAGTTCGACGGTGTGCGGGTCAAGGAGCATGTGTGGTCGCTGGTTCGTACCCGCGGATATCTCAACAAGGTGATCGCCGGGATTGAGATCAACCCTGGACCCGTGCTGTTTACGCTCATCGACAACGAGCTGCGGCAAAAACTGGAGAAGGCCTGCCGGCGGCTGGAGGTTCCTTGTATTCCGGTTCTCGATCCGATCCTTCGGGCATTGGGCGATCATCTCGGGCTGGAGTCCCATGGCCGCCCTGGCCGACAGCATGAAATGGACGCGGCCTATTTCCGCCGCATCGAGGCGATGGATTTCACTTTGGCGCATGACGACGGCCAGATGCTGCATGATCTGGAGGAGGCCGACATCATCGTCGTCGGGGTGTCGCGAACGTCGAAGACGCCAACGTCGCTCTATCTCGCCAATCGCGGATTCAAGACCGCCAACGTGCCGATCGTGCCCGGCGTCCCGGTTCCAGAGGAACTGTTCCAGCTAAAGCGACCAATGGTGGTCGCCTTCACAACCGACCCGGCCCGTTTGATTCAGATCCGCCGCAATCGGGTCTTAATGTTGAAACAACGGGAAGAAACCGACTATGTCGCCCTGGAGCGAGTGCGCAAGGAAGTCGCCGACGCTCGCCAGTTGGCGAACCGCCAGGGGTGGCCCATCATTGACGTAACCCGCCGTTCCATTGAGGAAACATCGGCCAGCGTGTTGCAAAAGCTGGAGGAGCGACAGCCGGACGGTCGCGGAGATGTCGATGCCTGAGCACCTTGTGGGCAGAGCCGATGCCCCAGCCCTTGTTCTGGCCTCAAGCAGTCCATTTCGAGCCAAAATGCTGACGGCCGCGGGGGTCGGTTTAACCGTCGAGGTTCCCGGTGTCGACGAGGTGGCCGTGCGAGAATCCTTGCGGGCCGAAGGCGCACGCGTCGAGGATGTGGCGATCGCTTTGGGTGAACTGAAAGCGGCCTCGATCTCGCAGAAACACCCGCAAGCCTTGGTCATCGGCTCAGATCAGATGCTGGACTGCAATGGCGTGTGGTTCGAGAAACCGGCTGACCGCGATCATGCACGGGCAAGTTTGATCGCTCTCGCTGGGCGGGAACACCGTCTGGTCACCAGCGTCGTGGTTGCACGGGGCGGCTCGCGTATCTGGCATGCCATGGACACGGTACGGATGTCGATGCGCCCGTTGTCCGAGGCTTTCATCGACCAGTATCTCGACGTGATGGGGGATGAGGCGACAAGCTCGGTCGGCGCCTATCAGCTTGAAGGGCTTGGCGCGCAGTTGTTCACGGCGGTCGAGGGTGATTATTTCACCGTGCTTGGCCTTCCGCTGCTGCCGTTGCTCGATTTTCTGCGCACCCACGGGGTGTTGCCGCGCTGATGATCGTCCTTGGTCTTACCGGTTCTATCGGGATGGGGAAAAGTACCGCCGCCGGTATGCTGCGCCGTCTGGGGTTGCCGGTGCATGATGCCGACGCAACGGTTCACCGGCTGATGGAGCGTGGCGGGGCGGCCGTGGCCCCGATCGCCGCTGTCTTCCCCGATGTCGTGATGGATGGGCGGGTCGACCGCCCGCTCCTTGGCGCGCGGGTGTTCGAGGATCCGCCGGCATTGGCACGGTTGGAGGCCATCGTGCATCCGCTGATTGGCTGGGAGACGATGACGTTTCTTGCCCGTTGCCGCCGCTGCCGAGCCCGCCTGGTGGTTCTGGATGTGCCGCTGTTGTTGGAGGGCCGGGGCCATGAACGTTGCGATCTGGTGACGGTGATCAGCGCCCCACGGTTTATTCAGCGTCAGCGTGTCCTCGGTCGCGCTGGGATGACGGAATCCCGACTGCGGGCTATTCTGGCGAAACAAATGCCGGATGCGGAAAAGCGCCGCCGGGCCGATGTGGTGATTCACTCGGGTCTCGGTCGGGCATCGACCGTGCGACAGCTGACCAAGCTGGCGCGCCGGCTTCAACGGGGAGACCGTTCAATATGCGTGAAATTGTCCTCGACACGGAGACGACGGGCCTGGATCCCAACACCGGCGACCGGATCGTCGAGATTGGTTGCCTTGAGCTGATCAACCACGTGCCGACCGGACAGACACTGCATCACTACATCAATCCCGAACGCGCCGTGCCCCAGGAAGCGTTCGAGGTGCATGGGTTGTCGACCGAGTTCCTCTCGACCTATCCGCCGTTCGCCGAGTTGGCTGACGCGATCATCGACTTCCTCGGTGACGCCACTCTGATCATCCACAACGCTCGGTTCGACATGGGCTTCATCAACGCCGAGCTACGGCGCTGCGATCGTCCGGAGTTGCCGATGGACCGCGCCAAGGACACCGTGCAATTGGCGCGACGTAAATATCCCGGCGCTCAGGTCAGCCTCGATGCCCTGTGTCGCCGGTTCGAGATCGACAACACGCACCGCACACACCACGGCGCCTTGTTGGACGCCGAATTGCTGGCGTCGGTCTATCTGGAGCTGATCGGAGGCCGACAGCCAGGGCTGGGCCTTGCCAGCGAGACGGCCGGTGACGGAATCAGCCCGTCATCATCCGAAGTATTGCCGGTCCAGCGCGGATACCGCCCTCCCCGATCGCACCAACCGACGCCCGAGGAAACAGCAGCGCACCGGGCATTTCTGGAGAAACTGACCGAGCCACTGTGGCTGTCCAACACTGTCCAGCGAACGGGCGAGGCCTAACGGTTAGCTACCAGGGTCCTGGCTCTGCCGATACATCGCGGCAAAATCAACCGGCTGAATCAACAGCGGCGGGAATCCGCCGTCACGGGTGGTGTCGGCAACGATGGCCCGGGCAAAGGGGAACAGGATACGCGGGCATTCGATCAGCAGCATCGGATGCAGCGCGTCCTCGGGAATCTCCTTGAGCGTGAACAGCCCGGCGTAACTGAGATCGGTCAGGAACAACACCGTGTCATTGACCGTAGCCTTGGCGGTAATTTTCAGCAAAACCTCGAAGACCTCGGCGTTCTCGGCGAGGCGGGTGGCCGAGACGTCCACGTTCACCGAGATCTGCGGTTGCGTTTCCTGCGGCTGCAGGCTGGCCGGCGCGCGCGGGTTCTCGAAGGACAGGTCCTTGATGTACTGCGCGTTGATTTGAAGCGGCATGCCCACGTTCGGTTGCGCTGTGGCGGCGGTGTCGGACATTACGGCTCCTGATCTTGGTGTGTGTGGTGGGGTTGGCGCGTCGCCTATCATGACACAAGTGCCACGACAACCGGTGGGGGCAATCGGTATGCCATCGGCGGCTCTCAGCGTGGTGGATCGAGCCGCCGCGACGACGGCTGATCGCTGTCTGCCGGTTTGGCGCCATCAGCGGCACTCTCAGGCACGTTAGTCTCGCGCACTTCGGTAAAATCGCCATCGATGGTCGGCCCGCGCCCCGGCGTATGTCCCGGCCGATCTCCAGGCCCGGCACCCGGTGCCACACGGTTGATCCTGATCCCACGGGCCAGCGCCGAGGTAACCAGCAAGGTGATCAATCCCCGACGCAGCGGCGGAATGAACAGGAGCAGGCCAACCGCGTCGGTCACGAAACCCGGCACCAGCAGCAACACCCCCGCCAACAGCAGGCCGAGCCCGGACAACAGTTCGCCCACCGGCATCTCATTGCGCTCTAGATGGGCTCGCGCCCGCGCCAGGGTTGCCATGCCTTGGATGCGGAACAGAAACGTGCCTAGAACAGCCGTCGCCACGATCAGGGCGATGGTCGGGATCGCGCCGATTTCACCGCCGATTTCGATCAACACCCAGATTTCTACGATCGGCGCGCCGATCAGGACAACAAGAACTATCCAAGCCATGCTTGCTCTTCGTAGGCCAAGGGCCTATCTACAACGGGTATCCGGAGACATCCTCCGGCGTGGCGGATTGATCCGCCACGGCCACTCTAGACACGAGGGCCCTGGGCGGTCCAGGTGATCGCCAAACAGTCATGAGCGACGGCTTCCCATTTTTCGACATCATTCTCTTCGCCATGATCGCGGGGTTTGTCATCCTGCGTCTGCGCAGCGTGCTTGGCCGTCGCACCGGCCATGAGCGGCGACCTCCTGATCCGCTGACCGATGGGACGGAAACCAACGACAATGTGGTGTCGCTGCCCGACCGGTCAAACGAACCCCTGGATCAGCAGGCCGAAGATCAGGATGCGCTCGACGATCTGCCGGAGGATTCCCTCGACGCCGGGTTGATGCGCATCAAGATCGCCGATCCGAGTTTCGACGACCGGGAGTTCAGCGGTGGCGCCAAGGGCGCGTTCGAGATGATCGTGCAAGCCTTCGCGCGCGGCGACGAGGACACCATTCGCGGCTTGGTATCGGGCCCGCTTTATGGCGGTTTCGTGCAGGCAATCGAAGCCCGCGAGCAGGCCGGCGAAACCCAGGAAACCACGATTGTCAACATCCGTTCGGCTGATATTACCGAGGCCGAACTGGACGGTACCGAGGCCAAGGTGACGGTCGAGTTCGTGACCGAGCAGGTCAAGGTCACCCGGGCCAAGGACGGCTCGGTGGCGGATGGCGACCCGGACAAGATCGAGCTGTTGACCGACATCTGGACGTTCGCCCGCGATGTCCGCACGTCGGATCCGAACTGGGAGCTGATTGCCGCCCGCGTACCCGAGGAGTGAGGCGGCGGTGGGTGCCGTGCACCATGCCCGATCTGCCCTAGGCCAGCCCTCTGTTGGCCGCCTCTGCGCGCTTCTGACGGTTTTGTTGCTCGCGTCCTGCGCCAAGGAGCCGGAGCCCGACGCCGGAACCGCCCTGATCCTTGAACAATCGACCATCGTCGACCTGCCCGGCTGGCAGGCCGACGGCATGCTGGGCGCGCTGAGCGCGTTTCAACGCTCCTGCCGACGGATCGAACGCGGCGCCGAAACCCAGGGATTTGGCCCGGGCGTCCGGTTCGGCACCCGCGCCGAGTGGCGCCCGGCCTGCGCCGCGGCGACGGACGTGCCGCGGACCGCCGAGGCGGCGCGCGAGTTCTTCGAGGCGCATTTCCAAGTCTGGCGCGCCACCGACGGCAACCCCGACGACGATCTGTTCACCGGCTATTTCGAGCCGATCCTCAACGGCTCCCGCGCGCCGTCACCCGATTACCCAGTGCCGCTGTACGCCCGCCCGGCTGATCTGGTGCTGGTCGATCTGGGGGATTTCCGCGACGGCATGAAGGGCGAGCGGATCGCCGGCCGCCTGCGGGACGGCCGCTTGAAACCCTATGACAGCCGCGCCGACATCGCCGCCGGCTCGCTCGACGGCACCGCGCCGGTAGTGCTGTGGCTCGACGATCCGGTCGAAGCGTTTTTCCTGCATATCCAGGGCTCCGGCTTGGTTCGGTTGCCGGGTGGCGGGCTTACCCGGGTCGGGTATGACGGCCATAACGGCCATGTGTACTACGCCATCGGTCGCTATCTGGTGAACTCGGGCGCGGTCGCCAAGGAGGATATGTCGCTGCAGGCGATCCGCCGGTGGCTGGCCGCCAATCCCGGCCGCACGGCCGAGGTGATGAACAAGAATCCGTCTTATATCTTTTTTCGCGAGCTGAGCGGCGAGGGGCCGATCGGCGCCCATGGCGTGCCGCTGACCCCCGGCCGCAGCCTGGCGATCGACCGCCGTCACCTGCCGCTGGGAGCACCCATCTATGTCGACATCGACGTCGGCGACGAGACAGGCCGGCCGCTGCGTCGGCTGATGGTGGCGCAAGACACCGGCGGCGCCATTCGCGGCCCGGTGCGCGCCGACGTGTTCTGGGGCGCGGGCGAGCCGGCGGAAAAACTCGCGGGCCCGATGGCGGCCACGGGCCGGTACTGGCTGCTGCTGCCGAAAGCCGTCAACCCCAACGCTAAGGCCGCGCCGACGAGTTAGCGTCTCTAGCGCCCATCCGTTCTCGTATCCCCGGCCTTGAGCCGGGGTCCAGCCGAGCGTTCTGGATCCCGGATCGCTACGCGTCCGGGAATGCGGAGGAGGAAGGAGGCTGGGCCCTACTTAATCCGAAAGCGGTTGCGCGGGCCGAGGCCGATCAGGAACAGGAAGATCAGCGCGAGAAACCCCTCGGCGACGCTGATGGCGTAGAGGCCGGTCAGGCACTCGAAATCCGGCGCGTTCGGCGGGGCCGGGCAAATCCCCTGCTGCATGACCGCGCGGCCGATCACCGCTTGGCCGGCGAACGGCAGCAGGTTCACCGCCGCCGCCGTCCACACCGCCCCATCGAAGCCGAGGGGTGAGCGGCCCAGCAGCAGCGGCTCCCCGGCCAAGGCGGCGAAGGCGTAGAGCGCGATCCCGAACACCAGCGCGAGCCCGATCGTGGGCCGCATGACGCTCTGGCCGAAGCCGGAGGTCCATTCGTAGAGGTAATTGAGCAGCAGGCTCGGCCAATGGGCCGGGTTGCCGAACGGCAGCGCATGGCCGCGCTTGGCCTTAGTCTCCAGCGCGAACAGATGCAGCTCCATCTCGTGGTCGTGCGCCTCGGCGGCCAGTTGCTTCAGCCGGCGGTAATGATCGTGGGCATCCGGGACACGGCATTGGCCGATCAAATGCTTGAAGCGCCGGTTTTTCAGCGGATAGGCGAAGCGCGAGCCGAGGAACGACGGCGCGTGGCTGAAGGCGGTGAAGGTAAAATCCGGTGGTTGCTGAAAATCGATGTTTGCGAAGTAGACCGGGCCGCGAAATTGCCCTCCCGCCGCGGTCAACACCCCCACGATCGTTGTCACGGAAAAGGTAGCTGTTTTTGTGGCATAGACACTGTTGAAAGAAGCATCACCCCAGAACGCCGTGCCAGCAAAGTTGGCGTTGCCCAAGAAGGTCACGCGGAAGAAGCTGGCGTAGCCCCGAGAAAGCCGTGACGATAAAGTTGGCATTGCCGGAGAAGGTCGCGCTGTGGAAGCTGGCGTTGCCAGAGAAGGTCGCGTTGAAGAAGTTAGCGTTGCCTGGAAACACGAATCCTTCGAAATCACCGATATCGATCTCTAGATCTGACAGATCGACCCTCGCCCGTTCCTCCAGCGGCTTGTTCAGTTCCGCCTCGGCCCAACTGTTCCAAGCGTCCTTGCCGAGCCGGGCGAGGTCGAGCCAACGCTTTTGTTCCGCCAGTTTGAACGGGTCGGTCTCGGGATCGGGCGGTTTTTTGGCCATAGCCACAATCTATGGGCGCCGCGCGAGGCGTGCAAGCTCACCCACAACGCATCCCCGGACGCGCAGCGATCCGGGGCCCAGAGTCGCTACATGGCTGGACCCCGGGGCAAGCCCGGGGACGCGGAAAGGATAGGGACGCATGAAAGGCATGCGGCGCCCCGCCGGCTTGCCGGGTGCCGGTGCGCGTGCTAGCCCAAAGGCTGGTTCCGCCTGCTGCCCTGCCCTGCCCGAAAGCGCGCCGATGACCGATCCCGCCGCCCCCTCGTCAAATCCGCCGGCCCAACCTCCGGTTAAGCCACGGGTCGGGCTGTTCGTCACCTGCCTGGTGGATTTGTACCGGCCCAGCGTCGGCTTCGCGGCGTTGAAGCTGTTGGAGGACGCGGGCTGCGAGGTGGTGGTGCCGCGCGCCCAGACCTGCTGCGGCCAGCCGGCGTACAACTCCGGCGACAACGCCGACACCCGCGTCATCGCCCGTCAGGTGATCGACGCGTTCTGGGGGCTGGACTATATCGTCGCCCCGTCCGGCTCGTGCGCCGGGATGATCCGCGAGCACTACCCGGACTTATTCGCCGACGATCCCGAGACCGCCCAGCGCGCCCATCATATGGCCAAGCGAACCCATGAATTGGTCTCGTTCCTGGTCGATGTCATGGGGGTGAAGGGCGTCGACGCCGCCTTCGCCGGCACCGTCACCTATCACGACAGCTGCTCCGGGCTGCGCGAGCTGGAGATCAAGGGCCAGCCGCGTACCCTGCTCGCCTCGGTCGCCGGATTGACGCTGGTCGAGCTGCCGAGCGCGGAAATCTGCTGCGGCTTCGGCGGCACGTTCTGTGTGAAGTATCCCGACATCTCCGACAAGATGGTTACCGACAAGGCCGAGGATGTGACCGCCACCGGCGCCGGCACGCTGCTCGCCGGTGACTTGGGCTGTCTGTTGAACATGTCGGGCAAGCTGAAGCGCCTGGGCGCGGAGACGAAGACGCGGCACGTGGCCGAGGTGCTGGCCGGGATGACGGATCAGCCGGCGATCGGCGAGGGGGCGGGGTGATGCAGGCGACCAGCCACAACTTCAAGGCCAACGCCCGCCGCGCCCTTGACGACGCGGTACTGCAGCGGGCGCTGGGCAACATCAAGACCGGCTTTCAAGAAAAACGCCGGCAGGTGATCGCCGAGCTGCCGGAGTTCGAGGCGTTGCGCGATCAAGGCCGCGACATCAAGAACCACACCCTGGCCCATCTCGATTACTACCTCGAGCGTTTCGAGGAAAAGGTGACGGCCTCGGGCGGTGTGGTGCACTGGTGCCGCACGCCCGAAGAGGCGCGCCAGACCATCCTGGCGATCTGTCAGCGGCGCGGCGCCAAGACCGTGACCAAGGGCAAGTCGATGATCGCCGAGGAAATCGGCCTCAACCAGTTCCTCGAAGCCAACACCATCGAGCCGGTGGAAACCGATCTCGGCGAATACATCATCCAGCTCCGGGGTGAGCCGCCGAGCCACATCATCGCGCCCGCCATCCACGTGACCCGGGAGCAGATCGCCGAGGATTTTCGCGCCCACCACACCGATCTCGACCCCAACCGGCGGCTGGAAGAGCCGCGCGACTTCACCGACGAGGCGCGGGCGCAGTTGCGGCGGCGCTACTTCGATGCCGATGTTGGTATTACTGGGGCCAACTTTCTGATCGCCGAGACCGGCTCGACCGTCATCGTCACCAACGAAGGCAACGGTGACATGACCCAGCTGCTCGGCAAGTGCCATGTGGTGGTCGCCAGCTTGGAAAAGATAGTGCCGACCCTGGAGGATGCGGCGACGATCCTGCGTCTTTTAGCGCGCTCCGCGACAGGCCAGGAAATGTCGGTCTACACCACCTTCTCCACCGGCCCGAAACGCGACACCGACGCCGACGGGCCAGAGGAATTTCATGTTGTTCTGCTCGACAACGGCCGCAGCGCCATGCTCGGCACCGAATTTCAGGACATGCTGCGCTGTATCCGTTGTGCCGCCTGCATGAACCATTGCCCGGTGTACGCGGCGGTCGGTGGGCACGCCTACGGCTGGGTCTATCCGGGGCCGATGGGGGCGGTGCTGACCCCATCGCTGATCGGCGTGGAGGAGGCCGGGCACCTGCCTAACGCATCGACCTTGTGCGGTCGCTGCGAAAGCGTCTGCCCGATGCGCATTCCGCTGCCGAAAATGATGCGTCACTACCGCGCGCGAGAGTACGAGAAGGGTCTCACGCCAGCTAAAGCCCTCTGGGGGCTCAGGGTTTGGTCATACTTCGCGGCCCGGCCCTGGCTCTATCACGGGGTAGCGCGTGCGGTAGCGAGCGGTCTGGCACTGTTTGGCCGGGGCAAGGGACGGTTCCGCTCGCTGCCGCTGGCTGACGGTTGGACCCGGGTCCGGGACATGCCCGCACCCGAGGGCCGCACCTTCCAGGATCTGTATCGCGCCGGCCATCGGAGGGTGCCGTGACTCGTGTCGGTGAGATGAGCGCCCGCGACCAAGTCTTGAGCTCGATCCGCGCCTCCTTGGGGCGCGGGGCGCTGACCGGTGAGGCCGCCGCGGCGGCGGCCGAACGGCTGGCCCGGCCGCCGCGCAATCTGATTCCGGCCCGAACGGCGGGTTTGGCCGCGTCGGAACAGATCACGTTCCTGAAAACCAAGCTGCTGGAAGCGGCCTGTACGGTGGACGAGACGGCAAGCCTTGCTGAGGTGCCGGCCAAGATCGCGGCGTGGCTGGCGCGCGAGAATCTGCCGGCCCGGGTGATCCAGGCACCGGCTTTGGCGGCGGCTGGCGGCGGGCTGGACTGGTCGGCGACGCCAACCATGGAGGTTACGACCGGCACACCGGACGGCACCGAGGATACCAGCGTGACCGCCGTGTTCGCCGCCGTGTCGGAGACGGGAACCTTGGTGCTACTATCCGATGGTACGACACCTACGGGATTGAATTTCCTGCCGGAAAACCACATTGCCTTGGTTCGGGTGTCGCAGGTGGTAGGACCGTTGGAAGACGTTTGGGCGCGACTGCGGACGGCGCGGCCGGCGGCTGGCGATATGCCGCGCACGGTCAACCTGATCACCGGGCCGTCCCGTACCGGCGACATCGAACAGAAGATCCAGATGGGCGCCCATGGACCGCGGCGCCTGCATGTGATTATCGTCGACGACTGATCGGTGGGCGGTATCGTGATCCGTGCCATGGACGGAAAGCCGTAACGATGACCGGCCGCCGCCCGACCCGTGATGAGCTTGAGCTGTTCGGCAAGGTGCTGGCCGACGCGCGGCCGCTCTCCTCGGATAAAACCTCGGTGGTCGAGGTCGAGATACCCCCGACGCGCGATGCCGCCTCGGACACGCCATCGCCCACCCGACGAAAAGCTGCCAAGCGCGCCGGGACACTGACGCCAAAGGCCGTGCCCCAGCTGTCGCCCTCGCATCTTGATCAGCATGCCCGCGACGGCGCCCCGCACGGCAAGGCTCCGGGGCTCGACCGCCGGCTTCAGCTCCGTCTGAAGCGGGGGCAATTGCCGATTGAGGCGCGGGTGGATCTGCATGGTTTGAGCCGGGAGAAGGCGCGAGCCGTGCTCAACGGATTTGTTGCGCGGCAAACCGCCCTGGGTCGACGCTGCGTGCTGGTGATCACCGGCAAGGGTCGGCCGGACTGGCAGCGACCGACGCCGGACGAGGGCAGCCCCGACGCTGGTGTCATCCGCCGAGCCCTGCCGGAATGGCTGCGCGATAATGCGAACAAGGAAAAGGTTCTCGCTTTCGCACCGGCACAACCCCGCGATGGCGGCGCCGGTGCTTGGTACGTGCTGCTGCGTCGGCGGCGGGACGATGCGGGTCGGGAAGGTGGGCGGTGACGCCGCTCGGCCAGCGGATCCGCGAACTTCGTGCCGATCACGGCTTGACCCTGGCCCGCATGGCGACGGCTCTGGGGGTGTCGGCGGCCTACCTCTCGGCGCTTGAACATGGCAAGCGTGGCGTGCCGCGCTCGGGGTTTCTGGAGCTGGTGAACGCGTGCCTCAACCTTGGTTCGGAGGAAGCCGAGGACCTGCGCCGGCTGGCGAACATCTCCGATCCGCGGGTGGTGCTCGACACCGGCGGGCTCAGCCCAAAGGCGACCGAGCTGGCTAACCGTCTGGCGGCACGTCTGGGTGAGCTGGATGATTCCCGTATCGATGCTCTGTTGGCTGAGTTGCGGGACGTCGAGGGTCCGGCGGGGTGAGCGCCTGTCAACGGCGGATCAGGCTGGTCCGCCGGTCCAGAAAGCCGGCTCGATCGCTAACGTCACCCGCCCATCCTCGGCTTCCGTGCCCTCGGCCGCTTTGGCCAAGCCTTCGGCCAGGGTGGTTGTATGGCCCCGCCTGTCCGATAGATCGAACACCCGCCAGCGGTCGCCGGCGAAGCGGTCGGCGATGTCCATCAACCTACCCTGGAACCGAGAAATCAGATGCGGATGGATTTCGATTACGAACGCGGTCTTGCCGCCGGCGATCAACTTCTCGGCACCGGCAAGCACGCGAAGCTCCATCCCCTCGACATCGATTTTCACCACCCTAGGCACGATCTCTAGCCGATCATACAACGTGTCGAGCCGTAGGAGCGGCACCCAATCGGTGTGCCGATTGTGCGGGTCCGGCGTGTCAGGGTTGCGAAACTCGCCGTGCACCTGCAGTCCAGGCGAGCTGGTGAGACGCAGCATCCCCGTCATACCGTCCTGGTCCGAGATCGCCGCGTGAAGTGGATGCACGCGGTCCAGACCGTTAAGCTCGATATTGCGCTCGATCACGGTAATCAGCGGGCGTTGCGGCTCGATGGCATGCACGGTGGCGCCCAACACGCCGGCGATACAGGCGAAGTACCCAGCATGGGCACCAATGTCGACGAACAGTGCTCCAGCGCTCAGCCGCCGAGTCAGATAAATCACGACCGCCGCCTCATAGACATCGCCGGTCGTCAGATTTTCGGTGATGAATCGATGGGCAGGGCGCGCATCGAGTGCGAAGCGAACAGCCCGATCCAACACCTTAACCGTATGGACCCTCCCAGCTGGCCTAGACATCGATGATCGAACGGCATGCTCTTCTTCGAACCGACCAACGAGGTCTTCGAAGTGAGCAAGGTCGGCGTGGCCGGGCATCGCCAGACGCGCACGTCGTATTGTCGCGCGCAGACGCGGCAGCGGTATATGACCGTAGTGCCGGAGAACCAGCGCCGCATTGCCATTGGGGTCGCCTGGATTCGCGACGAGGTGGCGAACCACATCGCCATATGTCACCGCTGGATCACGGGTTGACATCAGCGCTCCGTGATCACGAGGATCGGGTCTGGGCCGTCGGCTCGAACACCAAGGACGGGTTCGTATTGGCTTGAGTGCGAGGGTCGATGAGCCGGCCTAATTCTTCCCGGCTCAGCGGCACCATGCCGTGATCTTCGAGGTGGTAGGCTTTCCAGGCCGATTCCGGGAACAGGTCGAACAATCCGGGCCCGCCACGGTCAAACCGGGACAAAAGCGAGACATGATACTCAACGACGAAGCGGGTGTGGCCGTTGCCGAGGAGGCGTACCGCGCCGCTCAGCACCTGAAGTTCGGCGCCCTCGACGTCGATCTTGATCACATCCGGCACTTCGTTGCGGTCAGCAAACAATGTGTCGAGTCGAAGAATCGGGACCCAATCCGCATTGCGTGACAGTAAATCCGCGGTGAAGCTTTGTTCGTTCTTCATCTGGGCCAGAGTCTGGGCGCCAAGGCTGGCGTCGTAGCGCATGATCGCGGTCAGGCCGTCATGGTCGCCGGCCGCCGCGTTCAAGGCGTGCACACGGTGCTGGTTGTTAAGCAGCGCGTTGCGCTCGATCAGCGGTACCAGGGATTTTTGAATCTCAAGGGCGACCACGGAGGCACCAAGCGCAGCGGCGACGCAGGAGAGATAGCCAATATGGGCGCCGACATCGACGAATAGCCGGTCTGGGCCGAGACGATGACACAGATATTTGACGACGCCCGGCTCGTGAATACGATCGCCGTCCATCAGGCGATCGAAGAAGGCGCGGCTCTGGACATCGTCATTGGCGAAAAGCACACGTTGGCCCGCTACGTCCACGGCCCTTGCCGACGCAGTGCGCACATACGCGGTGCGCCGTCGTCGGGCTCCCTCGCGCAGACGGCCGCAGAGGCCTATGACATAACGCGCGCGGAATTGGGTGTCGGCCCGAACAACCATCTGACGCGCGGCCATCCGTTCGATGTCGTCCGGGTCGCTCCGCGCTATGAGATCGGGATAACTTTGCTCGACCGCGTCGCGGTCACTTGGGTTGGTGACGAGACGCCGCTTCAGCGATACAGGGATGGTCACAGGCTCACATTTCGATCTTGCATGGCGAATGGCCGCATGGATGGCACGGCGGCGCAACGGCTGTCCATCAGAGAATGAAGCGGCTGAGATCGGCGTTCTTGGCCAGCGCACCCACCCGGTCACGTACCATCTCGTCGTCGACCACCACGGTCTCGCCCGGGCGGTCGGAGGCGGTGAAGCTGATCTCCTCCAGCAGCTTCTCCATCACGGTGTGCAGTCGTCGGGCGCCGAGGTTCTCGACCGAGCGGTTAACCTCGACCGCCATGTCGGCCAACACCTCGATCGCCTCCTCGGTAATCTCGAGCGTAACGCCCTCGGTTGCCATCAACGCCTTGTACTGGGTGACTAAACTAGCCTCCGGCTCGGTCAGGATGCGACGGAGATCGTCGCGGGTCAGCGCGTTCAGCTCCACCCGGATCGGCAGTCGACCCTGCAGTTCCGGCAACAGGTCGGATGGTTTGGCGATGTGGAACGCGCCCGAGGCGATGAACAAGACGAAATCGGTCTTCACCGGACCGTGCTTGGTCGACACGGTCGTACCCTCGATCAGCGGCAGAAGATCGCGCTGCACCCCTTCGCGGCTAACGTCGCCGCCGCCGCGCCGATCCTCCGAGCGGGCGATCTTGTCGATCTCGTCGAGGAACACGATGCCGTTTTGCTCCACCAGCTCGATCGCGGTACGGGTGACCGTTTCCACATCGAGCAACTTGTCGGCTTCCTCGCGAACCAGCAGCTCATAGGAGGCCGCGACGGTCATCCGGCGCTTCTTCTTCTGGCCGCCGAACGCCTTGCCCAGCATATCGGAGAGATCGATCATTCCCATCTGGGCGCCGGGCATACCTGGAATGTCCATGGTCGGCAGGGCCGGCCCGCCACCGGACACCTCGATCTCGATCTCCTTGTCGGCCAGGGTGCCTTCGCGCAGCATCTTGCGGAATTTTTGCCGGGTGTCGGCGCTGGAGCTGTCGCCGACCAGGGCGTCGATCACCCGTTCCTCGGCTTGCAGCTCAGCCTTGGCGTGGACCTCGCGACGCATTTTTTCCCGGGTCATGCCGATCGATGCTTCAACCAGATCGCGGATGATCGACTCGACGTCGCGGCCGACATAGCCGACCTCGGTGAACTTGGTCGCCTCGACCTTGAGGAACGGCGCGCCGGCCAGCTTGGCGAGGCGGCGGGAAATCTCCGTCTTGCCGATGCCGGTCGGGCCGATCATCAGGATGTT
>JABMNR010000183.1 GCA_013203465.1 Alphaproteobacteria bacterium
CGTTCGACATTTGGGGAAGAGCGGTCGTGGCGGCGTGAGGCAATAGATTGCGGCGGAATTCTCGCGTCCCGGTTCAGTTAATGTGTCAATGTCAGTGGGCGTCTCCATTGGGTCGGTGACCGGTGTCTTGGTAGGAGCCGGTACTGGCGCGTTCTGGCGCGGGCATTTCCGCTGGGAAGCTTGCGATGATCCTCGGGAACTGCGCCGCCAGATCGGCGGCGCGTTCCTCATGGGTGGGGGTGGTGTCGTCGCCCTCGGATGCTCGGTGGGACAGGGCTTGGCGGCCTTCTCCGTCTTGGCGATCAGCGCGCCGGTGACAATCGCGGCGATTGTGCTTGGCGCGTTTATCGGCCTTCGGTTTCTCGTTGAGAGCTCGACGACGGTTGATGTCGTCACCAGCCGCATCGGTCTCTTTGCCCAGTTGTTTCGCAACGCGCGCGGCCGATAGGCGGTGACCTGCTCCCCGATAGGGCACTTTCACAACAACGCGTAGCCGATCTCTTGCCGAATGTGACGCGGAGAGCGAAGGCAGAGCGGGGGCTTCCAGTAACCTCGCATGGGGCATTGACATATATGGACGCCCCCCTGATAAGCGACGGGCTGGCGGTTCCCCATCTGGGGATTGAAAGGGAACGCGGAAGGCCCGTCCCAGGACGGATCGCGCCGCGGCTGCCCCCGCAACTGTGAGCGGCGAGCGACGGACGCTCGGCCACTGATCCAACCGGATCGGGAAGGCCGTCCGAAGCACCGACCCGTGAGCCAGGAGACCTGCCACCAGCCGTCGTTCGTTCCAATCCGGGGTGAGATTGGGGCGGGGGGATACTCCCGGCGACGCCCGTGCTCATCCATCACGAGGGCTCGTCCCATGGCCGCCACCGGCAAGATTCCCGCCACCGTCATCACCGGCTTTCTCGGCGCCGGCAAGACCAGCCTGATCCGCAATATGATCGAGCGGTCCGGCGGTCGCCGCTTCGCCTTCATCATCAACGAATTCGGTGATCTGGGTGTCGATCGCGAGCTGATCCGCGACTGCGGGGTCGAGGGATGCGAGGACGACGACATTATCGAGCTGACCAACGGCTGCATCTGCTGCACGGTCGCCGACGACTTCCTGCCGGCCATCGCCGCCCTGCTGGACCGGCCTGAGCCGCCGGAGCACATCATCATCGAAACCTCCGGCCTTGCCCTGCCCAAGCCACTGGTCAAGGCGTTCAGCTGGCCGGATGTGCGGACCCGCGCCACCGTCGATGGCGTGGTGGCGGTGATCGATGCCGCCGCCGTGGCTGCCGGGCGCTTCGCCACCGACCCTGCCGCGGTCCAGGCCCAGCGCGAGGCCGACGACTCGCTCGACCACGACAGCCCGCTGGAGGAGTTGTTCGAGGAACAGATCGGGTGCGCCGATCTCGTCGTCCTAAACAAGGTCGATCTGGTGGACACCGACACGCTGGACGCGCTGCGCGCCGAGATCGCCCGCCACCTGCGCCCGGCGGTGAAGATCGTCACCGCCACCGGCGGCCACCTCGACCCCGCCGTGTTATTGGGTTTGGATGCCGCTGCCGAGGACGACCTGGACAGCCGCCACTCCCACCACGATGACGGCCACGAGCACGACCACGATGATTTCACCTCGATCGTTGTTGAGTTCGGCCCGGTGGTCGACCCGGACGCCCTCGAAAGCCGCATCAAGGATGTGGCCGGTCGCCATGACATTCTGCGGGTGAAGGGCTTCGTCGACGTGCCGGGCAAGGCCATGCGGCTGGTGGTCCAGGGCGTGGGTGATCGGGTGCAGCGCTATTTCGATCGGCCGTGGGCGGCGAACGAGCGTGGCACGTCGCGGCTGGTGGTGATCGGTCACGCCGGCTTTGACACCACAGCGGTGAGCCGAGAGCTGGCCGGCTGATGCACCTGCTCGCGACCCGGTCGGGTGTCGTCGACGACGGCTCGGACGCGGTCGATCTCGGTCAGTCGCCGGGTGATGTGGTGATGCTGTCGGCGGCGGATACCGATCTTGCCGCCTTGGCCACCGCCCACGCCCGACGCACCCAGGCCCGACGCACCCAGGCCCGACGCACCCAGGCCCGACGCACTCAAGCTCGGCGTGGCGGTGACGCGACCAGCCTGCGGCTCGCCAACATCATGCGGTTGCAGCACCCGCTATCGGTCGATCTTTACAGCGAAAACCTTGTCGCCAGGGCCAAACTGGTGGTCGTGCGGCTGATCGGCGGCAGCGCCTATTGGCCCTACGGCATCGAACAGATCGAAGCCGCCGCGCGCGCGGGTGGCGCGATGCTGGCCTGCGTACCCGGGGACGACACGCCCGACGCCGAGTTGATGGGGCGCTCCACCCTGCCCGGTGAGGCGGTGCATCGGCTCTGGCGGTACCTGCAAGAAGGCGGGCCCGGCAACGCCGATCAGGCGCTGGCCTACATCGACACCCTGCTGGGCTGCGATGTCGAGTGGCGCGAGCCGGCGCCGATCCCCCGCGCCGGGCTGTACTGGCCCGGCCTCCCCACCCCGGATCTCGACGCCATCCGGGCACGCTGGCCGAGTTCGGATGCCCACGCCGTGCCGTTAGTGTTCTACCGTGCCCTGTTCCAGGCGGCACAGACCGCCCCGGTCGACGCGCTGATCATCGCCTTGAACGAGCGTGGCTTGGGGGTGGTACCGGTGTTCGTGCAAAGTTTGAAGGAACCGACCTCGGCGGCCCTGGTCACCGACACGGTGGCTGCCTGCGCGCCGATGGTGATCCTCAACGCCACCTCCTTCGCCGTCTCGAAACCAGGCTCGGATGATCTCGGGCCGCTCGCCACCGCCGACCGGCCGATCCTGCAAGTGGTGTTCGCTGGCGGCTCCCGCGCCGCCTGGGAGAACGGGATGCAGGGCCTCGGCCCGCGTGACATCGCCATGCACGTGGCCCTGCCGGAGCTGGACGGCCGCTTGCTCAGCCGGGCAGTCTCGTTCAAGGGCGAAGGCCGGTTTGATCCATTGACCGAATGCCCGATCGTCGAACCCGAGCCGGTGCCCGACCGCGTCGCCTTCGTCGCCGATCTCGCCGCCAATTGGGCCCGCCTCGCCGCTACACCGCCGGAACAACGCCGGATCGCGCTGGTGCTCGCCAACTACCCGACCAAGGACGGACGGCTGGGCAACGGCGTCGGCCTCGACACCCCCGCCTCGACCGCCGCGATCATCGAGGCTCTAAAAACCACCGGTTACGATATCGGACAGGCGCCGACCGATGGCGAGATCCTGATGGCGATGCTGTCGGCGGGCCCAACGAACAAGCTTGAGGGCCGATCGGACCGCGCCGGGGGGGAGACGCTATCGCTTGCCGACTACGCCACGGCCCTCGTCGCCCTTCCCGCCGCCGTGCGCGACGCCGTGACGGATCGCTGGGGCGCGCCTGACACCGATCCGCATGTCGAAGAGACAGCATTCCGCCTCGCCGCCCACCGTTTCGGCAATCTGGCGATCGCCATCCAGCCGGCGCGCGGCTATCACATCGATCCCAAGGCGACCTATCACGACCCGGACCTGGTACCGCCGCATGGCTATCTCGCGTTCCATGTCTGGCTGCGCCGGGTGTTCGACGCCCACGCCGTGGTGTTCGTCGGCAAGCACGGCAATTTGGAATGGCTGCCGGGCAAGGCACTGGCCCTGTCGGAGACTTGTTTTCCGGAGGTTGCCCTCGGGCCCCTGCCGGTGCTGTACCCCTTCATTGTCAACGATCCCGGCGAGGGCAGCCAGGCCAAGCGCCGGATCGCCGCCGTCGTGGTCGACCACCTGACCCCGCCGCTGACTCGGGCCGAAAGCTATGGCCCGCTCAAGGAGCTGGAGGCGCTGGTCGACGAGTATTTCCAGGCGTCGAGCATCGACCCCCGCCGGTTGCCGATCCTGGCCGAACGAATTCTCGACGCCGCGCGGCGCACCGGGCTCGACAAGGATGTGGGACTCGATGCGGTGGACAACGACGCCGCGGCGCTCGGCAAGCTCGACAACCATCTGTGCGAGCTGAAGGAGCTGCAAATCCGCGACGGGCTGCACATCTTCGGCGCGGCACCCGGCGGCCGGCCGCTGACCGACCTGCTGGTAGCGCTGGCGCGGGTGCCGCGTGGCCGGGGTGACGGCCGCGACGCCTCGCTTCACCGCGCCCTGGCCGCCGATTTCGGCCTGGAGGGGTTCGATCCGCTCGACGCCGCGATGGCGGAGCCCTGGGTGGGCGCGTGTCCCGGCGCGCTCGCCAACGTGGACACCGCTCCCTGGCGCACGAACGGCGACACGATCGAGCGGTTGGAAATGCTGTCGGCCCGGCTCGTAGCGGGTGAGACGGCCTGCAACCCGGCCTGGACCCGTACTGCGGAGGTTCTCGCCGAGGTGGCGGAGCGGTTCCGCCCCGCCCTTGCCCGGTCAGCCACCGATGAGATCGCCCATCTGCTCAAGGGGCTCGACGGCCGGTTCGTTCCCCCCGGTGCCTCGGGTGCGCCGAGCCGGGGACGGCCGGACGTGCTGCCCACCGGGCGCAACTTCTACTCGGTCGACACTCGCGCTGTTCCCACCGCCGCCGCCTGGACCCTAGGCTGGACGTCGGCCAGCCGGGTGATCGAGCGGTATCGGCAGGAAAACGGCGATTGGCCGCGACGGCTGGCGGTGTCGGCCTGGGGTACCGCCAACATGCGGACCGGCGGCGACGACATCGCGCAAATTCTCGCCTTCCTCGGCGTGCGCCCGGAATGGGACACCACTTCGGGCCGGGTCACCGGGTTCGAGATCCTACCGCTGTCGGTGCTGGACCGGCCCCGGATCGACGTGACGGTGCGGGTCTCCGGCTTCTTCCGTGACGCCTTCCCGCACCAGATCGAGCTGATCGACAGCGCGGTGCGGGCCGTTGCCGAACTGGCGGAACCGGCTGAGCAGAACCCGATCGCCGCCCGTGTCGCCGAGGATCGCCGCCAACTGGAAGTCGCCGGTGCCGACCCGGAAACCGCCAAACGCCGTGCCGGGTTCCGAGTGTTCGGCTCCAAGCCCGGAGCTTATGGCGCGGGGCTCCAAGCGTTGATCGACGAGCGCATCTGGGAGACCGAGGCCGATCTGGCCGAGGCCTATCTGGAATGGGGTGCCTACGCCTATGGCCGGGGGGCCGAGGGCGCGAGCGAGCCCGAGTTGTTCCGCGCCCGTCTGGCCGGCGCCGAGCTGGTGGTGCACAACCAGGACAACCGCGAGCACGATTTGTTGGACAGCGACGACTACTACCAGTTCGAAGGCGGGATCACCGCCGCCGTCCGCCACCTCTCCGGCTCACAGCCTACCGTCTATCATACCGATTCAAGTCGCCCGGAAAGCCCCAAGGTGCGGTCACTGTCCGAGGAGATCGCCCGCATCGTGCGCGGCCGCGCCGCCAACCCGAAATGGATCAAGGGCGTGATGCGCCACGGCTACAAGGGCGCGTTCGAGATCGCCGCCACCGTCGACTACCTGTTCGCCTTCGCCGCCACCGCCCGCTGTGTCGAGGACCACCATTTCGATCAGTTGTTCGAAGCTTATATCGAGGACGATGCGGTGCGTGCCTTCCTGGAAGAGAAAAATCCGGCCGCGCTCAAGGAAATCGTCGAGCGGTTCCAGGAGGCGATCGACCGCGACCTCTGGCGCCCGCGGCGCAACGCGGTGCATGATCATCTTACGACGATCCTCGGCCCGCATGCTGGATGATCATGGCGACATCGACCGAAGGTATTCTTTCACCGAACCGGGCGCTCATCGTATCCGTGGTGATCGCCTTGGCCGCCGTGTTCAAAATGTCGTCGGCCGGGCTGATCACGATCGCGGCCGGGCTGCACTACTTCTATCCTCTGGTGTTCATGGCGCACATCGCCCTTTGCCTGGGATCCAGCCCCAAGAAGCGCGTGTCGCCTCGGGTGTTTTGGCTGGCCCACGTCTCATTGCTGGTGAACACCGCATTCTTTCTGGATACCGTCGACGGTATCGAGTTCGATAACGCCTTCAACCATCTGGCGGATCGCATCGTCGGCATCCGGCCGCTGTTCACCGGTGGCGGGTACGTGCTCTACCCGTTCAGCGCGTTGTCGCTGATCGGCGGCTTGGGGCTTATTGGATCGTGGATCGCCATTCTCGCCGCGCCGAAAGCCGATGGCCCGATGCGACACCCCCCTTCTCGAACCGAGGACGACCAACCGTGACCGACATCTCCACGCCGGACATCGATCCCGACAAGGCCGCCCGCCACGCCGAGAAGATGGCGAAGAAACGCGCCGCGCGAGACAAGATCATGGCCACCAAGGACAAGACCGGTGGGCTGCTGATCGTCCACACCGGCAAGGGCAAGGGCAAGTCGACCGCCGCCTTCGGCATGGTGTGCCGGGCGATCGGTCACGGCATGAAGGTCGGTGTCGTGCAGTTCGTGAAGGGCAAATGGGAGACCGGCGAGCGCAAGGTGCTGGACGCGTTCCCCGATCAGGTCACCATCAACACCATGGGCGAGGGTTTTACCTGGGACACTCAGGATCTGGAGCGGGACATCGCCGCCGCCCGCCAGGCCTGGGACATGGCCAAGCGCCTGATGGCCGATCCGAGTTATTCCATGGTGCTGCTGGACGAGTTGAACATCGTGCTACGCTACGACTATCTGCCGATCGACGAGGTGGTCGAGACGTTAAAGAACAAACGCGCCAACCTGCATGTCATCGTCACCGGCCGCAATGCCAAGGAACCCTTGATCGAGATCGCCGATCTGGTGACCGAGATGACCATGATCAAGCACCCGTTCCGCAGCGGTTTCAAGGCGCAGGCCGGGATCGAGTTCTAAGCGACGGTTGGCCGTCTTATCCCGGCACGATCAGCTGCAACCGCTCCTCGGCCACGGTGATCTCGACCGGCAGCTCGGCGATGGTGTCGCCGTCGCCCTGTACCGGATCGCGCCCCTGGTGCCCCGGCTCGGCCTCGACCGTGATGTGAGTGCCGGGCACGATGCGGAACCCGGCCATGCCATGCAGCGTCCCCAGGAACATCCCCGCCATGTAGGCGATCGCCCGAAACCGTCCCGAAACACCGAACAGACAGACATGCAGCACCGGTTTGGTGATATCGGCGTCGGGCGCGCTAATGAACGGGCCGCCGTAGTGCCGAGCGTTGCAGATCAGCGCCGACGCCACCTCGAACATCTGCCCGTCCACCGTGACCCGATACCGCCGCGACCGGTAGGCCAGCCATCGGCTGATCGTCGTCAGGACATAGGCCCCCTGGCGGATATAGCGCTTCAGCGGGCGATGGATGCGGTCGCACACTTCGGCATCGAGCCCGACGCCGGCCATCAGCAGGAACAGCCGGCCGTTCGCCCGGCCGAGGCACGCCTCCACGACCGGTCCAAACAGCAGAATGCGGGCCAACGCCGCCGGATCGCGCGGCAGAGCCAGTTCCTGGGCCAGCACGTTGGCGCTGCCCAGCGGCAAGAATCCGGTTGGCAGGCCAGCACCCGCAAGCCCGTTGATGACGTCGTTCATCGACCCGTCACCACCCGCGACAATCAGGCGATCCGGCCCGGTCCCGGCCAACCACGCGACCCGGGCGGCGGCGGCATGCCGCTTGGCATCGCCCGGCGCCTCGACCCGATGAACCACGATATCGGCACCGAGGCCGCGGATCGCCTCCATCACGCGGGCATAACGCAGACGCCGGCGGCTGCCGCGCACATTGGCGATCACCCAAAGCGAGCCGGGCACCGCACCCTGGCGTGCGAGATCGGATGTCGCGGTGTCCGCCGTCACGCTTTGATCAGGGTATAGAAATTTGTGTAACGCCCGCCGATCGACCGGGTTGACACTTGCCCCGATCCGTCCTTGCTCCGACGTTGAAACCATTCAGGAATTTCCGGCCGGTAGGCGACATGAAACTGGGTCAACCACCAAGTTTGCACCCGTTGAAACCACACTGGCAATCCGCTGAGATCACCGAAATCCACCACCCGTATGGTGCCACCGGGTCGCAGCTGAGCCAACGCGTTGTCCAGAGCCGCCTCGGGTTCGGGGATAATTGTGAGGGTGTAGGAAAACACGATGTGATCGATCGGCTTCTCCAAGCCGAAGTTCGCCGGTGTGAAGCTTTGCGCGTACCCCTGGACCAGCGTCACACGGTCACTTAGGCCAGAACGGGCCAATGACTTGCCCGCCGTCTCAAGCATCGCGTTCGAGGCGTCGAGCCCGAACACCCGAGCCTCGGGGTACCGTTGCGCCAGTTTGATCAGATTACGCGCGGTGCCACACCCGACCTCGCACACGGTCTCGCCCAATTTAGGGTTCACGTCCTCGATCAGTTGATCACGGCCAAACAGATAGTATTTGCGCGTAGCATCATAGAGATGGCGCTGATACCGATAGAGTTGGTCCATGGTTTGGGTGACGGTATCACTCATCTTCTTTAGGCATCCTTCAGCTGGTAGAGGTGGAATCCACCGTAAATTGACGAGCGATCCCGCAGGTGGCCTTGACGGCTGGCCTCGGCCTCGTAGCGCCAACGGTCGAGAATAGCAAACGGCACGCGGCCGGGCAGGATGGTCGCCTCCCCCGCCGTGCGGAAGATCACGCGGGCACCGGGCCGTGCGGTGCGTTGTATTTCGGCCCACAGCGCGCCCAATTGCTGATCGTCCATCCAGTCCTGCGCGTCCAGCAGTACATACCGATCGAGGCTCGCGGCCGGCTCGGCCCGCAATCGATCGGTCAACGACACCTGGTCGATCCGAACCCGATCGACACGGGCACGCAACGCGTCGAAATGGGCGGCTTGCAGATAGCGCGGCAAACCTTGCCGGCCATCGATATCATAGTGTCGGGCGAAGGCCTGCCAAGCGAAGTAATTATCGGCGAGCGGGAAATCACAAGCCAATCGGCGCAGCCGCTCACGCAGCAAGCCCGCCATGTTGCCGTCCGAGGTTGATTTCAGGTCATCGAATTGTGCCGGCGGAATGCCAAGACCGAACAGGGATGCCGGTCGACGGCACACCCAACGAACAATCCAAGAGTCAAAAACCGGTCCCAGGGTCTCATCGAACAGGCGTGCCTGCTCATCCATATCTTGCGCCGCCATTATACGCCGTGGATCGACGCCATGCAGCCGCGCGCCGATATGCACCAGGGCAATGAACCGGCCAAGCAGCCCGTACCGATAGAAGTTTCGCGAAAACTGGCTGATGCGCCGGCCACGCAGGGTCCATTGGTTCCAGTAGTCGCGGGTGTCCGCATCCAAGGACGGCGCCAACCATCGGCGGTAGAGATCAGGGTTGCCTGGGTGATTGGCCGCGCCGAAGAACCGGAACAGATCCTCGTGCCCCGGCAGATACTTGAAGGCGGCAAGTTTCAGTTTGTTCAGGGCGATATGCGCCGGGTTGAGATCAACCGCCAGCACCTCGGCGACGTCCTCGGTGAGATACGCGAGGATATTGCACCCGCCCGACGCAATGGTCGCTACCCGCATACCGGCCAGCGGTGCCATCGCCGCGATATCGACTTCGGGATCTTCCCAAATCTGCGGATACACCAATCCTGAGAACGCCAACGCGAAGGCCCGTTCCTGCAACCCGCGACGGGAATGGATCGGCGCCTTGACGACCGCTGACTTAACCAAATTGGCATACGCCATGTGCGTCATCCGTGTTGCGGCGATAGGCCAACTTAAATGCAGGCAAGGGTGAACCTCGTAGCGACAGCGTCCATTCCGACCATTTCGCTCAAAGATTTAGTCGATATACCTGGACCAATCGGCCATGGCCACCGTCTCTCGACAGAATATCACCGCTCGATCCCGAGTAAATTCGGCGCGATGCGACTTTGCACCACCGGGAGACGCGCCACCGTGCGCATCACAAAATTTCGCACCATTTGCGCCGGTCCCGGCGTCAAGCGAGCGATGCGGAACATCTGGTCGGTGATCCCCAGGATACGTTCGCCAATCGGGTGGCGCTCGGCGGTGTAGCCATCGAGCGTGCCGGCGGCGCAACGTTCGGCGAAGGAGCACGCATCCCAGAAGCCGAGGTTCATCCCTCGCCCGCCCGCCGGTGAATGCACATGGGCGGCGTCGCCCGCGAGATAGGCGTTGCCGCGCTGATAGGTTTCGGCCTGGCGCAACGCCACATGGAAGGTCGACTGCCAATGAACCGTCTCGACTCGCGATCCCTGGGGCAGCATACCCAACACGTCGTCGGTCTGGCTGATCGCGCGAATCCGGTCCGCCGCGATCGGCACGGTGAACAGCATCGGACCCGCCGAGGTCAGGAACAGGTTCACCTCGCCATAGCCGTACGGCCAGTCGATGCTGACATCGGCCAGGCTCCAGGTCTCGTCATAGCGGGCGCCGGTGAACGGGATACCCAAGGCCTCGCGCACCGTGCTGCGCGGCCCGTCGGCACCGAGCAGGGTGCATACGTCAACCACGCGCTCCTCCCCAGCCGGCGCCGTCATACGCGCCGTGATCCCGTCGCCACGATCTTCGAACCCGGTCAAGGTGGTTTGCCGCTCGACCGTCACCCCGCGTTCGGCCAGCGCCTCCTCCAGTACCCGCTCGGTCTCGCTCTGCGCCAAGGCAAGGATGAAATTGAATCGGTGCTTGGCGCGGAACAGCTCAAGGGTAAGCAACCGCTTGCCGTCAAAGTGGATGTTGGCCCGCTGAATCCGGATGCCGGCGGCCAGAAGCCGCTCCGTAAGTCCCGATGCCTCCAGCAGTTCCATGGACTGGGTGTTCACACCCACCGCCTTGGACAGTTTGGTCCGCCGCTCGCCCTGGTCGATAATGCGCACCGGGATGTCCCGGCGGGTGAGCTCAATGGCGGCGGCAAGCCCGACCGGCCCGGCGCCGGCGACTAGAACGTCCGATGATGTCATTGTCGCCATCCTCAATAGCTGCGCGGCAGGCCCAACACCCGCTCGGCGATATAGCATTTGATCAACTCGGGCGACACCGGGGCGATACGGGTGATCAGCACTTCGCGGAACAGCCGCTCGACATCGTATTCGGCGGCGTAACCCATGCCGCCGAGGGTCATCACCGCCCGCTCGCAGGCCTTGAACGCCGCCTCGCCAGCCAGGTATTTGGCGGCATTGGCTTCGGCGCCGCAGGGTTCGTCCGCGTCATACAGCGCCGCCGCCTTCAGCACCATCAACCAGGCCGCCTCCAGTTCCATCCAGTTCTCAGCCAAGGGGTGTTGGATCGCTTGATTCTGGCCGATCGGCCGGTCGAACACCACCCGCTCCTTGGCGTAGGCGACGGCGCGGGACAGCGCCTGGCGGCCGACCCCCACCGCCTCGGCGGCGATCAGGATGCGTTCCGGGTTCAGGCCGTGCAGCAAGCAACGGAACCCCTCCCCCTCCTCGCCGATCCGATCATCGACCGATACTTCCAGGCCATCAATGAACAGCATGTTCGAGTCGACCGCATGCCGGCCCATCTTGTCGATCACCCGGATTTCGACGCGCGTGCGGTCGAGTGGCGCGTAAAACAGGGACAGCCCATCGGTCGGCTTGACGACCTGGCCGATCGGCGTGGTCCGGGCAATGATCAACACCCGGTCCGCCTCCTGCGCGGTCGAGGTCCAGATCTTGCGGCCGGTGATGCGATAGATGTCGCCGTCGCGCACCGCGACGGTTTTCAAGCGGCCGGTATCCAACCCGGAATCCGGCTCGGTCACCGCGAAGCAACCGCGCTCCTCGCCCCGGATCAGCGGCGGCAGGAAGCGTCGCTTCTGCTCTTCGGTGCCGAACACCACCACCGGGTGCAGGCCAAAGATGTTGATGTGGATCGATGACACCGCCGCCATGGCACCGGGCGAATTTGCCACCCGCTCCATCATCAGCGCCGCCTCGGTTACCCCCAACCCCGCCCCGCCATGTATCTCCGGCATGGCGATGCCAAGCCACCCCCCTTCGGCCATGGCGTGGGCGTACTCCTCGGGGAAGCTGGCGGTCGCGTCGCGCTCGCGCCAATAGGCGTCGTCGAACCGCTCGACCACGCGACCGATGGCGTCCACTAACGCCCGCTGGTCCTCGGTCATCGTGATGGCCAAGGCATGGGTCATAGGGTTGGACGCTTGTCGAACCAAGGTTTCGCCTGCTCCAACTGCGCCGCCAGCCGGATCAACAGATCCTCGCGCCCGAACGGAGCGCCGACATGGATGCCGATCGGCAGAGCGTCCGCGCTCCACGCCAGCGGCACCGACATGGCGGGACAGCCGGTCATGTTGAACAGTGGGGTCACCGGCATCTCACCCAGCAGAACCTCGATAAAGTCATCCAGGTCGCGCTCATCCTGCCGCACATAGCCAAGTTTGGCCGGCGGCCGGCTCATCACCGTCGACAACATGACGTCGTATCGTTCGAAGAATTTAGCCAATTGACGGCCCGTGCCGTGAATCATGGCGATGGCGGCGGCATAGTCCGAAGCGGTGTAACGCCGCCCCATCTCGGCCCATTGCCAGGTCGCCTTCTCAAGATCGCTGCCGTCCGGCGTGCGGTCCAAATGCGTGTATCGCGCGGCGACCGCGTTCCACAGATTGCCGGCGATGATCACCCGTGCCGCCTTGTCCAACGCCACGGTGTCGACTTCCGGCATCGCTTCCTCAACCCGGTGGCCGAGCGACTCAAACAACCGGCCCGCCGCCTCGGCCGCCGCCGCGTTTTCGGCGCCAAGCGGCCGACCGTCCAGCCCGGTGCGATGCAGGGCGACGCGCAGTGTGCCGGGGTCCTTGCCGATCTCGTCAAGGAACGGTCCCGCCGGCGTCGGCGCGACATAGGGATCACCCGGCGCCGGCCCGTGGGTGGCGTCCAGCATGGCCGCGCTGTCTCGCACAGAGCGGCTGACCACATGGCCGCTCGACATGCCGGACCATCCCTCGCCCACCAGCGGCCCCGCCGGAGTGCGCGCGCGGGTCGGCTTCAAGCCGAACAGGCCGCAATGCGCCGCCGGAATGCGGATCGAGCCGCCACCATCGGTGGCGTGCGCCATCGGCACGATGCCCGCCGCCACCGCCGCCGCCGCCCCGCCCGACGACCCACCGGGCGTGTAGTTCAAATTCCAGGGATTGCGGGTCGGCCCGTTAGCCACCGGCTCGGTGGTCCAGGAAATCCCCATCTCCGGGGTATTGGTGCGGCCGAACACCACTAGGCCCGCCGCCTTCACCCGCTCGGTGTAGGTGAAATCGAGCGGGGCGACGAAATCCGCCCAAAGCCGGGAGCCGTTGCCCATCGGCACGCCTTGCTGGCAAGCGCCGAGGTCCTTGAGCAGGAACGGCACACCGGCGAACAGTCCGGTCGGCAGATCGGCCGCCACCCGCCCCCGGGCGGCACCGTCTAGCCGGTGCACGATCGCGTTGATGTGCGGGTTCACCACGTCGGCGCGGGCGATCGCCGCCTCCAGCACCTCTTCCGGAGTCACGTCCCCGCCGGCGATCAGAGAAGCCAGGGACAGGGCATCGTGATCGGCGTACTCGGTGAAAGCGGCCACGGTCATCCTCCTTACAGCTCGACACGGTCGTGCAGGTTGTCGCCGTCGCGAAAGCGGACCGCGTTGGCGAACACGTCACGAAACTTCCGCCGCATGATGTCACGCGTGCCCGGCGCGTTATGCGGTGTCAGAACCACATTGGGGAATTCAGCGAAGATCGAGGGCCCCGCCACCGGCTCGACCTCGAACACGTCGAGCCCGGCACCACCCAGACGCCCCTCATGCAAGGCCTCGTAGAGTGCGGTTTCGGACACCACGGGGCCCCGCGCGCAATTGATCAGGATCGCCTCCGGTTTCATCCGAGCGAGGGCCCCGCTGTCGATCATGTGCCGGGTGAGATCGGTTAACGGCACATGCAAGGTCAGGTAGTCGACGGTTTCCAGGAGAGCTTCGAACGGGGTGCGGGTCACTTGCAGCTCGGCCTCGACCACCGGGTCCATCTCCAGGATGTCATGGTACAGCACGGTACAGCCGAACGGCACGAGACGGCGTGCCACCTGTTTGCCGATCCGCCCCAGTCCGATGATTCCGACCGTTGCCCCACCCAACCCGCGCGCCTCGGCCCGGAAAGTGTTGGAATGCCACCGCCCGGCGCGAAGCTCGGAATCCTGGAAGCACAGCCGCCGGCCGACCGCCAGCATCATCATGATCGTGTGCTCGGCCACGCCCTCGGGCGTGCCACCGGGGGTGACCGCCAGCCCGATCTGCCGATCCCGCAGCGCGCCGGTTGCAACCGTATCGTGGTAGCCGACCCCCTGGTGCAGTACCAAGCGCAAGCGGGGTGCGGCGGCGATGTGCTCCTCCGACAAGCGCACGGCCCCGACGATCACGATGTCCGCGTCACCCAACTTGGCCAGCTTCTCGGCCTCGTCGCCGCTGTCGAGATACACCATCTCGTAGCCATCCGGCTTCTCGGACTCGATCAAGGCCCGCAGGCGAACGTCGGCGGGAACGAGATATAGAACGCGTAGGGTCATGGTTTTCTCGGTTAGGGAATTCGAAACGCTGTCGTGCGACGGAGGCGCTTGATCGCCGGTTGCTGGTACGAAAGGGTATCGGGGTGCGAGGAGCTTTGCCATGACCCTGTCGATCCAGCGTATTCATCCCGTCGTCGGCACCGAGGTGTCCGGTGTGTCGGTCGGCAGCAATTTGGACAGCGGTAGCTTTCAGCAAATCTATCAAGCATGGCTCGACGGCGGCGGACTGTTGATCCTCCGCGACCAGGAACTGAGCCCGGAGGAACACATCGCCTTCTCACGCCGGTTCGGTGAGCTCGACCCATTGGAGGGACAGACGGTGATGCCTTACCTCCTGCCCGGCTATCCGGAGATTTATCGGGTCTCGAACAAGGTGAAGGACGGTGTGAAGCAGGGCCGTCAACGGGCCGGCACCTATTGGCATTCCGACAACAGCCACAAGGAATACGCCGCCAAAGCCTCGCTGCTGCACGGGATCGAGGTTCCGCCCTATGGCGGCGACACCTTGTTCGCCGGCATGGCCGCCGCCTATCAGGCCCTAAGCGGCACCATGCAGCGCCTGCTCGGCGGGTTACGCTGTATCCATGACTTCGAGAAAGCCAAATCCGGCAGTTTCAAGAACGAGACCGTGACCGACAGGCATCTGAACGCCACCCCGGCGATCAGCCACCCGCTGGTCCGTACCCATCCCGAAACCGGCGCCAAATGCCTCTATCTCAACGCCGGCGTGGTCACCCACATCGAGGGCATGACCGCCGAGGAGAGTGCACCATTACTGGATTTCCTCTATGCCCACTGCACCCGGCCGGAATTCGTCTACCGCCACCGTTGGCGCAGGAACGACCTGCTGGTGTGGGACAACCGCTGCTTGATGCACTACGCCGTCGCCGACTATGACGGGGTTGGCGACCGCTACATGCACCGCACGACGGTATGGGGCGACCGACCAGTGTAATCTGGGCCAGTGTAATAATGACTTGTTCGGCGTGAATTTCAGGTCAACTCAAAAGGTAAACAGCGCCTCGACCTTGCGGCGCAACTGAACCGGGCTGAACGGTTTTCCGATATAGGCGTCGACGCCGTTCTGTTTCGCGGCAATAACGAACTCCTTGCTGATGTTGCCGGTCAGCATCAGGAATTTCATGTGCGGGTAACGCCGACGCACCTGCTTCAGGAAATCCAGGCCAGACACCTTCGGCATGTTCCAATCCGACACGATGAGCTGAAACGCACCGTTCTCGTGATCCAGCACTGCCAACGCCTGTTCACCGTCCTTCACGGCGACGATATTGGTAATCCCCATGATCTTGAGCGCGCCCAAGGCCAACTTGGTCGCCATCGGCTCATCCTCGGCAAGCAACACGCGCAGCCCTTCGTAACTCGGCAGCTTAACGTTCTTATGAGGAGGGGCGAAATCCGACATTGAGGTCACCTATTCGGCGGCAGGACGTCGGACATGACGACTCAACCCGGATTTCCCATGTGCACCGTTCATTTGACGCCAGCACTGTGCGATTGTGGTATACATATCAGTATGTTGGGTTGGTTGGAGGGCGGGTAAGATGCGGAACCCAGAGGGTGAAGCC
>JABMNR010000184.1 GCA_013203465.1 Alphaproteobacteria bacterium
CCTCAAAGTTGCTGCCGTCAAGGCGCCAGGCTTTGGTGATCGCCGTAAGGCTATGCTAGAAGACATTGCGATCCTGACATCGGGCGAAATGATTGCTGAAGACCTCGGCATAAAGCTCGAAAGCGTGACCCTTGCCATGCTCGGTCGCGCCAAGAAGGTGCGTATCGACAAGGAAAACACCACGATCGTCGACGGCGCCGGCAAGAAGAAGGACATCGAGGGCCGTTGCAGCCAGATCAAGGCGCAGGTCGAGGAAACCACCTCGGACTACGACCGCGAGAAGCTGCAGGAGCGGCTGGCCAAACTGGCCGGCGGCGTGGCGGTGATCCGTGTCGGTGGCGCCACCGAGATCGAGGTGAAGGAGCGTAAGGATCGCGTCGACGACGCGATGCACGCGACCCGCGCCGCGGTCCAGGAAGGCATCGTGCCGGGCGGCGGTTGCGCCCTGGTGACGGCGATCAAGGCGTTGAGCAAGCTGACGCCGGCCAATGACGATCAGCGGATCGGCATCAACATCGTCCGCAAGGCGCTCGAGGCTCCGGCCCGTCAGATCGCCACCAATGCCGGTCATGACGGTTCGGTCGTCGTCGGCAAGCTGATGGAGTCGAAAGACCACAACTGGGGTTTCGACGCCCAGACCGGTAAATTCGTCGACATGCTGAAGGCCGGGATCATCGACCCGACCAAGGTGGTGCGTAGCGCCTTGCAGAACGCCGCTTCGATCGCCGGGCTGCTGGTCACCACCGAGGCCATGGTCGCCGATAAGCCCGAGCCCAAGGGTGCGGGCGCGGGAATGCCCGGCGGCATGGGCGGCATGGGCGGCATGGACTTCTAAGCACGTCCAACCGACCACGAACATCGAGGGCCGGGGAGCGATCTCCGGCCCTTTTTGTGTCGCGATTCCGTGGACGGGATCGTTACGCCGGAACCGGCAAACCCAACCCCGCCACCCAGCCGTGAAACCCCGCCGGGTCGGTGAACCGGTGCGTCTGGAAGCCGAGCGATCGAGCCGTTTCGATGTTGGCTGCCGAATCATCGACGAAGGCGGTGCGTTCCGGCACGAGATCGGCCCGGCCGATCAGACGGTGGAAGATCTCCGGATCGGGCTTGATCACCCCCTCCTCGCCCGACACGACGACCGTGTCGAGCGCGTTCAGGAAGTCGAACCGCGCGCGGACCAGCGGAAAGGTCTCGGCGCTGAAATTGGTCAAGCCGTGCACCGGCACCCCCGCCGCCTTGAGCGCCCGCAGCACCGCCACCGACCCCTCGATCGCGCGCGGAATCATGATCTGAAACCGGCCGTAGAACGATCGGATCGCCGACGCCATGTCCGGATGCCGGCCGATCGCCTCGGCCTCCGCGTCGGCAATGGTCCGCCCCCGATCCTGCTCCAGATTCCACGCGGGCGAGCACACCTCGGTCAGAAACCAAGCGACCTTAGCCTCGTCCGACGTGGCATCGTCGTGGGTGAAAATCCGGCGGAACAGATGGCGCGGGTCCCACTCGATCAACACGTTGCCGACGTCGAACACCACCGCGTCGACCCTTTGTTCAGCCATTGTCCCATTCCTCCGGATCGATCGCGAGCACCAGGGCGGAATGATCGAGGTCCCCTCGCCCGGCTTCGACCATGGTTTCCCAAAGCGCCAGATTGGTCGCGAGCTCCGGCAGGTCGAGCCCGACCGAGGCCGCCAGCGCCTGGGCGGCGCGCATGTCCTTACGCTGGATCGTCGCCTTGGCGCGGGCCTGAAAATCGCCGGTAACCATGCGCTCGCCATGCAGCTCCAGCACCCGGCTCTCGGCGAAGCCGCCGCGAATCGCCTCGCGCACCTTGGCCGGATCGGCCCCGGCCCGGCGGGCCAGCGCCAGCGCCTCGGAAACCGCCCCGATGGTCATGCCGACGATCATCTGGTTGGCGGTCTTGGCGATCTGTCCGGCGCCCACCGGCCCGACATGGGTGATCCGCCGGCCGAGCGCCCGCAGGATCGGCTCAGCCCGGGCCACGTCGGCATCGCTGCCGCCGACCATGATCGACAGCGTGCCGTCGGTCGCGGCGACCGTGCCGCCGGACACCGGCGCGTCGACCCAGGAGCCGCCCACCATGCGCACCCGCCCGGCGAAATCCCGCGTCCGGTCGACGGCGGTGGTCCCCATGTCGATGATCAGAGCGTCGTCGCCCAACCCATGAGACAACCCGTAGCTATCCTCGTAGGGGTCGAACACCACGGCCTCGACCGCGTCGGCGTCGGTCACCATGACGATGACGATCTCGGCGGCCGCCGCCACATGGCGCGGCGATGGCAGCACGCCCGCCGCCGGCAGTTCCGCCGCCAAGGCCTCCGCCCGGTCGATCGAACGGTTCCATAGAACCAGGCACGCGCCCGCTCCCGCCAGGCGCCGCGCCATCGGCGCGCCCATCAGGCCGAGCCCGACCATGCCGATGGTTCGGCCGGAAAGGTCCGGTCCCGCTTTGGCGCCGCTGTCCCGAGTCGCCGCGTGTGGCGTCATCGCCGGCTCAGGCGCGGGCGTAACGCGCGGCGGCGCCGCGTTCGATCGCGGCGGCGGTCAGCCGGTCGACCTCAAGTTCGTGGCGCAACATTTCGAGATAACGCAGCTCTTCCTGCGTCGCCTCGCCGTCGGCGGCGACCACGTCACAGGCCAACGCGTAGGCGGTCGCGCACAACCGCGGGGTCAGGTTCCTCTTGATTTGGTCGATCACGGTATCGAGGCCGTCCTCTTCGGTCAGGAGATCGGTCGCGGCGGCGGCGATCTGGACTAGGTTGCCCTTCTCGAATTCCTCGAAGATCGGCAGGCCCTCGACGATGCCGCGAATGGTTTCCAGCTCGCTTTCGGCAAGCGAACCGTCGGCGGCGGCGCCGACGACCATCGCATAGACCATGGCGATGTGGTGGCTGATCATGAAGTCGACCTTCCTTGAATGATACGGGTCCCCGCCCGGCACAGCCGGTATACCCAGCGCGGCGGCCCGGGACAACCGGGGTGGCGTAAGCCAGCGCGCACCGCGCCTCGACAGCGCTATCGGCCACCTCCTAGTCTTGCCGCATGGAACCCGTCCTTGATGTTGGCCTGCCCGTCTTCGCAATCCTGGCCATTGGATGGGTGGCCGGCCGCTTTGGGCCGTTTGGGGCCAACGCCACCAATGTGCTGAACGATTTCGTCTACTGGATCGCGTTCCCCGCCTTGATCTTCCGCGCGATGGCGACGGCGCCGTTGTCGGCCACCCTCGACGTGCCGTTCCTGGCCGCCTACTCCGCCGGTGTGTTCGGGACCTTCGTCGTGGCGTTCGTGGTCGGCCTGATCGCCTTTCCCAACCGCCCGGCCGCGCTCTGCCTGCAAGCGATGGCCGTGGTCTTCGCCAACACCGGCTATATGGGCGTACCCCTGCTGATGAGCGCGTTCGGCGACCCGGGCGTGCTGCCCGCTTTGGTGTTGACGGTCTACAACGCGGCCTTCCTGGTCGCGGTGTTCGTCATCCTGATCGAGCTGGATCTGCGGTCGGAGGAGCCACCCTTGCGCGTTTTGGCCGGTGTGGCGCGCGCCGTCGCGCTCAATCCGCTGGTGCTGGCGGCGCTGGCCGGTGTCGCCTGGGCCGCAACCGCCGAACCACTGCCGACGCCGATCGATAATTTCTGCGCCATTCTGGGGGCGGCGGCGGCACCGGCGGCGCTGGTCGCCATGGGATTGTTCCTGGTCGGTAAGCCGATCCGCGCCGGTCTTCGCGAGGTGGCGTGGCTGGTCTCGCTCAAATTGCTGCTGCAACCGGCCATCACCGCCTGGATCGCGTTCGGCCCCCTCGCCCTGGGCACGCTGCAAGCCAACGCCACCGTGCTGTCGGCGGCGCTGCCGACCGGCTCGCTGGTCTTCGTCCTGGCCTATCGCTACCGTCTGTATGTCGAGCGTGTGACCGCGACGATCCTGATCTCGACGGTGCTCTCGGTGGTGACCGTCTCGGCATTGCTGCTGATGCTCGACATCGGCTGACCGAGCCTACTGCCTCATGGCGGATACCCGCCCGCGTCCCGGTTATATCGGCCTTGGCTTAATGGAAGGCCCGATGGCGGCGCGAGGGTTGACAGCGCAACGTTCCGACACAACGTTTTGGTTGGAATGACCTCGCGACAGTTTTAATGTTGCGGGCCGCTCAAGCTAAGTTTCGGTCTGCCTGTCTCGTTAAAATGGACAGGTAGGCGCGTTCGAGCGAGGTCACGATGACCGTTAAAGGAACCGACGATCGCACCTGGGTCAGCGACACGACGAGCTACCCTTGGTCGGCGATCGTCAAGATCGAGATGGATTTCGACGGCAACGGGACCTACGAGTCCAGCGGCTCCGGTGCCATGATCAGCTCGAACGACGTTCTGACGGCGGGCCACGTCCTGTGGGACGAGACCTACGGCTACGCCAAGTCGGTGCGGGTGATCCCCGGCCAAAGCGGCAGCAGCGAACCCTTCGGGTCGGCAACCTCGTCCGATCTGCATGTCGCGGACAGCTATATTATCACGGGCGGTTCGACTTCCTACGATATTGGCGTCATCAACCTCGGCACCGATCTCGGCAACTCCACGGGCACGTTCAACATGCAGGCCGTGGCCGGCTCGCAGGTCAGCGGCACGTTCGTGAATACCGCCGGCTACCCCGGCGATCTGTTCAACGCAGAGTACATGTACAGCGCGAGCGGAACGGTGGCCTTCACCTCCGGCAACAACATGTACTACGCGGATACCATGGACACCTACGGCGGCCAGAGCGGATCACCGGTCTGGTGGTACGATGCCGCGACAGGCACGCGAACCATTGTCGGCGTTCATACCTTTGGCGGTTTCACCTATAACGGCGGCACACTCCTGACGGACGAGTTCTATACCCTCGTCAACACCTGGACCGCCGACGCGACCACGTCCAGCTTCATCACCGGCAGCGATGCCGCCGAAGTCATGGCCGGAACCGCCGCCGCCGATGTCATGTACGGCTACGGTGGCAACGATACGCTGTCAGGCGGCGCGGGCGCGGACATCCTTTACGGCAATGTCGGCCTCGACCTGATCCTGGCCGGCGACGGCAACGACACGGTTTTCGGCGGCCAGAACACCTCGCCGACCGATTCCTCCGGCTATTACCGGAGCGGCACCGAGACGATCAGCGGCGGCGCCGGCGACGACGTGATCTACGGCAATTTCGGTGCTGATTCCATCCTCGGCGAAACCGGTTCCGACACCCTGTACGGCGGCCAGGACGACGACATCATATTGGGGGGCGACGGCAACGACGTGCTGTTCGGCAACCTCGGCAACGACCTGCTCTACGGCGACAACATCAGCTCCAGCACCGGGTCGGGAACCGACACGATCTATGGCGGCGACGGCGATGACACGGCGGTCTATCTGGGCAACCAATCGGCCTACACCATCACCTCGACGTCCGACGGGGGCGTGCAAGTGAACGGCTTTGATGTACTTTACAACGTGGAATACATCTCATTCGCCGACCAGCTAGTCGCGGTCGACACCCTGATCTGAGTGATGAAGACTGGCATCAAAGCGGCGGTGATCGTCGGGTTCGCCCTGCTGCTCGCCGCCTGTCCTGGAAGTGGTCAAGCGCCCGTGCAAGACAACAACCCGACATTCATGGGAAAACCGATCATCCAGATCACACCTGACCAGGGCGTGCGTCTGGACGACGGTCTGATCATCAAGGGCGACGAACGGTTGGTCCAGGCCATCCGATCCGGCGGCATTGCCGATGTCAGGGTGATGGAGCGCTTTCCTCCCGTCTTCGTCGTGACCTTCCCGGACGGCACGGTGACCCGCTACCACAGCGAACGCGCGAAGCCCTGATCGACCCCTAAAAGTATCCGGATTGAGCGGCGGAGTTGCATCGCGACCGGCCGTCATGCGACGTTCCCTCGCACGCACTCACCGGAGACGATCGATGTCTGATCTGCCGCCCGATCCGTTCGAGCAGGGTCTCGCCACCTATGCCGAGGATTTACGCGCCGGCCGCACCACGGCCGAGGCGACCACGAAAACCTGTCTGGCCCGGATCGCCGCGCTCGACCCCCGGCTCGGCGCGTTTCAGTTGGTCGACGGCGAACGCGCCTTGGCCGCCGCGCGGGCGATCGACGCGCTGCTGGCGGCGGGCACCGATCTTGGTCCGTTGATGGGCGTGCCGATCGGCATGAAAGACATCATCGCCGTCGACGGGCTGCCTACCACCAACGGCTCTCTGCACCCAACCGAAGACCTGACCGGGCCCGAGGGAACCATCGTGCACCGGCTCAAGGCCGCCGGCTGTATCATCGTCGGCAAAACCAAGACGGTGGAGTTCGCGCTGGGCGCCACCGGGGTAAACGAGGCACGCGGCACGCCGTGGAACCCATGGGACGCCCACAGCCACCGGATTCCCGGCGGCTCATCCAGCG
Source organism: Alphaproteobacteria bacterium (assembly GCA_013203465.1). Lineage (GTDB taxonomy): Bacteria > Pseudomonadota > Alphaproteobacteria > Thalassobaculales > Thalassobaculaceae > JABMNR01. The sequence continues at coordinate 6,440 of JABMNR010000184.1, forward strand.
GCTCGGCGGTGGCGACGGCGGCGGGCCTGTGCGGCTTCGCGCTCGGCACCGACACCGGCGGGTCGGTGCGCATTCCAGCTTGCTTCAACGGCTTGTTCGGGCACAAGACCACGGTCGGGCTGTGGCCGACCGACGGGGTGTTCCCGCTGTCGCCAACCTTGGATTCGATCGGCCCGCTAACCCGCAACGCCGGCGACGCTGCCTTGGTGCACGCCGTGATCACCGGCCAGGACGTGCCGATGTCGGCGCGGCTGGAAGGCCTACGGCTCGGCCGGCCGACCAGCTTCTTCTTCGAGGATCTGGACGAGCACGTCAGCGCCACGATCGAGGCGGCTTTGGTCGCGTTGACCGCGGCCGGGGTCGAGATCATTGATGTCGACATCCCGGAGGCGGTCGAGCGTGCGACCCTGTTCCCAAGCATCGTGCCGCCGGAACTCATCGCCCGGCTGACACCCGAGCGGTTCGCGAAGATACGGGCTGAAATGGACCCGATGACCGCCCTGCGCGCCGCGAGTGGCCTTGAGGTATCGGCCGTCACCCACGCCGCCGCCCAGCATCGCCGCGTCCAGCTTGAGGCGATCGCCGACGCCCGGTTCGAGGGGCTCGATGGCTGGATCGCACCGACCTGCCCCTTCGTGCCCATGGTGATCGAGAACCTGCACCGCCCGGAGGAGACGCAACGGGCGCTGCAGTCCTCGCGCAACACCCAACCGGCCAACATCTTCGGGATCTGCGCCGCCACCTTGCCAATCCATCAGTTCGGCGCCCCGTTGCCGGTCGGCTTGCAGCTCATGGCGCCGCGTGGTGCCGATGCGCGCCTCCTCTCGATGTGCCTGGCGATCGAGCCGGTGCTGGGTACCGGCGCGGCACCGGACCTGTCGAGCTTCCAGGCATAGCGCCGATACCGGGGAGAAGCCGAATGCGCGTCGTTGCGACCGATCGTCACGCGATCCATGCGCCATCGGCGTTCATCAGCCGTGGCAACCGGACGGCCAATCCGGAAGTGCCCGAGCGCGCGGCCATCTTCCGCCGCGCGGTAACCGCCGCCGGGCACGCGGTCGTGGCGTCCGACGATCATGGCCTCGGCCCGATCGAGGCGGTGCACACCGCCGATTATCTCGACTTCCTGCGGACGGCGTGGAGCGAATGGTCGGCGTTGCCGGACCACGCGCCGGAAATCCTGCCGAACGTGCACCCGGGCCGGAACATGACGATCCACCCGACCCACATCGTCGGCAAGGCCGGATATTATCAAGCCGACACCGCCTGCCCGATCGGCGCCGGCACCTGGGACGGGGCCGTCGCCTCGGCCCAGGTCGCGTTGACGGCGGCGACGCTGGTCCAGAGAGGCAGGGCGCCGGTCTACGCCCTGTGCCGGCCGCCGGGGCATCACGCCTACGCCGATCAGGCCGGCGGCTTCTGTTTCCTGAACAACGCGGCGATCGCCGCGCAATACCTGCGCAGCCATGGCGCCGACCGGGTAACGGTGCTCGACGTGGACGTGCACCACGGCAACGGCACCCAAGGCATCTTCTACCGCCGCGCCGACGTCCAGACCGTGTCGATCCACGGCGACCCACGCGCCTACTACCCGTTCTTCACCGGCTACGCCGACGAGATCGGCGCCGGGCCGGGACGTGGCGCCAACACCAACCTGCCGCTGCCGCGTGGCACGAGCGATGACGGCTATCTCGACACCCTGGAGATCGCGTTCGCCGCGATCGCCGCGTTTCGGCCGGACGCGCTGATCGTCGCCCTTGGTCTCGATGCTTCGGAGCATGATCCCCTGGCGTTCCTGGCGGTCACCACCAACGGCTTCCGTCGCATCGGCGAACGCTTGGGCACGGCCGGGTTGCCGACCCTGATCGTCCAGGAAGGTGGATATATCTCCGACGTGCTGGGCGACAATCTGGTGGCCGTGCTCGACGGCTTCGAGAACGCCTGACGCTCATGCGTCACGACATCGGCGGCGCCTGAAGCTCGCGCAGCAGCTTGCGGCGGATCTGACCTAGATAATCCTGGTAGTCGTCGGCGCGGACCACGAAGGCGCCGGTGCCGCCGATCAGATGCTGTTCGAAATAGTCACCAAGACCGAGCACCTGATTCTCGATGGCCAAGGCGTTGATCGTCACCCCGCGCGCGACCACGGCCTCGCGCGCTTCCGACAAGATCGCACCCTGGTTGTTGTAGCCGTCACCGGACAGGTCGATGACCCGACGCACCCCCTCGAAACCGTTGTTCTCGAACAACGCGGAGGCGAACAGGATCGAGGCCGAGATCGATGTGGCGCCGGTTTGCACCCGTCTCGGTGACTGGTCGATCCGGTCGGCCAACGCCACCGCGTCTCCGGCCGTAACCACCCGCGTCCACGGGATCGACACCTCCTGGCGCTGGGAGCTCGACCACTCGACAAGGGTGACCGCGATGACACCATAGGGACCGTCGGCGATCGCGCGCGCCAGTTCCGCGTCCTGGAAGGCCAAGGATAACCCCTGAAGCTGGAGATTGAATTCCGCGTAGTCGACACTGGCCGAGCTGTCGACCGCCAGGACAAGCTCAACGTCTACCGGCTCGGCGTCGGCCGGGACGGCACTAAACATCAGAACGATGGCGAGCACGGCGACAATGGCATGCATGATCTCAACGCGGGTTGATAGCGGACGCCGCCAATCGAACACCGGTTTGGGGCGACGGTGTGTCACCCGGTGATCCACCGTCAAACCGCTCGCTCACCGTCAGGCTGCGGATCTCGCGGATCAACTTGCGGCGGATCGCCCGGGCATAGTCGGAATAGTCGTTCGCCACCTCGACGAAGGCGGCCGGGCCGCCGATCACCCGATCCTCGAAATAGTAATTCAGCGTCGGATGCTCGTTCAGGATCACCAAACCGTTGATCGTCACGCCATGGGCGACAACGGCGCGGCGGACGATCTCAACCTTCTGTCCCTGGTTGTTGCGGCCGTCGCTGGACATGTCGATCACCTTGCGCGTCGCCTCTACCGGAGCCACTCGCAACAGCTGGTTGCCGAAACTCAATGCTCCAGCGATCGAGGTGGCGCCGGCCGGAATGCTACGCCCCAACCGGTCAATGCGGTTCGCCATCGCTTGCGCGCTGGCAGCGTCCTGGATCAGCGCCCAAGGGATATCGAGGACCTGCTGTTCAGAGCCGGCCCACTCCATCACGGCCACGGCAATCCGCCCAAGGGTTCCGGCGGCGATCGCTTCCGCCACCTCGGGATCCCGGAACGCGTCGGCCAGACCGCCGCGTTGCAAAGCAAACTCGCGGTCATCGACGCTGGCCGAACTGTCCAGGGCGAGCACAAGGGCGAGATCCACCGACACCTGGGCCCGCGCCACCCCGCCACCCATCAGTGGAAGGATCAGCAACATGGCCGCGATCATGGCAGGCCCGCGCCTCATTCGCGACCGCCGCCGCTCGGCGGCGCCCGCCTTGGCAGCGCGGCCACTTGTTCCTGGCTGGGCGGTGGTGCGGCACCGATCGGCGTGGTGCTGATCTCACGCAGCAGTTTGCGCCGGATCGCCTCGGCATAAACCCTATAGTCCTTGGCAACCTCGACAAAGGCGCCGAACCCACCGATCACCTCCTCCTTGAAATAAACATCCAGATCCGGCATCTCGGCCAAAATGGCGAGCGCGTTGATGGTCAGGTCACGCTCCAGTGCATCCTGGCGCGCCAACTGCAAGCGTCGACCCTGGTTTTGCCGACCGTCGGACGAGATGTCGATCACCCGGCGGTACCCCTCGAAGTCGTTATCGTCGAAGCGCTGGGAGGCGTAATCCAAAATTCCGGAGATCGAGGTTACCCCGTTGTGGAAGGTCCGGTGCAGACCGCTGACCGACCGCGCGAAGGCCGCGGCCGGCTCGGCGCCATCGATCCGCATCCACGGCAGCACGATCTGCTGCTGATACCGGCCTGACCACTCGATCACCGTCACCGCGATCGCCTTGTTTGGTCCGCCTTCTATGGCGGCGACCACCGCCGGGTCCTGAAACGCCGCGGCCATCCCGTCGATCTGCAACGCATATTCCCACCGATTAACGCTGTCCGAAGCGTCGATCGCCAGGATCAGCTCAAGGTCGACGACGGCCTGCGCGGCGGCCGTACCGGGCCACAACAGCAAAACCATGCCCACCAGCGCCCGCGCCCATTGACACAATTCGGCCCATCTACCCGGCATTGCACCCTCCTGGATGAAGAGTTGCACCGGCCGGGCCAGATATCCACCCCAGGCCGTCCGTCTTGGGTGCTTGACCAGTCAACACCGCGTGTCCACACTTCGTTCGTATACGTACAAACAGGCGGAGATCGGTGTGGCAGCCTACCTGCGGCCCAAACGTCTGGAGGACGCTCTCGCGACCATGGCGGAGCCGGGATGGGTGGTGCTGGCGGGCGGCACCGATCACTTCCCCGCCAGGGTCACGCACACCCCGGATGAGGCGATCCTCGACGTCACCGCCCTATCCGAGCTGAAGGGCATCGACCGGATGGCGGACGGCGGCCTGCGCTTGGGTGCCGGGGTCACCTGGACCGAGGTGATCGAGGCCGCCTTGCCGCCGGCCTGTGACGGGCTCAAGGCCGCCGCACGCGAAGTCGGCGGGGTGCAAATCCAGAACCGCGGCACGATCGGCGGCAATCTGTGCAACGCCTCGCCCGCCGCCGACGGGGTGCCGCCGCTGCTGTCGCTGGACGCCGAGGTCGAGTTGGCAAGCGCGTCAGGCACCCGCCGCCTGCCGCTGGGACGGTTCATTCTCGGCAACCGCCACACCGCGCGACGGTCGAATGAATTGCTGGTAGCGGTCCACCTTCCCGCACCGGCCCTGGAGGCGACGGGCCGGTTTCTCAAGCTCGGCGCCCGGCGCTATCTGGTGATCTCGATCGTCATGGTCGCCGGCACGTTGAGCCGCACCGCCGACGGCACCATTGTCGCCGCGCGACTGGCGGTCGGCGCCTGCTCGGCGGCGGCGGTGCGGCTACCGGCCCTGGAAGCGGCGCTGATCGGCCGGCCCGTGACCGAGGCGGCGGCGGCGTTGCAACCATCACACCTGGACCTGCTCAGGCCCATCGACGACGGGCGCGCCGATGCGCCCTATCGCCGCCATGCGGCCGCCACCTTGGTGCGGCGCTGTCTGAACGAGTTGGCGAGGGCGGCGTGACATGCTTCTGACCCTCACCGTCAACGGCGCGCGCCGTTCTCTGGACGTTGATCCCGCACGGCGGTTGTCGCGGATGTTGCGCGAGGATCTCGGGCTGACCGGCACCAAGGTCGGCTGTGATGCCGGCGATTGTGGCGCGTGCACGGTGCGATTGGATGGCCGGCAGGTCTGTGCCTGTCTGGTGCCCGCCGCCCAGGCCGACGGCGCGACCATCGTCACCGTCGAGGGGTTGGCCGATCCCGATGGCCGGCTGTCCGCCCTGCAACGCGCCTTCCACCGCCACGGAGCGGCGCAATGCGGCATCTGCACCCCGGGCATGCTGATGGCGGCGGATGATCTGTTGGCCGTCAACTCCGCGCCCGACCACCAGGCGGTGCTGGATGCCCTGGGCGGGGTGCTGTGCCGCTGCACCGGGTATCTGAAGATCGTCGACGCGGTGCTGGATGTCGCCTCCAACGCCCCTGATCCCGCCATGCCGGAAGCGGGCGCCGCCGTTGGGGCTCGCGTGAACCGGCTGGACGGTCATGGCAAGCTGGACGGCCGGGAACTGTATGGCGATGACCAGACACCGGCGGGGGTGATGTGGCTGCGCGTGCTGCGCTCGCCCCACCCGCTGGCCGATTTCACCCTGGGCGACATCGACGTATGGCTCAAAATCACTCCAGGGGTGCTCCGGGTGCTGACGGCATCCGACGTGCCGGGGCACAACAGCTTCGGCATCTACCCCACCCTGAAGGACCAACCGGTGTTCGCCGAGAGCTTCGTCCGCTACCGGGGCGAGGCGGTGGCGGGCATCCTGGTCGAGGATCGCGCCGCCTTCGAGGCGTTGGATCTAGACGGCTTCCCCATCGCCTGGACTCCGCGCGACGCCCTTGTCGGGACCGAGGCGGGGTTGAGCCCGGCCGCCGAGCAGCTGCACGCCAGCAGCCCCGGCAACGTGCTGATCCGGGGCCGGGTCAAGTCGGGCGATGTGGAGGCCGCCCTCGCCGAGGCGGCGGTGGTGGTCGAGACCGAGATCGACACCCCGTTTGTCGAGCACGCCTATATCGAGCCGGAATGCGGCTGGGCCGCGCGGGATGGGGATCGGGTCACCGTGTGGGTCACCACCCAGACCCCCTACATGGACCGCGACGAGGTCGCCCATGTGCTGGGCATCGCGCCGAAAGATGTGCGGGTCATCCCCTCGGCGGTCGGCGGCGGTTTCGGTGGCAAGCTCGATCAGTCGGTCCAGCTGCCGCTGGCGGTCGCGGCCTGGGTGACTGGGCGGCCGGTGGCGACGCTGTATCACCGCCCGGAAAGCATGGCGTCCTCGACCAAGCGCCACCCCGCCCGCATGACCGCCAGCCTGGGCGCCGCCGCCGACGGGCGGATCATCGGGTTCAAATTCCACGGCGACTTCGACACCGGCGCCTACGCTTCGTGGGGGCCGACGGTGGCGGGGCGGGTGCCGGTGCACGCCCCCGGCCCCTATCGGGTGCCGAACGTGCTGGCGACCAGCGCGGCGGTCTACACCAACGGCCCGCCCGCCGGCGCGTTCCGCGGCTTCGGCGTGCCGCAGGCGGCGATCGCCGGTGAAGCGCTGATGGACCGGGCGGCCGAACGATTGGGTCTCGACCCGCTGGCGTTCCGGTTGGCCAACGCCCTGCGAGCCGGCGACACCACGGCGACCGGCCAAGTCCTCCACGCCTCGATCGGCCTGGCCGCCTGCCTGGAGGCGCTACAACCGCGTTGGGACGACTGGAAACCGCAGGTCGCCGCGTTCAACGCCACCGCCCGCGCGACCCGCCGGGGCATCGGCATCGGCTGCATGTGGTACGGCTGCGGCAACACGTCCATGTCGAACCCGTCGATCTTCCGGCTCGGGCTTAAGCCGAGCGGGCGGTTGACCCTGTACAACGGCGCCACCGACATCGGCCAAGGCAGCTACACCATCATGGCGCAGATCGCCGCCGACGCCCTGGGCGCGCCGCTGGAGCGGATCGATCAGGTCTGGGGCGACACCGACCGCACGCCGGACGCCGGCAAGACCTCGGCCTCGCGCCAGACCTTCGTATCCGGCAAGGCGGCGGAGCTGGCCAGCCGCGATCTTCGGGGGCAAATCCTCCGCGCCGTCAACGCCGGCGACGACGCGACGCTGAGCTTCGAGAACGACTGTGTGCGCGTGCATGACAAAGAAGGTGAGCGAGTTCTCGCGTTGACCAATCTGCCGGTCGACGGCGAGGGCGACGTGCTGGTGGGCGAGGGCACCTTCGACCCGCCGACCACGCCGCTGGACGGCGACGGCCAGGGCATCCCCTACGCCACCTACGCCTTCGCCGCGCAGATCGCCCTGGTCGAGGTCGACACCGAGTTGGGCACCACCAAGGTCCTGAAGATGGTCGCCGCCCACGACGTCGGCAAAGCCATCAACCCGACCCTGGTGGAAGGCCAGATTCACGGCGGCATCGCCCAGGGCCTGGGGCTTGCCCTGATGGAGGAATACATTCCCGGCCGGACCGAGAATCTGCACGACTACCTGATCCCCACTGTCGGCGACATGCCGGAGATCGAGTGCATCCTGATCGAGGATCCGGAGCCCCTGGGTCCCTATGGCGCCAAGGGCATCGGCGAGCCCGCCCTGGTACCGACGGCACCGGCTATCCTGGGCGCGATTCGCCACGCCACCGGCGCCGACATCCGCCGCGTGCCGGCCCTGCCGCATCGAGTGCTGGCGGCGATCCATGCGACGAGGCACATCAAGGAGGAGGTGGAATGAGTGACACCGCCACCAAGACCGAGACCCCGGGCGAGATTGTCCGGTGCGACGCTTGCCCGGTGCTGTGCCGCATTCGGCTGGGCAAGTCCGGGGCCTGCGACCGCTACGCCAACCACGGTGGTGAGCTGGTCAGGCTCGACCCGCTGGTGGTGACCGAGAAGGCGGCCGCGCGGGAGGATGCGCTGGTGCCGTTCCTCGGCGCCGCCGAAGAGTGGGACGGCAAGCTGGTGGCCGAGCCGCCGGTGTTCGTCACCGGCATCGGCTCCGGCACCACCTACCCCGACTATAAGCCCGCGCCGTTCATCGTCGCCGCCGCGTGGAAAGGGGTCGACACCGTTACCGTCGTGACCGAGGGCATCTTCAGCTATTGCGGCGTCAAGGTGAAGATCGACACCGACCGCCACCTCGGCCCCGAACAGGCGGCGATCTGGGTCGACGGTGAGCCGGTGGGCCATGTCACCACCGCCGAGTACGGCAGCCAGATGCTGTCTCTCGGCGGGGTGCGGCACCTGACCGGCGGCTCGAAAAAGGAGGGCACCGTGACCTGCGCCACCTTGCTCGCGCTGTGCAATGGCGAGGCGGTCGACCTGAGCATCGACGGCGGCTCGATCGTCACCGTGCAGGCCGGCAAGCCCCCGATCGTCGACGGCGAGCAGGAGGCGCGCATGCGGGTCGGCTGCGGCTCGGCCACCATCGGCATCTTCGCCCCGCAATGGCAGGGTCACGCCGACGAGGTGATCGTGGTCGATGACCACATCACCGGGGTGCTGAGCGAGCATCAGGCCGGCAAGTTCCTCGACATGCGGCCCGGCGGTATCCGGGTGCGCGGCCGCAAGTCGACCCCCGGCCGCTATTTCCAGGTCGCCGAGCCCGGTTCCGGCTGGGGCGGCACCGACGTGACCGACCCGCTGACGATCATCGAGAAGATCGACGCCAAGACCGCCTGGCCGGGCGAGCGGTTGCTGATGGTGTCCACCACCGGCGAGGATTCGGCCTATTTCGAGCTGGACGAGGATCTCCGCCCGGTGGTCAAGCCGATGCCCGATCCGCTGCAAATCGTGGTCGACCGCATCGGCGAGAACTGCGAGCCCGCCCTGTGCACCGTGCTGTTCATGGGCGGCGCCGGCGGCTCGCTGCGCGCCGGGGTGACGGAAAACCCGGTGCGGCTGACCCGTTCGGTCCAGGACATGATCACCCGGGTCACCTGTGGCGGCGCGCCGGTCTATGTCTGGCCCGGCGGCGGCATCACCTTGATGGTCGACGTGACCCGCCTGCCCAAGGCGGCTTTCGGCTACGTGCCGACCCCGGCCCTGGTGGCACCGATCGAGTTCACCCTGCCGCGTTGGGCGTATGAGGAACTGGGCGGCTACATGGGCACGATCCGCCCCCTCGACGAGGTGCTGGATCAGCATCCCGACCTGCGGCGCCAGCGCGGCCGGCCGGACAACCCCTGGCCCTACGAGCCGCCGTCCGGGCCGTGACCGCGACCGTCGCCCGGCTGGCTAACGGCCGCCTGCACCTGCGGGAAGGGCCGATCGACCTGATCCTGCACGCCGAGGGCCTCGGGGCCGATACAGCGGAACACGCCGCCATCGCGGCCTTCGATCGACTCCTCGCCCGGTTGGTCACAGAGCTTCCGATTCTGCGCCAACCGATCGGTGACAGCGCGCCAACGGTCGACCATCCAGTCTCCAAGCGCATGGTCACGGCCGCCTGGCCGCATCGCGGCGTGTTCGTCACCCCAATGGCCGCCGTCGCCGGGGCTGTCGCCGACCACATCCTGGCGGTGATGGTCGCCGCCGCGCCATCCCTGACCAAGGCCTGGGTCAACGATGGCGGCGACATCGCCTTGCACCTGACGGGTGACGCCATCTTCGAGGTCGGGCTGATCCCCCGGCTCGACGCGCCCGCGCTGGCGGGAACGGCGATGGTCCGGGCCTCCGATCCGGTGCGCGGCGTGGCGACCAGCGGGCGCGGCGGCCGCTCGCTGTCCATGGGCATCGCCGACGCGGTGACCGTGCTCGCCCGCAGCGCCGCCGAGGCCGACGTGGCGGCGACGTTGATCGCCAACGCCGTCGACCTGCCCGGTCACCCCGCCATCACGCGCGGCCCGGCCAACACCGAGGACCCGGACAGCGATCTTGCCGGCCGGCCGGTGGTGCTGGCGGTCGGAACCTTGACGGCGGATGAGGTGGAACACGCGCTTGCCCGGGGCGCCGACGTGGCGAGGCGGATGCAAACGACGGGCTTGATTCACGGCGCGGCGCTGTCGCTCGGCGGCCGCTGGCGGATCGTCGGTGTTTCGACAGCCGGCCTAATATTTTAGAGCGGAGTAACCGGTGGCGAGGAGGGATTTCGGAATTGGGCCCCAGATTGCCGGGCGCCATTCTTTGGGGTCTCCATGGAAGCGCACTTTATCCCAGATTGAATAGAATCGTCTGGCCGGATTCCATGACAACCGGCATGAAGCGCTTGCCTTCCGGTGCGCGCAGGAACTTATTGACCGCGACTCTCGCCCCGATCAATCGCCCGGAATGGCCGGGATCCTCGCAGATGATGACGCCCTTCGGCGCCATCCGCGGTGCTAGTTTAATCAAACCAGCATGAACCGCGTCGTACATGTCGACGTCCAGGTTCGCGACCGCGATCAGGTCAAGGTCATCCGGGAACGGATCGGAGATGATGTTATGCTTCCTGACGTCAATGGTGAGCCCGTCTCCCGCATAGGCCATCAACCGGTCCGACACGACCTCCATCGAATCACCACCAAGATGAGTATTTTTCCAACTCGCGTCCGCGCTATTCTGCGCTTCTTCGTAAACAAAACCTTCAAACACATCCATGAACACACATGATCTTTTAATTTTTTTACGTCTCATGTAATCCAATGCGAAACATCCGCTAACACCATTAAAAACACCGATTTCAACATACGCACCTTTTATTTCTAGTGTTATATCAATAATTTGTGCAATATTACAAAAATCGAAAGACTCAAAATGCGGTAAGCTTAATTCACCGGCTTTTCTCTTTATTTCGAGTAAGGACTCTCGCACTGGCCGACTTACGTGCATGTACAACGCGGTTTCCGTTACCGGGCATGCGAGGTAAGGGGTGCCTTCGTCTATGAAATATTCAGCCATCTGTGCAGCGCTATCGTCACAATCATAGGCTAAGACGGGAATCACACGATCGCGCGGTAAATTCTTGACCGCATCGGGTATCGGGTCGCCCGCGACAAAGAGGATCGGATCGAGTGCCCAGCCGAGCCCAGCGGCTCGCACTAACTGCACTGAGTCTGTGATAATCTGCCCTTCCTTTCCAGGATACCGTAAATTGAATCGGTCTTTTGCGGCTGACAACATTTCGTCGTTCAGGCGAGATTTCTTCCAATTGCGCACTGGCGTGCCCCCTCGTGTTGGGTCCACTGGTGTCCGGTTTAGTTTTCACCGACATTACACAAATGAACGGCCTTCCCCGATTGAGTGAATGGTAGTCGGGGTAATGGCCTGCGGGAAGGCTTTGCTGGCGGATCGTCGGCATTTCCGCTGCCGGCCGAATATTTTAGAGTACACAACCCGTAACCGACTGGAACCTTTTCCCATGATTTACCAGTTGCGCATCTATGAGATTTTCGAGGCCAACAAGGCCGCGTTCCATGCCCGGTTCCGCGACCATGCCGCCCGTCTCATGGCCATACATGGCTTCGCGATCCAGGCGATGTGGGAATGCCGGACCGACAGCCGGCTGGAGTTCGTCTATCTGCTGGCGTGGCCGGACGAGGCAACGATGAAGGCGCGATGGGCAGCGTTTATGGCGGATGAGGAATGGGCGCGGATCAAACGCGAAACCGGCGCCGAGCACGGCGATCTGGTCGGCGCCATCGAGGATCGGGTGCTGCACCCGACGGCGTATACGCCACCCCTGCCGGTTTCCTGATCGCGGCTACGCCAACCGCTTCAGCAGCGCCAGGAACCGGACGCGCTCCGCGTCATCGAGCGGTGCCAGGGTCTTGTCGGACACGGCGAGGCCGATGCCGGTCAATTGCCGCACCAGGACCACCCCCTGATCCGACAACCGCAGCCGGGTGCGGCGGCGGTCGTCCGGGTCGGGCTCGCGCGTGGTCAGGCCCCGGCTTTCCAGCCGGCGGATCACGCCCTGGACGGTGGCCGGGTCCATGGCGGTCAGCCGGCCGAGCGCGTTCTGGCTGGCCGAGCCGACCTCCGCCAGCTTAGCCAGCGCCGCCCACTGCGTCGGGGTCAGGCCGGCCGCGTCGAAGGTTTCCAGGAAGATCTGCGTCGCCCGCTGATGCGCCCGGCGCAGCAGGTGGCCGACCTGATCCTCCAGGGTGTAACCGGAACCCTTCGGCTGACCGGCCACGGCGCGGCTCAGTCGGCCGCCTTGGGCGCGGCTTTCGGCGGCAGGGCGAGTTTGATATGCAGGTCGCGCAACTGCTCCGGCCGCACCTCGTTCGGCGCGTTCATCATCAGATCCTCGGCCCGCTGATTCATCGGGAACAGGATCACCTCGCGCAGGTTCTGCACGCCCGCCAGCAGCATGACGATGCGATCGATGCCCGGCGCGATGCCGCCGTGCGGCGGAGCGCCGTATTTGAAGGCGTTGATCATGCCGGCGAATTCGTTGTCCACCACTTCGGGCGCGTAGCCGGCGATGGCGAAGGCCTTGTACATGATGTCCGGCCGGTGGTTCCGGATCGCCCCCGAGCTCAGCTCGACGCCGTTGCACACCACGTCGTACTGGTAGGCCAGGATGTCTAAGGGGTCCATGGTCTCCAGCGCCTCCAGCCCGCCCTGGGGCATGGAGAACGGGTTGTGGCTGAAGTCGATCTTGCCGGTCTCCTCGTCGGCCTCGTACATCGGGAAGTCGACGATCCAGCACAGCCGGAACGCGTCCTTCTCGATGATATCCAAATCCGCGCCCAGCTTGACACGCGCCTGACCGGCCAGCTTGGCGGCCTCGCCCTCCTTGCCGGCGGCGAAGAACACCGCATCGCCGTCGCCCATGCCGGTCTGGGCTTTCAGCGCGGCGATCCTGTCGGCCGGCAGACGGTTGGCGATCGGCCCCCGCGCCTCGCCGTCGCCGAAGATAATGTAGCCGAGCCCCGGCGCGCCCTCGCCCTGGGCCCAGGAGTTCATCCGGTCGCAGATCGCCCGGCTGCCGCATTTCGGCCCCGGGATGGCGCGCACCACACCGCCGCCGTCCACCACCTTGGCGAAAATGGCGAAGTCGGAGCCGCGGAAGATGTCCGTGGCGTCGCTGATCTCGATCGGAATGCGCAGATCCGGCTTGTCGGTGCCGTATTTCAGCATCGCCTCGCGGAACGGGATGCGCGGGAACGGCTTCGTGACCTCAAAATCCGAGAACTCGCCGAACACCCCGGCCAGCACCGGCTCGACGGCGGCGAACACGTCCTCCTGCTCGACGAAGCTCATTTCCAGATCGAGCTGGTAGAATTCGCCGGGCGAGCGGTCGGCGCGGCTGTCCTCGTCGCGGAAGCAGGGCGCGATCTGGAAATAGCGGTCGAAGCCCGAGCACATGATGAGCTGTTTGAACTGCTGCGGGGCCTGGGGCAGGGCGTAGAACTTGCCTGGATGCAGCCGGCTGGGCACCAGGAAGTCGCGCGCGCCCTCGGGCGAGGTCGCGGTCAGGATCGGGGTCTGGAACTCCTGGAAGCTCTGCTGGACCA
>JABMNR010000185.1 GCA_013203465.1 Alphaproteobacteria bacterium
CCTTCCAGAACATCGCGTTGTTCAAGGGCATGTCGACGCTCGACAACATCATGACGGGCCGGTTGCTGAAGATGCGCCGCGGCCTGTTCTGGCAAGCCCTGCGCGTGGGCCCCGCGGCGCGGGAGGAAATCGAACACCGCGCCAAGGTGGAAGAGATCATCGAGTTCCTGCAAATCCAGGCCGTCCGCAAAATGCCGGTCGGCCGCCTGCCCTATGGCCTGCAAAAACGCGTGGAACTGGGTCGAGCACTGGCAGCGGAACCGGACCTCCTGCTGCTGGACGAACCGATGGCCGGCATGAACGTTGAGGAGAAGCAGGACATGTCCCGCTTCGTTCTCGACGTGAACGAGGAGTTCGGCACCACCATCGTGCTGATCGAACACGACATGGGAGTGGTGATGGACATCTCCGATCGGGTCATCGTGCTCGACTATGGCCGCAAGATCGCGGACGGCACGCCGGACGAGGTGCGCGCCAATCAAGGCGTGATCGACGCCTATCTCGGCGCAAGCCACGACTGACGGGGCGGGAGAATATCGACATGGACGTTCTCTACGCACTGCTGCTGCAACCTTTCGTCTTCATGGCGCAGGAACCGCTGATCTTCGCCGAGACCGTGGTGAAGGGGTTGATGGCCGGGGTTTTGTATTCGCTGGTCGCTCTGGGCTTCGTGCTGATCTTCAAGGCGTCCGGGGTGTTCAATTTCGCCCAGGGGACGCTGGCGCTGTTCGCCGCGCTGACGCTGGTCGGCTTGATGGAGAAGATGGGCGATGGGTTGCCGAAGGCGGCCATCGTGGTCATCGCCATCGTGGCGACGATCGGGGTCATGATCCTGCTGGCGATGATCGTCGAGCGGTTCGTCCTGCGTCCGTTGGTGAACCAAGAACTCATCATCCTGTTCATGGCCACGCTGGGGCTGTCCTATGTGCTGGAAGGCGTCGGCGATCTGACGTGGGGTTCGGACGTCAAGGTGCTGGACATTGGCTTGCCGGACGGCGTGTTCGATATCGGCGGCGTGTACGTCGAGCAGCTCGATGTGGTGGCGGCGATCGTCGCTGGCTCGATGGTCACGGTGCTGGCGATCTTCTTCAACAAGACGCGGATCGGTCGCGCCCTGCGGGCGGTGGCCGACGATCACCAGGCGGCGTTGTCGGTTGGCATCTCGCTGCAACAGATCTGGGTGATCGTATGGTCGGTCGCCGGCATGGTGGCGCTGGTCGCGGGCGTGATGTGGGGCAGCAAGTCGGGGGTGCAGTTCAGCCTGTCGCTGATCGCGCTGAAGGCGCTGCCGGTGCTGATCCTCGGCGGTTTCACCTCGATCCCCGGGGCGATCGTCGGCGGCCTGATCATCGGCCTCGGCGAGAAGGTGGTGGAGGTGTTCTGGTACGACGTTCACGGCGGCGCCGTGGAGAACTGGTTCGCCTACATGCTGGCGCTGGTGTTCCTGATGTTCCGTCCGCAAGGCCTGTTTGGCGACAAAATCATCGAGAGAGTTTAAGCTCATGCTGTATCGCGAGACCGGGCTGTTCAAGACGAGCTATCAGGCCGATCAGGCGCTGTTCACGCTGACCCAGGATCGAATCCTCATTGGATTGATTCTGTTGGTCGCGTTCGCGATCGTGCCGTTCATGGTCAACGATTACTGGTCGAAGGCGATCCTGCTGCCGTTCCTGATCTATTCGCTGGTGGCGTTGGGATTGAACATCCTGGTCGGCTACTGCGGCCAGATCTCGCTAGGCACCGGCGGCTTCATGGCGGTCGGCGCCTATGGCGCCTACAAGCTGATGACCGGGTTCCCGGACATGAATCTGATCCTGGTGGTGGTGCTGTCCGGCGGCATCGCGGCGGCGGTCGGCGTGCTGTTCGGCCTGCCGAGCCTGCGCATCAAGGGATTTTACCTCGCGGTGGCGACCCTGGCGGCGCAGTTCTTCCTGATCTGGATGTTCAACAAGGTGCCGTGGTTCTACAACTACGAAATGAGTCAGATCACGGTGCCGCCGCGTGAGGTGTTCGGCGTCCTGGTCACCGGCCCTAATTCCGAGCCGGCGTCGCAGTATCTGTTCACGCTGTCCTTTGTGGTGTTTTTCACCTGGATCGCCATGAACCTGGTGCGCGGGCGGATCGGACGCGGATGGATGTCGATCCGCGACCGCGACATCGCCGCCGAGCTCTTGGGCATCAAGCCGCTGCAGACCAAGCTGTCGGCGTTCGCCGTGTCGTCATTCTACGTCGGCATGGGCGGGGCGTTGGTCTTCACGATCTGGCTCGGCTCGGTCGAGGCGACGGAGGCGTTCGACATCCAGCAGTCGTTCTTTGTACTGTTCGCCATCATCATTGGCGGATTAGGCAGCATCCTGGGCTCGTTCCTGGGGGCTGCCTTCATGTCGCTGATGCCGGTGGTGCTTAAGCTGATCCTGGTGGACGGGGTCGGCGTGGTGCCGGTGGATGCCAAGCATATCGAAATTATCCTGGTCGGCGTGCTGATCATCGTTTTCTTGATCAACGAGCCGGCCGGCATGGCCCGGATGTGGCAAATCTTCAAGGAGAAGATGCGACTCTGGCCGTTCCCGTACTAACCAAGCGGGCCACTTTTCAGCTTGTTTGATTGGTTCGGACCCATCGGATACGCTTATCGTCGAATCGGCACTCAAGTCCGATCGACGGCAACAGGGAGGACACGATGAAGCTCAAAAGTCTGGCCATCCTCGCCGCGTCCGCGGCGGTTTTGGCAACCAGCGTCACGGTGACGCCGGCGTCGGCCTACGAGTACATGGTGCCGCAGCTGGTCTACCGGACCGGCCCGTACGCACCGAACGGCATTCCGCTCGCCAACGGGTTCATCGATTACATGAACATGTTGAACGAGCGCGACGGCGGCATCAACGGCGTCAAGGTCAAGGTTGTCGAGTGCGAGACCGCCTATAACACCAAGGTCTCGGTCGAGTGTTACGAGAACCTGAAGAACGAGGGCGACTCTGGTGCCCTGGTGTTCAACCCGCATTCGACCGGCGTGACCTACGCCCTGATCCCGAAAGCGACCTCCGACGAGATTCCGATCCTGTCGATGGGCTATGGCCGGACGTCGGCCGCCGACGGCACGGTATTTCCGTACATCTTCAACTTCCCGACCACCTATTGGTCGCAGGCCAGCGCCTTCATCAAGTACATCGGTGACCGCGAAGGCGGGATGGACAAGCTGAAGGGTAAGAAGATCGCCCTCGTCTATCACAACTCGGCCTACGGCAAGGAGCCGATCAAGACCCTTGAGGTTTTGGGCGAGAAGTACGGCTACGAGCTGATGCTGCTGCCGGTCGACCATCCCGGCCAGGAGCAGAAGGCCACGTGGCTGCAGGTGCGTCGCGGCAAGCCCGACTGGGTGTTTATGTGGGGCTGGGGCGTGATGAACCAGGTCGCGATCAAGGAGGCCGCTGGCATCCGCTTCCCGATGGATAAGTTCATCGGTGTGTGGTGGTCGGGTTCCGAGAACGACGTGGCGCCGGCTGGTGAGGCGGCGAACGGCTATCTCGCGGGCACGATGCACGCTCCGGGCTCCGACTTCGCGGCGATCGACGCCATCAAGAAGTATGTCTACGCCAAGGGTAACGGCGCGGGCGAGGAAAGCCGCGTCGGTGAGGTGCTGTACAACCGCGGCATGCTGGAGGCGGTGTTCACCGCCGAGGCGATCAACAACGCCGTCAATATCCATGGCACCAAGGAAATCCGCGGCAAGCACGTTCGTGATGGCCTGGAAGCCCTTGAGATGACCGAGGCTGATTTCGCTCGGATCGGTCTGAAAGGCTTCATGAAGCCTTTCAAGGTGACGTGCGAGGATCACGAAGGTGGTGGTCCCGTGGCGATCCAGCAGTGGAACGCCAAGGACGGCAAGTGGGTGATGGTCTCCGACTGGATCGAGCCGATGAAGGACATCATCCGTACCTTGGTGAAAGAAGACGCCGCGGCGTTCGCCAAGGAGAACAACATCACGCCGCGTAACTGCGGCTAATCAAGCGCCAACGCGCATGACAGTGGAGGCGCCGGACACCCGGCGCCTCCTTCCCTGACAAGACCGCCGGGTCGCACCGGCCCCGAACGGAATGAACACATCATGAGCGCCGCCGAAGTCGAGACCGCTACCGACGCGCTTCTCAAGGTCAACAACATCGAGGTCATCTATGATCACGTGATCCTGGTGTTGCGCGGGGTGTCGCTGGAAGTGCCACAGGGCGGTATCGTCGCCATCCTGGGTGGCAACGGTGCTGGCAAGACCACGACCTTGAAGGCGATCTCCAACCTGCTGGGAACCGAGCGGGGCGAGGTCACCAAGGGCACGATCGAGTTCGACGGCATCGGCGTCGAAGCCTCGAGCCCGAACGAATTGGTCAAGCGCGGCTGCATTCAGGTGATGGAAGGCCGCCACTGTTTCGAACATCTGACCGTCGAGGAGAATCTGCTGACCGGGGCGTTCACCCGGGGCGGTGACCGGGCCGGGATTCAGGCCGACCTCGAGATGGTCTACACTTATTTCCCGCGCCTGCGCGAACGGCGCACCAGCTTGGCCGGCTATACCTCGGGCGGCGAGCAGCAGATGACCGCGATCGGCCGGGCGTTGATGAGCCGGCCGAAGATGATCCTGCTGGATGAGCCGTCCATGGGGCTGGCCCCGCAGCTGGTCGAGCAGATCTTCGAGATCGTCAAGAAGATCAACGAGCAGGAAGGCGTCACCATCTTGCTGGCCGAACAGAATACCAACGTCGCGCTGCGCTACGCCAAATACGGCTACATCCTGGAAAGTGGCCGGGTGGTCATGGAAGGCGCCGCCGAGTCGCTGCGCAACAACGAAGATGTGAAGGAGTTCTATCTCGGCCTCGGCGGCGAAGGCCGACGGAGCTTCCGCGACATCAAGCATTATCGCCGGCGCAAGCGCTGGCTCGGCTGAGAACACCGCGGAACGGGGGTTCGCCGATGGGCGAGTATTACGACGCGCTGGAGGTGCGCAGCGCCGACGAGCGCGCCGCGTCGATCGCCGAACGCCTGCCGGCGCAACTGACCCACGCCAAGAAGAACACCGCCCATTTCGCCACGGCGCTTGCCGGTATCGACGCCGAGGCCATCACCACGCGCGCGGCGCTGGCGGCGCTGCCGGTGCTGCGCAAGTCGGATCTGATGGCGCTGCAGAAGCAGACCCCGCCGTTTGGCGGGTTGAACGCGACGCCGCTCGCTGAGTTGGCCCGGGTGTTGATCTCGCCGGGCCCGATCTTCGAGCCGGAGGGGCATGGCGAGGACTTCTATCGGTTCGCCCGGGCGTTGTTCGCCGCCGGGATTCGTAAGGGCGATCTGGTCTACAACACCTTCGCTTATCATCTCACGCCCGGCGGCTGGATCGGGCAGACGGCGGCTAACGCGCTCGGTTGTCCGGTGATCCCGGCCGGTGTCGGCAATACCGATCAGCAATTGGATGCGATCGCCGCGCTGCGGCCGATCGCCTATGTCGGTACACCGGCCTTCCTGAAGGTGTTGCTCGATAAGGCGGAGGAGACCGGCAGCGACGCATCGTCGATCGTCAAGGCCATGGTGTCTGGCGGCGCCTTGCCGCCGAGCCTGCGTGACGAGCTTCAGGCGCGCGGGGTTTCCGTCCGGCAGTCCTACGGCACCGCCGACCTTGGGTTGATCGCCTATGAGTCCGAAGCGATGGAAGGCATGATCGCCGACGAGGGCGCGCTGATCGAGATCGTGCGTCCGGGGACCGGGGAGCCGGTGCCGGACGGCGAGGTTGGCGAGGTCGTGGTGACCGTGTTCAACTCGGTTTATCCCTTGGTGCGGTTCGCCACCGGCGATCTGTCGGCGGTGCTGCCGGGGATCAGCCCCTGCGGTCGCACCAATCTGCGTACTAAGGGATGGATGGGCCGTGCCGATCAGACCACCAAGGTCAAGGGCATGTTCGTCCATCCGAGCCAGGTGGCCGAGGTGGTCAGGCGTCATCCGGAAATCGTCAAGGCACGTCTGGAAGTCACCGGCGAGAAGGCCATGGACGCGATGACCCTGGTCGTCGAGACGGCCGATGGCAAAGGACCGATCGAGGCGATCGGCGGCAGTCTGACCGCCGTCACCAAGATGCGTGGCGACGTTCGGGTCGTCGCCGAAGGGTCGTTGCCGAACGACGGCAAAGTGATCGACGATCAGCGGAGCTACGAGTAATCCCACCCCGTGCCTCGCCTGGCCGTTTGGCGGGCGCGGGCGCACGGAGCCGTCCACCTGGGAAACGTTGGGTTAGATATGGAGGGCGCTGAGTTGGGATTGTTGAGAACGGAATCCGACTGTGGGTTTGCCGGTGTAAATTTTTGTTGTTACGATACCGGCGGTTTGTATGAATGCTATCTTGCCGGGGGGACAGGTAGATGGAATTCTTCTCAGAGCTCTTACCCTACCTGTCCCATCTGCTCTAAACCCGCATCTCCCCGATGAGCAATCCATTTGGCGGTGACCAACCAGGGTTACTATATAAATTCAACGTGATAAGGGTATTTTGAG
>JABMNR010000186.1 GCA_013203465.1 Alphaproteobacteria bacterium
ACCGGGAGGTGCGGGCGGCGGCATGGACGGCATGTACTAAGCCGGTACCCAGCCAGCGCCGCCCCGTGGCGGCGGCAGTGAAATCAAAACCCGAGGCGCCGGCCAACGATTTGGCCTGCGTCTCGGGTTTGCGTTGCGAGTAGGGAAATCGCCCCCGGCGCCCCAATGGACACCTTCACGGCGGCACGTCGGACGCACATCACCCGTTCGGGATCGGCGTCAGTGGACCGGTGTCGCCTCCGCTTCCAGCGGAAACGACTCGAGGAATTCCCCGAACGCGGCATCGGCACAGGGCGCGCAATACCCGTGGCTCACCGGCTGGTCGATCTCGACGCCGTCGGCCGGGTCAATCCATTCGTCGTCCTGACGGACCCGCCCGCATCTGCAGCACTGAATCACCATCGTCGTGGTTGCCTTTCTGAGGCGCGAGTTTTCGCTGACTCAACGAAAAGAAGCAAGCATATCTCGTACCAGGGGATCCTCGCAGTCCGCGAAGCTTGAATCCGACGCATGGTAAGCTCTAAACTACATTCATGAAACCGCTTACCGCCTGCGCCGAGGAGTCGCCCAAAAGGACGCCGTGCCCGCCGCACGGAAGATTCTGCCCAGCGTGGGTCCTTCTTGAGGCACGGCAGGGACGGGGAGACGTCCCGCGGCAGCACCGTGTCGGACGGGAGGGGTTAGATGATTGAGGTCCAGGGCCTGACGAAATACTACGGTCCGATTGCCGCTGTCGAGGACGTATCTTTCCGGATCGACCAAGGCGAGATCGTCGGATTTCTCGGGCCCAACGGGGCCGGCAAGACTACGACCATGCGGATACTGACGGGATTCTCGCCGCCGTCGCGCGGGACCGCCTCGGTGGCGGGGTTTGACATCCACGACGACCCCATCGAAGTGAAGCGCCGCGTGGGCTACCTGCCGGAGACCGTGCCCCTGTATCCCGAGATGGTGGTGTCGAAGTTTCTGGCCTACGTGGCGGCGGTCAAGGGGATCGCGCGGCCGGCCCGCGCTACGGAAGTTGACCGCGTCGTCGAACGGTGCGGCGTTGAGCCCGTGGCCGGCCGGATCATCCGTCATCTGTCGAAGGGGTTCCGGCAACGGGTCGGCCTGGCCCAGGCACTGATCGGAAACCCGCCGGTGCTTATCCTGGACGAGCCCACCGTCGGGCTGGACCCCAAACAGATTGTCGAGGTCCGGGAGATGATCCGAGCGTTGGCCGAGGACCACACGGTCCTGCTCAGCACGCACATCCTGCCGGAAGTGACTATGGTCTGCCAACGCGCGATCATTATCCATCAGGGGCGGATCGTGGCGCAGGACACGATGGAGAACCTGGCGGCAAAGGGCGGAGTGGGGGAGGACGGGTTGGCGGTCGTCGAGGTCGAAGCGGACGGCCCGCCCGAAACGGTGGTGCGCACGCTCGAGGCCGTCCCCGGGGTCGTGCGCGTACGACGCGAAGGCGCGGGCCGGTATCGTGTCGAGGGTTCGTCTGATGAAGACCTGGCGGCGTCGGTGGCGCGGGCGCTGGTGACGGCGGGGATGGACGTCGCGTTCGTTTCTGGCGGGATGCCGGTACCGCACCTGCCGTTGGGTGGCGCGCGGATGGTGCAACTGCCGCCCATTCGCGCCGCCGATGGGGATTTCAAGGTGCTGTTGGACGGCACCGACACACCGATCGACGACCGGTTTCGCGCCGCCCGGCGCGACCAGCTTCTGGCGTTGTTTCAGCGGGAACGGCCGGCGGCGGTGATCACCGAGCTGTTTCCTTTCGGCCGGCGGCAGATGCGCTTCGAGTTGATTCCCTTGCTGGAGACCGCGCGGGCGGCGTCTTGGCGGCCGCTGGTGCTGTCCTCGATGCGTGACATCTTGGTCACCAAACCCCGTGCCGACCGCAACCAGGAAATCGTCGACACCCTGAACGCATTTTACGACGCGGCCTTGATCCACGCCGACCCGGCGTTGATCCGGCTCGATCGGACCTTCCCCATGGCCGCCAAGATTGCCGTCGATCAGCACTATACCGGCTATGTCGTGAACGCTGACGACATCACCGTGCCCGCCGCCGACCCGGTGGCGACCGGCGAGGTCTTGGTGTCGGCTGGTGGTGGCGCCGTGGGCGACCGGTTCGTGCCAGCGATCGCTCGACTGATCCCCTCATTGCCCTTGGCCGACCGGCCGTGGCGGGTCGTTACGGGCCACCACATGGCGACCGGGGCGTTCGCGTTTCTCGAAGGTCTGGCGCGACCGGGTCTGGTGGTCGAGCGGTCGCGTCCCGACCTTCCGGCGCTGATGACCCGGTGCGCGCTGTCGATCTCACAAGCTGGGTACAACACCCTGCTTGAACTTCTAGCCGCCCGGGCCCGGGCCGTGGTGGTGCCGTTCGAGGGTGGCGTCGAGACCGAACAGCGGCTGCGGGCGGATCTTCTGGCGGCTGCCGGAACCCTTGAGGTAGTGCCCGAGGATACGCTGTCCGCCGAGACTTTGGGCGCGGCGATGCGGCGAGCCTTGGCGCGGCCGCGCGACGCGGTGCCGGTTGTCGATCTTGACGGCGCCGTCAAGACGGCGCGGCTGGTCGCGCGTTTGATCCGGCAACGAGCGGCCGCGTGACCGGGCTCGACCCGCTTATTCGCGCGCTCGATGCGGCCGCTATCGATGGCCGTACGGTCGATCTCTGGTGGCGGGACGACGATCTGGAGGCGCCGTCCGAGGCGTTGGATCATCTGCTGGCGGCGCTTGCTCCCCACGGCATCGTTCCGGCTTTGGCGGCGGTCTCGGCGCGCTTGTCCGGTGAGGCGGTGGCGGCGTTGGGAGACAGCGGCGCGGTGATGTTTTCCCATGGCTGGACCCACACCAATCACGCACCACCGGCCGAGAAATCCAGCGAGTTTGGTCCTCACCGGCCGATTGAAGACCGGTTGACCGACTGTCGCGATGCCCGCATGCGCCTGTCGGCGATCGCCGGTGACCGCGCGGTGCCGTGCTTCGTGCCGCCGTGGAACCGGATCGGCGACGATCTGGCCGACCGGTTGGCGGAAACCGGGCTACGGGCGCTGTCCGGGTTCGTCGGGTTTGGCCGCGCGCCGCAACCGGCCGCGGTGCCACGATTGGACACCCATGTCGATTTGATCGATTGGCGTGGAACCCGTCGCCCGATTAGTGTGGAGGGCGCGGCGGCGGCGGTGGCTACGTGGGTTGAGCGCAGGTTGGCCGAGGATCACGACACCGGGGTGGACGCGCCGATCGGAATCCTGTCCCATCACCGCGTTACCGATCGCGCCGCCTGGGCATCATGGAAGCCGTTGTGGGCGCTTCTGGCGGCGCATCCGGCGGCGCGCTGGCTGCCTCCAAGGCAGGCGCTGTCTGTGGTCGGCGTTAGCCGAGAGGACGTGACGGGCACGGGCGTCGCGGCCGAGAGGGACAGGGGGAGATATACGTGACGACGCACCGCTACAACCGGCGCGCCTTACTGGGTGATTACGCGCGTGGCGGCCTTGGCCTGGCGGTCACCGGTCTGCCGTTGATCGTCACACCGGTGGCGACGGGCGTGGCTGTGGTGTTGGGTGGATTTGCCGTTCTGTTCGGTGTGTACGTGTTGCGGACTTGGGTGCGCTCGGTGTCGGTGGTTGAGGTTGATGGCGATGGCATTCGTTCGCGCGGGCCGCGCGGGGCGTTGATCGGCTGGGACGAGGTTCAGACATTCGAGTTGCGGTATTTTTCCACCCGACGCGACAAGGACGGCGGTTGGATGCAGATGACGGTTCGTGGCGCGGGTCGCACGATCGCCATCGAGTCGGCGTTGGATGGGTTCGACGATGTCGTCCGCCATGTCTCCTTGGTGGCGCGGCGCAATGAGCTTGCGCTGTCCGAGGCGACACGGGACAATCTGCACGCGCTAGGCCTCATCGAGGGGCCGTCGGAGACGTCGCCGCCGATCCCCGATCCTCGGCACGACGTGCGGCGCGGGGACTTTTAATGACCGGGCGTATAACCCCACTCCTACGGGTCAATGATTTGCGGATCGGGTTCGAGTTGCCCGAGGGGCGCCTGATCGCGGTCGATGGAGTGTCATTCCAGATTCAACAGGGGGGTACGGTCGCCCTGGTCGGCGAGTCCGGCTCCGGCAAATCGGTGGTCAGCCAGGCGATCATGGGACTGTTGCCTCGCCCGGCCCGGGTGCTGGGCGGTTCGATCTTGTTCGCCGATCCGAAGCAGCCGGGCACGATCACCGACATCGTACGCCTGCCGGTCGACGGCCGCGCCATGCGCGACATACGCGGCGGCCGGATCTCGATCATTTTTCAGGAACCGATGACCTCGCTGTCGCCGCTGCACACCGTGGGCAATCAAATCCGTGAGGCGCTGCTGCTGCACCGTGACGTTTCCGGCGCCGAAGCGACGGAGCTGACCCGCGCGATGCTGGCCATGGTTGGTTTTCCCGACCCGGCGCGGGCGCTGAAGACCTATCCATTCGAGCTATCAGGCGGGCTGCGCCAGCGGGCGATGATCTCGATGGCGCTGGTGTGCCGCCCGGCATTGCTGATCGCCGATGAGCCGACCACGGCGCTTGATGTCACGATTCAGGCGCAGATTCTCCGCCTGATCAAAGAGTTGCAGGGCGAGCTGAACATGGCGGTGCTGATGATCACCCATGATTTGGGGGTGGTGGCCAATGTCGCCGAGGAGGTCGTGGTGATGTACCGCGGCCGGATCATGGAATCCGGCGGTGTCGACGACATCTTCCGCCGGCCGCAACATCCTTATCTCAAGGCGCTGATGGCGGCGGTGCCGCGCTTCAATATGGCGCCGGGAGAACGGTTGAAGCCGCTGCGCGAAATCACCACCGAGACGGGTCACCTGTTGAAGATCGACAAGCCCGCCGAGGTTCAAGGCACGCCGATCCTGACGGTCGACGGGGTATCCAAGAGCTACACGATCCGCAAGGGCGGCTGGATTTCCTCGACGCGCCAATCGGTGAAGGCGCTGGACGATGTTTCCTTCGAGGTCCGGCGCGGCGAATGTCTGGGCCTGGTGGGTGAGTCCGGCTGTGGCAAGACCACCTTGTCGAAAGTGATCATGCGGGCGCTGACCCCGGACAGTGGTTCCGTGCGCTACCATGATGAGACAGGCGAGACCGATGTCCTGGGCCTTGATGGCGATGAGCTGACCCGGTTTCGCCGGAAACTCCAGTTCGTGTTCCAGGATCCGTTCAGCTCGCTCAACCCCCGGATGACCGTGTTCGACATCATCGCCGAGCCGCTGGTTATCCATGACATCGGCGACGACGCCTGGCGGCGCGAGATGGTCAGCGAGTTGATGCGGTTGGTCGGCCTCGACGTGCGCCATCTAAACCGCTACCCGCACTCCTTCTCCGGCGGTCAGCGCCAACGCATCGGCATCGCCCGTGCGCTGGCGCTGAAGCCTGACC
>JABMNR010000003.1 GCA_013203465.1 Alphaproteobacteria bacterium
CACGCCTGGGTGCCGGAATAGCCGAACTCGCAGGCCTGACCGATGACGATCGGCCCGGCGCCGACGATCAGAATGGAGGAAATGTCGGTGCGCTTAGGCATGCTTGTCCATTAACTCCCGGAAGCGGGCGAACAGGTAGTGGCTGTCCATCGGGCCGGGCGAGGCCTCGGGGTGGTACTGCACGCTGAAGATCGGCTTGCCCTCGACCCGCAGCCCCTCGACCGTGCCGTCGAACAGCGAGCGGTGGGTGACGGTCACGCCGTCGGGCAGGGTGCCCTCCTTGACCACGAAGCCGTGGTTCTGGCTGGTGATTTCCACTTTGCCGGTCTGCAAATCCTTGACCGGGTGGTTGGCGCCACGATGGCCCATGTGCATCTTCTCGGTCTCGGCGCCGAGTGCGAGGGCCAGCATCTGATGGCCGAGGCAGATGCCGAAGATCGGCTTGCCGCTGGCGATCAGGGCCTTCAGCTCGGGCACGGCGTAGACCCCGGTCGCCGCCGGATCGCCGGGGCCGTTGGCCAGAAAGATGCCGTCGGGCGCGTGGCCCAGGATGTCCTCGGCGCTGGCGCTGGCCGGCACCACGGTCACCCGGCAGCCCTGGGCCGCCAGATTGCGCAGGATGTTGCGCTTGGCCCCGTAATCGACGGCGACCACGTGCTTGGTCGCACCCTCCTCAATCACACTGGCCAGCGGGGCGAACCCGTCGCCCGCGCCATCGTCGGCGAACCGCCACAGGGCGGTGTCCCAGGTGTAGGTTTGGGTGCAGGACACGGTCTTGGCCAAATCCATCCCGGCGAGGCCCGGCCACTCCCGCGCCAGGGCTCTCAGCGCGTCGAGATCGAACACCCCGTCCGGCGCGTGGCACAAGGCGCCGTGCGGCGCGCCCGCGTCACGGATGCGGCGGGTCAGCCGGCGGGTGTCGACCCCGGCGATCCCCGGCAGGCCGTGCGATGCCAGCCAGTCGCCCAGAGGCCGCTCGGCCCGGTAGTTGGACGGCTCGGTCACCTCGGCCCGCAGCACGGCACCCAGGGCGGCCGGGGTCGTGGTCTCGTGGTCATTGCGGTTGGCGCCGACATTGCCAATATGGGGAAACGTGAAGGTGATGATCTGTCCGGCGTAGGACGGGTCGGTCAGGATTTCCTGATAGCCGGTCATCGCGGTGTTGAAACACACTTCGCCGACCTTGGTGACCGCGGCACCCAGGCCCTTGCCCCAGATCACCGTCCCGTCGGCCAGCACCAGAACGGCCGTGGCGCCAGGCGGTGGAGCGTCGGGCGCGGGCTGGTCGGTCATGGACGTCTCCGAAGGCCGGGAACCCGGCGGGAAGGCAGGGTCCGCGCGACCGGACACCGACGGGAACGTCGGGGCGCGAACGGGCGGCGAAGCGGTAAATTGGCCGGTTGATAGGGGATTGCCGGAGAGTCGTCAAGGTGAAATATTTTGGAAATGTTGTTATAAATCAATGGCTTGGAAAATCTGAGACCGTTGCACGCGGCGTCGGGATCGAGTATGGTCCTTGCCTTCGCGCCCAAGAGAGTGGGCGAGAGAGCGACGTTCTCGGTTTCTGGGGAGATACCGGCTCATGTTGCGCGACCAGCTAAAAACAGCCTTAACCGACGCCATGCGTGCCAAGGATACGCGCGCTGTTTCCACCGTGCGCCTGATTCTCGCGGCACTGAAGGACCGCGACATCGCCGCCCGTGACAAGGGCACGACCGACGGCATAGCGGACGACGAAATTCTCGGCATGCTGCAGACCATGATCAAGCAGCGTCAGGAATCCAGCCGGCTCTACGAGGAAGGCGGGCGTTGCGAGCTTGCCGAGCAGGAGCAGGAGGAAATCGCCGTCATCCGGCGGTTCATGCCGACCCAGCTCGAAGGTTCCGAGATGGAAACGGTGATCAACACCACCATCAAGGAACTCGGCGCCGCCGACCTCAAGGACATGGGCCGGACCATGGCGACCTTGAAGCAGAAGTACCCGGGCCGCATGGATTTCTCCAAGGCCTCGGGCATCGTGCGCGGGCAATTGGTCTGACGTCGCGACCGTCGGCCGGGCACGGGCAGGCACTTAATATTTCAGACCGTCTGGTGATGAACCTGCCGTAGCATTGCCGAATCATCCTGTGTCAAAGGGGGCTTGGCATGACTGATATCGGCGGCCGCCTGGTTGGATCGATCATCGGCACGGTTGTTTGCGGGGTTCTCCTCGTGTCGGCGGCGCGTGCGGAAACGCCCTTGGAACGCGGGCGGTATCTGATGAAGAGCGTGGTTGCCTGCGGCAACTGCCACACGCCGCAGACGCCGGCCGGGCCGAACAGGGAACTAGAGCTGGCGGGCGGGTTTCCGATCGTCGAGCCGGGTGTCTTCACGGCGTATGCATCGAACATAACGCCCGATATCGAAACCGGTATCGGCGGCTGGAGCGACGCGGAGATCATTCGGGCGATCCGCGACGGCGTGCGCCCCGACGGCAGCATCATCGGCCCGCCGATGCCCATCGAGGTGTATCGCGGCCTCTCCGACGCGGACGCGCGCGCGATCGTGGCCTATCTGCGGTCGATCCCGGCGATCAAGCGCGAGACTCCGCCGTCCGAATACTCGTTCCCTTTGCCGCCGAGCTACGGGCCGCCGGTTGGCGTGGTGCCCGAGGTGGCGCGCGACGACGCGGTCGCGTGGGGCGGCTACCTGGCCGGGCCGCTTGGCCACTGCACGGCGTGCCATTCGACGCCCGGGGCCAAGGGCGTCCCCGATCTGGAGAATGAGCTCGGTGGCGGTGGTGCGACGTTTCATGGCCCCTGGGGAGAATCGGTGGCGGCGAACATCACGCCCACGGGCCTGGGGGACTGGAGCGACGCGCAAATCATCACCGCGGTCACCCAGGGGGTGCGGCCGGATGGCCGCCGGCTGAAACCGCCGATGGCCTTTGCGTATTACCGCACCATCGCTCCCGGCGATTTGCGGGCGATCGTGGCGTATCTGCGCAGCCTGCCCGAGAAGTGACGCGGCGGCACCGGTTGCCCAAGCCAGACACGCTCGACGGCACGCCCCGCCTTGACCGCGTAGGGGGACGGGGGCAGGCTTCGGTCGACCGGCTGCGTGGTCGCGCGGACCACGCCGGCATTCCGCGACCCAGAGGAACTCCCGATGACCGACCGCCAGGATCCCATGAAAGGCAAGCGCCGTTCGTCCCAGTGGTGGGGCAAGGCCGACAAGGACGGCTTCGCCCATCGCTCCTGGATGAAGAACCAAGGGTTTCCCGCGCACCTGTTCGACGGTCGGCCGGTGATCGGCATCGCCAACACGTTCAGCGAGTTCAATCCCTGCAACGCCCATTTCGGCAAGATCGCCGAGCATGTGAAGCGCGGGGTGTACGAGGCGGGCGGCTTCCCGGTCGAGTTCCCGGTGTTCTCCAATTCCGAGAGCCAGCTGCGGCCGACCGCCATGCTGTACCGCAACCTCGCCTCGATGGACGTCGAGGAGGCGATCCGTGGCCTGCCGATGGACGGGGTGGTGCTGTTGGTCGGCTGCGACAAGACCACGCCGGCCTTGCTGATGGGGGCGGCGAGCTGCGATCTGCCGACGATCTGCGTGTCCGGCGGGCCGATGCTGAACGGCCACTACAAGAACGAGAAGATCGGCTCCGGCACCCACATCTGGAAGTTCTCCGAGGCGGTGCGGGCCGGCGAGATGACGATCGAGGATTTCATGAGCGCGGAGGCCGACAACTCCCGCTCCGCCGGGCATTGCATGACCATGGGTACGGCCTCGACCATGGCATCGATGGCGGAATCCCTCGGCATGGCACTGCCGCACAACGCGGCGATTCCGGCGGTGGACAGTCGGCGTTACGTCCTGGCCCACATGTCGGGCATACGCGCGGTCGAGATGGTGATTGAGAACCTGCGGCTGTCCAAGGTGCTGACCAAGCAGGCGTTCGAAAACGCCATCGTGACCAATGGCGCCATCGGCGGCTCGACCAACGCCGTCGTCCACCTGCTGGCGATCGCCGGGCGGGTCGGCGTCGATCTGAGCCTGGACGACTGGGACCGGCTCGGCAAGGACGTGCCGTGCCTGCTCAACCTGATGCCGTCGGGCGAGCATCTGATGGAGGATTTCTTCTACGCCGGCGGCCTGCCCGCCATCATGCGCGAGATCGGCGACTATCTGCACAAGGACGCGCTGACGGTGAACGGCAAGCCGGTGTGGGAGAACGTCAAGGACGCGCCGTGTTGGAACCGGGAGGTGATCTTCCCGACCGACAAGCCGTTCAAACCGAACGGCGGCATCGCCGTGCTGCGCGGCAACCTGGCGCCCGGAGGAGCCATCGTGAAGCCGTCCGCCGCCTCGCCCGAGTTGATGACCCATACCGGCCGCGCCGTCGTGTTCGAGAGCATCGAGGACTACAAGGCACGGATCGACGACGAGGCGCTCGACATCGACGAGACCTGCATCATGGTGCTCAAGAACTGCGGGCCGAAGGGCTATCCCGGCATGGCCGAGGTCGGCAATATGGGGTTGCCGCCCAAGGTGCTGCGCAAGGGCATCACCGACATGATCCGGATTTCCGACGCCCGCATGTCCGGTACCGCCTATGGCACGGTCATCCTGCACTCGGCGCCGGAGGCGGCGGCCGGCGGCCCGCTGGCCCTGGTCCGGACCGGCGACATGATCGAGGTCGATGTGCCGAGCCGCCGCATGCACCTCCAGGTGTCGGACGACGAGCTGGCGCGCCGCCGGGCCGCGTGGAAACCGTTCCAGAATCCGCACGAACGCGGCTATTCGAAGCTGTATGTCGATACCGTCAACCAGGCCGACCGGGGCGCCGATCTCGATTTCCTGGTCGGCAAATCCGGCACCCCGGAGCTGCGCGAGAGCCACTGAGGGCGATTGTTGAGAAGTCTGGGAGGAGTGTGACCGATGACCCAATCCCCCAACCGTTGTCCGCCGCCGGTCCGGGTCTCCGACCTTCCGGTCATGCGTGGCTCGACCGGTATGCCACGGGTCTTCCGTCCCCGCTTCGAGGGGCGGCTGCGCACGGTCATCGGAGACGCGGTCGGGTTGACCCGCTTCGGGGTGAATCTGCTGACGCTTGAACCCGGCGCGTCGTCGTCGGTCCGGCACTGGCATACCCATGAGGACGAGTTCGTCTACATCCTATCCGGAGCTGTGACGCTGATTACCGAAGCGGGGTCGACAAAACTGGACACCGGCATGGCGGCAGGGTTTCCGGCCGGAGTGCCGGACGGCCACTATTTGATCAACGAGGGCGAGGCCGACGCGGTGTTGCTGGAGGTCGGCGGCCGGGAAGCCGAGGATGATTGCTTCTACCCGGACGACGACATGCAGATTCTGCACAACCCCGATGGGCCGGCTGTATTCACCCGCCGTGACGGCACGCCTTACCAGGATTGAGGCGACCTCGCACTCCCGCCAGCCCGCGCCGGTTTCCGTCGGCGCGGGCTGGCGGCTGTCGCCGAACTACGCCACCGCCATGCCGCGTTGGATCGCCGGACGGGCACCGACGGTGTCGGCCCAGCGTTTCAGATTGCTCAGGCCACCCTTGGCGTCGACCAGGGCACGGCGGCCGTCGTACACCGGGTACAGCGCCATGTCGGCCAGCCCATAGTCGCCGGCTAGATATTCGACCTCGCCGAGCCGCCGGTCGGCGTGGCCCAAGAAGCCGAGCAGCCGCTCCTCGAACAGGTGGGCGGCGGCTTTGTCCTCGAGCTTCGACGAGGCGTAGAAGATCGCGCCGCTGGTGGGCGCGATGTCGGTTAGCGCGAACATCGTCCACTGCAGATGACCGGCTCGGGCCACCGGATCCGTCGGCAGGAACCGGCCGGTCTTGTCCGCGAGATACATCAGGATGGCGCCCGACTGCGCCAGGGAGACCACCTGACCACCCGGTCCGTCGTGGTCGACGATCGCCGGGATCGCGCCCACCGGGTTGATCTTGTGGTAGGCGGGGGTATGGCTTTCACCCTTCGTAAGGTCGAGCTTATGGGGGGTGTAGGCGAGGCCACATTCTTCGAGCATAAGGGCCGGGCGACGACCGTTTCCGGTGCCGGCTGTATAGAGGTCGATCATGGGAGTGCTGCTCCGGGTTCACTGTGCGACGGGACCGGTGGGGCGGCCGATCGGCCACTCCGTCCCGACGGGTCAGATTACCGCGAACCCGGCGCCGATCATAAGCGAATCATTCAACCCGCTTGCCGTCCTGATACTTGTACCAACCCCGGCCGTAGCGGCGGCCAAGCCGGCCGGCGGCGTGCAACTGCTTGATGGTCGGCCGGGTGTGCATGCGGTCGCCATAGGCGTCCTCCAGGATCTGGCTGACCTTGAGGGTCAGGTCGATGGTGATGTTGTCCATCAGCTCGAACGGGCCGACCGGGTGGCCGAGGCCGAGCTTGCAGCCGGTGTCGATATCCTCGGGCGTGCACGCGCCTTCCTCGACCAGGCGGATCGCCTCGTCCCACATGGCGAACAGGATGCGGTTGACCGCGAAGCCGACCACGTCCTTGACCTGGATCGGACTCTTACCGATGTCCGCGCAGGCGGCGGTGGCGATCTTGACCACCTCGGGATCGCTGTCGAAGCCGCTGATTACCTCGACCAGCTTCATCCGGCTGGCCGGCGAGAAGAAATGCAGGCCAAGGAAGTTCTTCTGTCGCGCCTCGGAGAAGTAGGAGGCCAGCACCGAGATCGAGATCGACGAGGTGTTCGAGGCGATGATCGCGTCCGGCTTCAAGACGGCGTCCAACTCCTTGTAGATCCTGCCCTTGAGTTCCTGATCCTCGGTCACCGCCTCGATCACCATATCGCAATCGCCATAAGCCTTCACATCGGTCGCGGTGGTGATGTTGGCCAGCACGCGCGGCTTGTCCTCCTCGGCGTAGAAGCCGCGGCCGATGCCGCTGTCCAACGTCTTCGCAAGCTTGGCCATGGCTTTGTCGACGAAGCCCTGGTCGGTGTCCATCAGCCGGACCTTCTTGTCGGCCAGCGCGAACACCAGGGCGATCTCCGAGCCCATCATGCCGGCGCCGACAACACCGATGGTCTGAATGGTCATGAGGCGAGTCCTTCGAAAGTCGATGTGGAGTGTGTCTAAAACCAGCCGTCTCGCATGCTCAGCACCGAGTCGTCCAGCGCCATCAGCAGGGCGGCATGCTGCGCCGTGCGTGGCAGCTCCCAGGCGGCGACGTAGCGGGCGGTGTGCAGCTTGCCCTGGAGCAGATCGCGCGGCCGGCCCCGCGGCGCGTTGTCCAGGTCGCGCGCGGCGACGATCGCTTGCCGCAGCCAGACCCAGCCGAAGGCGACCAGTCCGGCCAGATCCATGTAGGCGTGCGCGTTCGCCAGCAGCTTGATCGGACCTATGTCGGGCGCCTTGGCCAGCAGGGCGACCGTGGTCTTGGCCAGATCGTCGCGCGCGGTCTGGGTCGCGGCACGGATGGCGTCCACCTCGGCGATGCCTTCGGCCTCGGCGAGCGCGGTGTCGACCTCATCCAGAAACGCGGTGAAGGCGGCCCCGTCCCGCATCGATGCCTTGCGGCCCAGCAGGTCGATCGCCTGGATCGCGTTCGCACCCTCGTGGATCGGGTTCAGCCGGTTGTCGCGGTACAGCCGTTCGACCGGGTAGTCGCGGGTGTAGCCGTAGCCGCCGAAAATCTGAATGGCGTTGGAATTCGCCTCCAACGCGCGGTCCGAATACCAGGCTTTGATGATCGGTGTCAGGAAGTCGAGCAACAGCGCCTCGCGGGCGCGTACCGTATCGTCCGGGTCGTGGTTGCCGCGATCGATGCGCAGCGCCAGATCGAGCGCCAGCATCAGTCCGCCCTCGGCCACCGCCTTTTGCTGCAACAGCATGCGGCGTACATCGGCGTGCTCGATCAGCGGCAATTGCGGTGTGGTCGGGTCCTTGTCGCCGGGGTGACGGCCTTGCGGCCGATTTCGGGCGTAGTCCAGGCTTTCGAGGTAGCCCTGATAGGCCAGCATGATGGCGCCGAGGGCAACGCCGACCCGGGTTTCGTTCATCATGTGGAACATCTGGCGCAGGCCCTGGTTCGGCTCGCCGACCAGCCAGCCGATGCAATCGTCGTCGTCGCCCAAGGACAGCGCGGTGTTGACCGTGCCGCGATAGCCCATCTTGTGATTGAGGCCAACCAGTCGCACGCCGTTCGGCTCGGCCGGCGCGCCGTCGGCGCCCAGGCGGTAGCGCGGCACGATGAACAGCGACAGGCCTTTGACCCCCGCCGGTGCCCCCACGATGCGGGCCAGGGTCATGTGGACGATGTTCTGTCCCAGCTCATGCTCGCCGCCGGAGGTCCACATCTTCGCGCCCTTGATGGCGTAGCGGTCGTCGTCGAGGTGACGCGCCGCCGTGCGCACATCGGACAGCGACGAACCGGCATGCGGCTCCGACAGCGCCATGGTGCCGAAGAACCGGCCGCCCAACATCGGCGGCATCCAGCGGCGTTTCTGTTCCTCGGAGCCATGGGCGTGGATCAGGTTGGCCGCCGCGATGGTCAGGAACGGGTACGCGGCGGTCGGCACGTTGGCCGCCTTGAAGTGGGCGAACGCCGTCTGCTGGATGGTCCAGGGCAATTGCATGCCGCCTAGTTCGGCGTCGTGGTGGGCGGCGAGGAACCCGGCCTCGGCGAAGGCGGCCACCGCCTCGGCGATCTCCGGGATCAACACCACCTTGCCGTTCTCGAGGCGTGGCTCGTTGGCGTCGGACTTGGCGGCGTGCGGGCGGAATTTCTCCTCGGCCAGACGTCGGGCGGTCTCGATCACCGCCTCGAAGGTGCCGCGGTCGTGCTCGGCGAAGCGCGGGTAGTGGGTGAGCGCCTCGGCGCCCAGCACCCGCCACAGGGTGAACGCCAAGTCGTCGGGATCGATCAGCGGGATGGCCATGGTCTCAGCCCACCAGGAAGCCGCCGTCGACCGTCACCACCGAGCCGGTCATGTAGCGCGAGGCATCCGACGCCAACAGCAGGATGGCGCCGTCCAGATCGTCCGGTTGGCCCAACCGACGCTGCGGAATGCCCTTGATCATTTTCTCGCCGGCGGGGCTTTTGAAGAAATCACTGTTGATCGGCGTCTCGATGTAGCCCGGCGCTATCGCGTTCACCCGCACGCCGACCCGCGCCAGCTCCAGCGCCATCGCCTTGGTCAGATGGATCAGCCCGGCCTTGGACGCGCAATAGCTGGAGAGCTGGCCGATCACCTCGGAGCCGAGCACGCTGGCGATGTTGATGATCGAGCCGCCGCCGCGCTGGCTCATCCGTTTGGCGGCTTCCTGTCCGGCCAGGAAACAGCCTTTCAGGTTGGTGTCCAGCACCGCGTCCCAATCGGCCTCGCTGATCTCCAGGAACGGTTTGGTGATGGCGATACCGGCGTTGTTCACCAGCACGTCGACCGGGCCGAGCGCCGCTTCCGTCTCGTCGAAGGCGGCGTGGATCGAGGCCGGGTCGGTCACGTCCATCGCCACGGCATGGGCAACACCGCCAGCGCTCTCGATCTCGGCTTTCAAGGTTTTCAGCTTGCCGGTCTGCCGGGCGGCCAGCGCCACCTTGGCCCCGGCCCGCGCCAAGGTGGTGGCGAATCCGGCGCCCAGCCCCTGGCTGGCCCCGGTTATGAGCGCGGTTTTGCCGGTCAGATCAAAGGTGTCGGCCATGGCGGGTCTCCTGCGATGGGGCGTCGCGACTCTTAACGGCGGCGGCGGCACGTTGCCACCTTGATTCACCCTCACGCCGCGTCTAGTTTCTCGCACCCGCGATAATGACCGCGTGAGAGACCCCATGCCCGACGGCGACAGGCCGGCCATCCGGACCGATTTCCAGTCCCTGATCTTGACTCTGCAACGCTATTGGGCGGACCGGGGCTGTGTGATCCTGCAGCCCTATGACCTGGAGGTGGGAGCGGGGACGTTTCACCCGGCGACCACCCTGCGCTCGCTCGGCCCGGACGACATCTGGAAGACCGCCTATGTGCAGCCCTCTCGGCGGCCGACCGATGGGCGTTACGGCGAGAACCCGAACCGGTTGCAGCACTACTACCAGTTCCAGGTGCTGGTGAAACCGTCACCAGCCGACAGCCAGGAGCAGTATCTCGGCTCGTTGCGGGCGATCGGCCTCGATCCGCTGGCGCACGACATCCGCTTCGTCGAGGACGATTGGGAAAGCCCGACCCTGGGCGCCTGGGGCCTCGGCTGGGAGGTCTGGTGCGACGGCATGGAAGTCTCGCAATACACCTATTTCCAGCAGGTCGGCGGCATCGACTGCGCGCCGGTCAGCCTGGAGCTGACCTACGGGCTGGAACGGCTGGCGATGTACATCCAGGGGGTCGACGATGTCTATCACCTGGATTGGGACGGTGTACCCAAGGATCAGGGCGGCAAGATCTACGGCGACATCTACAAGCAGGCGGAGCGCGAGTTCTCCACCTTCAATTTCGAGTACGCCGACACCGCGGCCCTGTCGCGGCACTTCAAGGACGCGGAGGCGGAATGCGCGGCGCTGCTGGCCGCCGACAAACCGATGCCGCTGCCGGCTTACGACCAGTGCATGAAGGCGAGCCATCTGTTCAACCTGATGGACGCGCGCGGGGTGATCAGCGTGACCGAGCGCCAGGCCTATATCGGCCGGGTGCGGGCGCTGTCCAAGGCATGCTGTGAGAAATGGGTCGAGGCGAGTGCGGCGTGGAAGGCCGACTGGGAACAGCAGAAAGCGGAACGCCGCCATGGCTGAGCTGTTGGTTGAGCTGTTCTCGGAGGAGATTCCGGCGCGTATGCAGGCGCGCGCGGCCGACGATTTGAAACGTCTGCTGACCGACAAGCTCAAGGCGGCGGGGCTGGCGTTCGAGCGGGCCGAGGCGTTCGTCACCCCGCGCCGACTGGCTCTGGTGGTCGACGGCCTGCCGCGGAAGCAGCCGGATCAGAAAGAAGAGCGCAAAGGTCCAAAAGTCGGCGCACCCAAACAGGCCGTAGAAGGGTTTCTTCGTGGTGCTGGTCTGCAGTCAATCGATGATCAAGCAGTGGAGGTTCGCTCCACCAACAAGGGCGAATTCTACTTTTCCGTCCGATATGTAGCGGGGCTGTCGCTCGACCGCTGCTTACCAAGCGTCTTAGATGAGGCAATTTCTGAGATGCCCTGGCCGAAATCAATGCGATGGGGAAACAACGATTTCCGCTGGGTTCGCCCTTTGCATAGTATTCTAGCGATCATTGATGGAAGCCCCCTGGTTCTTGATTTTCAGCTTCTGCGAACCCCTGAAGAGGTTTCGACACCAACCGAAACTGGCACCATCTGGGCCTCGAATCTAACTCGGGGCCACCGCTTCCTGGCGCCGGAGCCGATTGCCGTCACCGGGTTCGAAGACTACCGCAGCAAGCTGCGCGACGCCTTCGTGGTGCTCGATCGGGACGAGCGCAAACGGCTGATCGCCGAGGGGGCGGGCAAGCTTGCCGAGGCCGAGGGGTTGGTGCTCAAGGACGATCCCGGCTTGCTGGACGAGGTGTGCGGGCTGGTCGAATGGCCGGTGCCGCTGATCGGCCGCATCGATCCGGAATTCATGGCCGTGCCGCCGGAGGTGCTGGTCACCTCGATGCGCAGCCACCAGAAATATTTCGCCTTGCAGACCAAGGACGGCGTGCTGGCCGACCGGTTCATCGTGGTCGCCAACATGGCGCGCGATCCGGCGCGCGACGCCACCATCGTCGCCGGCAACGAGAAGGTGCTGCGCGCCCGGCTGTCCGACGCCAAGTTCTTCTGGGACCAGGACAAGGCGGCG
Source organism: Alphaproteobacteria bacterium (assembly GCA_013203465.1). GTDB lineage: Bacteria > Pseudomonadota > Alphaproteobacteria > Thalassobaculales > Thalassobaculaceae > JABMNR01. The sequence continues at coordinate 11,791 of JABMNR010000003.1, forward strand.
ACGCTGGACAGCCGTGTTCCGGCGCTGGCCGAGGTCACGTTCTACGACAAGCTCGGCACCATGGCCGACAAGGCGGCGCGAGTGGCGGCGCTGGCCCGCCACCTGGCCCCCATCGTCGGCGCCGACGCGGACCAGGCCGAGCGCGCGGCGCGCCTGGCCAAGGCCGATCTGACCACCGGCATGGTCGGCGAGTTCCCCGAGCTTCAGGGCGTCATGGGTCGCTATTACGCGCTTGCTGACGGTGAGGACGCCGAAGTGGCGAACGCGGTCGCCGAGCACTACTCGCCGCTGGGGCCGACCGACACCTGCCCGACCGCCCCGGTCTCGGTGGCCGTGGCCCTGGCCGACAAGCTCGACACGCTCGTGGGTTTCTTCGCCATCGGCGAGACCCCGACCGGCTCCAAGGATCCGTTCGCCCTGCGCCGCGCCGCCTTGGGGGTGATCCGGCTGATCATCGAGAACGATCTGCGGTTGCCGTTGCTGGACGTGTTCAAGAGAGCGCGAAATGTGTTTGTTGAGATCGAAGACGACACGGCTGAAGTTGACGACACACTCCTGCCATTCTTCGCCGACCGGCTGAAGGTGCATTTGCGCGAGGAGGGGGTGCGGCACGATCTGATCGCCGCGGTCTTCGAGTTGGGCGGCGAGGACGATCTGGTGCGGCTGTTGGCCCGGGTGCACGCGCTGGCCGCGTTCCTGGGTACGGACGACGGCGCCAATATGCTTGTGGGCTATCGCCGCGCGTCCAACATTCTGCGCGCCGAGGAGAAGAAGGACGGCGTAAGTTTCGACGCCGAACCGGAAGCCGCGAAGCTCACCGAGCCGGCGGAGAAGGCGCTGTTCGAGGCGCTGGGCGGTGCCCAGGGTCGGATGACGGCGGCGCTGGCAGTCGAGGATTTCGCCGGTGCGATGTCGGCGCTGGCCACTCTGCGGGCGCCGATCGACCGGTTCTTCGATGATGTCACGGTGAACGCCGACGACGCGGGCTTGCGGATCAATCGCCTGCGCCTGTTGGCGCGGGTGCGGGCGGCCATGGGCACGGTCGCCGATTTCTCGAAAATCGAGGGGTAAGGACAACCATGACCAAGTGGGTGTACGGCTTTGGCGGCGGGATGGCGGACGGCTCGGCCGGGATGCGCGATCTGCTGGGCGGCAAGGGCGCCAACCTGGCGGAGATGAGCGCCATCGGCCTGCCGGTGCCGCCGGGCCTGACGATCACCACCGAGGTCTGCACCTACTACTACGCCCACGAGCGTACCTATCCCGCCGAGCTGACGGCGCAGGTCGAGGCGGCGCTGGCCAAGATCGAGGCCGAGGTCGGCACGGTGTTCGGCGACGCGGCTAATCCGCTGCTGGTCTCGGTGCGCTCGGGCTCGCGGGCATCGATGCCGGGCATGATGGACACGGTGCTGAACCTGGGGCTGAACGACGCCACGGTCGAGGGGCTGATCGCCAAGTCCGGCGATGCCCGCTTCGCCTACGACAGCTACCGCCGGTTCGTGCAGATGTATTCCGACGTGGTGCTGGGCGTCGACCATTACCATTTCGAGGAACTGCTGGAGCTGGCCAAGGAGGAGAAAGGGGTCGAGCTCGACACCGAGCTGTCGGCCGAGGATATGAAGGCGTTGGTCGCGGACTACAAGGCGAAGGTGCTGGAGGAGAGCGGCGCACCGTTCCCCGACGATCCGCGCGATCAGCTCTGGGGGGCGGTGGGGGCGGTGTTCGGCTCGTGGATGAACCAGCGGGCCATCGTCTACCGCCGGTTGCACCAGATTTCGGAAAGCTGGGGCACCGCCGTCAGTGTCCAGGCCATGGTGTTCGGCAACATGGGGGCCGATTGCGCCACCGGCGTCGCCTTCACCCGCGATCCGTCGACCGGCGAGAACACGTTCTATGGCGAGTACCTGGTCAACGCCCAGGGTGAGGATGTGGTCGCCGGAATCCGCACGCCGCAACAGCTCACCCTGGCGGCGAAACGGGCGCAGGGCTCCGAGTTGCCGGCGATGGAAGAGGTGATGCCCGAGGTGTTCGGCCAGCTCCGGGAGGTGCGTGACCTGCTTGAGAGGCATTACCGCGACATGCAGGACATCGAGTTCACGGTGCAGCAGCGGAAGCTCTACATGCTGCAAACCCGGAGCGGGAAGCGCACGGTGCATTCGGCCCTGCGGATCGCCGCCGAGATGGTGGACGAGGGGCTGATCACCCCTGAGGAAGCGGTGAGCCGGATCGAACCCCAGGGCCTCGATCAGTTGCTGCATCCCACCCTCGATCCCGATGCCGAGCGCCATGTGATCGCCCGCGGCCTGCCGGCCTCGCCGGGCGCGGCGTCCGGGGCGGTGGTGTTCTCCTCCGACGCGGCCGAGGCGGCGGCGCGTAATGGCGAACGGGTAATCCTGGTGCGGATCGAAACCAGTCCCGAGGACATCCACGGCATGCACGCCGCCGAGGGCATCCTGACCACCCGAGGTGGGATGACCAGCCACGCGGCGGTGGTGGCGCGCGGCATGGGCCGCCCCTGCGTCTCCGGCGCCGGGCAGATCCGCGTCGATTACGCCACCGGCAGCTTCTTCGTCGGCGAGGTCACGGTGGCCGCCGGCGACCGGTTGACCATCGACGGCTCCACCGGCGAGGTCATGCTGGGCGAGGTGGCGACGGTGCAGCCGGAGCTGAGCGGCAATTTCGCTCGGATCATGGACTGGGCCGACGGTGCCCGACGGATGCGGGTGCGCGCCAACGCCGAGACGCCGGCCGACGCCCAGGTAGCGCGCGATTTCGGCGCCGAGGGCATCGGACTGTGCCGGACCGAGCATATGTTCTTCGAGGGTGAGCGCATCGTCGCCATGCGGACGATGATCGTGGCCTCGAACGAGGCTGGACGGCGGGCCGCGCTCGACAAGCTGCTGCCGATGCAGCGCGATGATTTCGTTGAGCTGTTCCGGATCATGGAAGGGCTGCCGGTAACCATCCGGTTGCTCGACCCGCCGTTGCACGAGTTCCTGCCGCATACCGAGGACGAGATGGCCGAGGTGGCCAAGTCGGCCGGGGTGTCGGTCGCGATCGTGCGGCGGCGTGCCCTGGAGTTGCAGGAAGCCAACCCAATGCTCGGTCATCGCGGTTGCCGGTTGGCGATCACCTATCCGGAAATCTGCGAGATGCAGGCCCGCGCCATCTTCGAGGCGGCGGTGGAGGCCGCCAAGACGGGTGAGGCACCGGTGCCGGAAGTGATGATTCCACTCGCCGCGACAGAACAGGAAATCGCGCTGTTGAAAGCGATCATCGATCGAGTGGCGGACGAGGTGAGGACGGCCACGGGAACCACGCTGCACTATCTGGTCGGCACCATGATCGAGCTGCCGCGCGCCGCCCTACGCGCCGGAAAGATCGCCGAGGAGGCGGAATTTTTCAGCTTCGGCACCAATGACCTGACCCAGACGACCTTCGGCCTCAGCCGCGACGACGCGGGATCCTTCCTGCACGCCTACGAGGAGAAGGGCATCCTTGAGGTCGATCCGTTCGTTAGTCTCGACCAGGATGGTGTCGGCGAGTTGGTGCGTATCGCCGTCGAGCGTGGTCGCGCCACCCGCCCGGAGTTGAAGCTCGGTATTTGCGGCGAGCATGGCGGCGACCCGGCGTCGATCGGCTTCTGCGAGGCGGTGGGGCTGGACTACGTGAGTTGCTCGCCGTTCCGCGTGCCGATCGCTCGACTGTCGGCGGCGCAGGCGACCATCGCGCAACGCGTGGCGGCGGAGTAGTAGCGGTGGAGTAATCGAGAACGGGGCGCTAGAGCCTCTTCAATTTAATCTCGGTCATACCCTGCGGCGGCGAAGTAGTTTTCGCATTCGGTCGGTGTGAAGGTTTCTATAGCCTTGGCGACCGCATCCCAGAGATCGGCTTTGGTTCGTGCGGCGGCCTTGCGG
>JABMNR010000187.1 GCA_013203465.1 Alphaproteobacteria bacterium
GCCGCCAAGACCGACCCCACCAGCCCGATCTCCGGCATGCCGATCCTGGACGTGGAGAACGCCAAGACCGTGCTGTTCGTCAAACGCTCCATGGCCTCCGGCTACGCCGGGGTGGAGAACGAGGTGTTCTTCAACGACCACACCATGATGCTGTTCGGCGACGCCAAGAAAATGTGCGAAGAGATCGTTCAAGCACTCAAACACTGAGCCAGCAACCGGGTACGAGCGGACACCATGTGCCGTTGGGCAGCCTATCTCGGAGAGCCGATCCTGTTGGAGGATCTGGTATTGAAACCCGCGCATTCGCTGATCCAGCAAAGCATACACGCGGTCGAGTCGAAAAGTGAGGTGAACGCCGACGGTTTCGGCGTCGCCTGGTACGGGGAACACAGCGAACCCGGCCGCTATCGCGATATTCTGCCGGCGTGGAGCGACGGCAATCTGCGCTCGATCGTCCACCACGTCCGCTCGCGGCTGTTCATGGCCCATGTCCGCGCCTCGACCGGCACCGAGACCAGCCGCGCGAACTGCCACCCGTTCGTCCAAGATCGCTGGACCTTCATGCACAACGGACAGATCGGCGATTACGAGCGGATTCGCCGGTCGCTCGACATGCGTCTACCCGACACCCACTACGCCGCCCGGGTCGGCACGACGGATTCCGAGGCGATCTTCCTGCTGGCCCACGCCGAGGGATTGGACGACGATCCGATCCAGGCGTTGGCCCGGGCGCTCGGGCATACAATCGCCGATCTGACGCGCGCGGGGATCGACCCCCACATCCGTTTCACCGCCGCGATGTCGGATGGGCAGCGGCTCATCGGTGTCCGCTACGCAACCGACAACCAGCCGCCGACCCTATACCATCGCCGTTGGGGAGCCGAGGGCGGCTGGACCTTGGCCTCCGAGCCGACCACCCTTGAGGAGTCCGGCTGGGAGCGGGTGCCGAACAACAGCGTGGTGACGCTCGACGGGGACAGCATCACGCTCACCCCGTTTCATGTCGCGGCCTAGGGCGATCGCGCCTTACTCCGGCGCCATGCCCTTGGCCGTCAATTCCTCGATCGCCTTGTCGTTCTTTTTCAGGTCGCCAAGGCCCATGCCGCGCAGCACGCCGGGCGTCTTGGAGAACTGGATGTTGTCGTAGCCGATGATCTCGATCCGGTTGCCCCAGGGATCGAGGAAGTCGAGGAACCGACCGGGCACCAGCTCGACACCGGCCGCCACCAGGGCGGCGCGCACGGCTTCCTTGTCGGTCACCACCAGGCCGACATGCCGGCCCTCGTCCGCTGGCTGGGTGCGCCCCTTCTGCAACGCCAGGAACTGGTCACCCAGGTCGATGAAGGCCGAGGTTTCGCCCTTGCCGCGCAGCTCGAACTCGAACAACCGGCCGTAGAACGCGAGCGCCTCATCGATGTCGCCGACCTCCAACGCCACGTGGTTGAAACCGACGGCGCGGGCTTTTTTCGTCGCGAGCATGACACTCTCCTGTTTTCCAAGATACATCTTGTTATATTAGTGTACCCAGAAACCCTTTCAAGCGCTCTTTGACCGGCGATAGTGAGGACGCGCTTATCTGGGCCACGATCGCCGCCATGGCCGTCGTCACCTGGCTCACCCGAATCGGCGGCTATTGGTTGATGCGGTTGGTGCCGCAGGGCGGCAGCGTCAAACGTGGCCTCGATCACCTGCCGGGAGCCCTTGTGGCGGCCATTCTGGCTCCGATCGCGCTTGACGGCGGATGGGCCGCCCCCGTCGCCATCCTCGCCGCCATGGCGATCGGACGCGCCGACCTGTCGGCGATCTTCGCGGTGTTCGGCGCCGTCGGCGTGGTAGCGCTCTTGCGCTTGGTGATATGAGCGGCGATACAAGCGCGCCCTTACCACGGACCGGATCTGATCATGGCCGATGACATCGACTACACGATCGAGGGCGATTTTTCGCCGATGCTGACCATCACCCTGGACCCCGGTGAGGCGGTGCAGGCCGAGGCCGGCGCCATGGTGATGATGGAGCCCGACGTCGAGATGTCGACCGAGATGCCCGGCGGCTTTCTCGGCAGCATCATGCGCAAGGTCGCGGGCGAAACTTTCTTCATGACGTTCTTCACCAACACCGGATCGGACCGGCGGCGGGTGTGCTTCGCCGCCGCCATGCCGGGGCAAATCCGGCCGATCGACTTGGGCGCCGCGGGTGGCGCGTTTCTGTGTCAACGCCGCTCCTACCTGGCTTCCGCCAAAGGCATCGAGGTGTCGGTGGCGCTGACCAAGCGGTTAAGCTCCGGGCTGTTCGGCGGCGAGGGATTGATCCTGCAGGAACTGAAGGGCGACGGCTGGGCCTTCATCGCCGCCGGCGGCACGCTGATCGAGCGTCAACTCGGTGCCGGCGAACGGCTGACGGTCGACACCGGCTGCCTGGTCGGGTTCTCGGCCAGCTGTGACTACGATATCGCGCTTCAGCGCGGAGTGAAGAACCTGCTGTTCGGCGGCGAGGGATTGTTCGTCACCCACATCAGCGGCCCCGGCCGGGTCATCATCCAGACCCAGCCGATCGCCGAACTGGCGCTGGCGCTGCACGCCCTGGTGCCGAAGGAAAAGCGGGAGGATTGACCGATCGCCGTATCAGGTCAAAATCCGCATACTGTCGTCGATTTGCGCCCTCAGACTGGCCAATTCCCGGCGGACCACCCGATCCGACTGTGACAACCGGCACAGCGCGAAGGCCAATTGCTCGATCTCCGCCGGTTGGAACGGCTTGCACAGATAGATCAGCTTCTCCGGTGGCAACGCCGCCTGCACGAAGGTGCGCGGGTGATGGTCGGAATAGCCGGTCACGATAACGATATAGAGATCAGGGTCGAGCGCCCGCAACCGGCGCGCGGTTTCCAGGCCGTCGATGCCCGGGGGCATGCGCACGTCCAGGAAGACGACGGCATACCCTTTCCCCTGGCCAAGGGCGGCGCGCACATGGTCCACCGCCTCCTCGCCTTGCCGGCAAAGCTCAAGCTCGAACCGAGGTTTCGCCGGAGCCTTCTCGACACCGAACAACTCCACCTCCAGGTCGCCCGACTTGGATGGACCCGCGGACTCGTCCTGGCCCAGAACGGCTTGGTAGGTTTGGAGCATGGCGGTCTCGTCATCGACCGCCAGAATTCGCCCTTCCAACATAGAATCACCCTCTTACGCGGCCTCTTTCAACGCCTGTTTAAACGTAAGATGAAACGTCGCACCCCGTCCAGGGCCGGCGCTCGTGACACTGATCGAGCCGCCCATCACAGCCATGCTGTTCGCACACCAATGCAGCCCGACACCGCGACCGCCGCTGGTCTTGGTGCTGAAGCCGCGTTCGAAGATCTTGACCTCGGACCCCGCTGGTAAGCCGGCGCCGTTGTCACGAATGGCCAAGCGCACAGTATCCTGCCGCGCACCATCCGCTGGCTCCACCGATAGGGAAATCTCCCCTGCCTCCACATCACCGGCGTCGATCGCCTCCGCCGCGTTGACGAACAGGTTCGCCAGCACCTGGGTGACGGTGGTGCTCTGACCGAGCACCGCCGGCATCGATTCCGCGATGGTGATGGTCAACGGCTTCTTCGCCAACGCCAGGGCTTGACGTTTCGCTTCCCGCGCGCTCAACGCGATATCGACCGGCGCCAACTCGCTGCCCTGGCGCCCCATCTCGTCATAGGTCTGGACAATCTCCTCGATGTGCTTCGAGCGCTCGGCGATCATGGTCAGGTCGGCGATTGCCTCGCCGTCCTGCCGCGCCAGCTCCTCGCTGCGCGCCACGATGAAATCGAGCAACTTGGCCGCGCGGTCGGCCGCTACAGTCCCGGCGCGCAATTCCGCCGCCGCCTGCCGCAAAGTGTCATGGGGCCGGTTCTCGATCCGCTGCGACAACCGCCAAACACCAATCCCCAGCGGGTTAAGCGCGTTGCGGATGTTGTGCAACACGCCGCGCGCCACGTCGGCCATGCCGGTGTAGTAGGATTGATCCTCCAGCCGCCGCCGCGCCGTGCGAATTTGCGCCAGCATGCCGTCGAACTCGGTCGCCAGCACACCGATTTCGTCCTCGCGGTCAGAGGACACCGTGCGGCCAAGATCGTCATCCCGACCGATTTCCGCGACCGTCCTGGTGAGATTGGACAACGGCGTGATCGCGATCCGCTGGATCAATAACAAGGCGGCGAGAACCGCCAACAGCCACGCGACCAGAAGGGCGCCACCGGCCGCCAGGATCGTCCGCCGTCCCAACGCGGTGACGGAACGGGGAATCGCCGCCTTGATCCGGGCGATCGGCCGGCCCTCGATATCCAACAGGGAGGTTTCGGCGGCCAGGGTCTCGCTCGTTATCGCCGTGACGGTCACCGGCGCCGGCCCGGGCATGGCATCGCCAACAACCGGCAGGGGGATCAGATCGAACGTAACCTTGGTCCGGCTCCGCACATCCGCGACAACGTCATCGTCAAGAAAGCGCGCGAACAGGAACAGCCCGGCAGGCGGACCGCTTCCATCATTCCGGAGCACCGGCTGCCCGCCGACCATCATCGGGCCTTGAGGGGTCGAGATCAGGCCGGCGACAATTCGTCCGTCAGCGGCCGCGCGCAACCACCCGGCCGGTGCCACGGTCGTTTCCGATGGCAGACCCGGCACCGCAAGCTCCGCCTCGGTCTCTAGATCAAAGCTCTTGCCCCACGCCACTCGGCCATCCAACGCCGAAATCGACAGATGATTCATGTCGATGTTGGCTACGGCGCTGAAGTACAGATTGGCCTCTTCGTACTCCGGCATGGTGCCGCTCACGAAGCGGTACGTATCGTCCCAGGTCGCCCAATCCTTGGCGTTCAATGTCAAGTGCTCGACATTCGCCTCGATAGCGTCGACCACCCGCGCGAGATCACGTCGCGCGCCCGCCGATTTCAGTTCCTCGTAGCTCTCGTAAATATTGAACCAGAACACCAGTCCCGCAACGACCGCGAACGACAGAAAAACCGCCGACAATCCGGCAAATATCTTGGTCTTGATCGTCACGTCGGACGCTCCATCCAGGCAGTGTCAGATCATTGTATACAATTTGCTCTATATGTTCTGTAAAGCAAATCAACGCCCCCAAACCGTCGTCCGCGTGGTGGAAACACGGCGGTCGGCGCCTAATCCCGCTCATCCTCCGGCAGCAGGATCGGCTCACCGTGCGGCGCCCGCTCGGCGGCCTTCCGCCACGCCCGCCTGCGGCTTTCCAGGCGATCCACCGTCAGGGTGGTCTTGGCCAACACCAGGGTTTCCAGCGCCTTCAACCAGTGTTGGTAGTAGGTGTCACCCAAATCGGGATCGCCGGCCTTTTGCGCGGCGGCGATTTCCGTCGACAACGCCTCGGCCCATTCCGGCCAGGTGAACAACCCGCTCTCGTGCAGTTTGATCGCCATGGCGAAGGCTTGCGCCTCCCACGGCTCGCGGAACACCGGGCCGTCCCGATCGATGGGAAGGCGCGGCAGATCCTCCAACGGCGGGAGGGCGGCGATCACGCCGGTTCCAGATAGGGGTCCCACAGGTCGAGATGCACCGCCCCGCCCTGGCCGTCCGGTCCCCAAAGCTCCTCGGCGGTGAACGCTACGTTGTACAGATGGTGCGCGATCGAATGATCGCCGGCCGCGCTGGCGTCGGCGAAGACATGGGCGCCGTGATGCATCACCACCGTGCCGACATGACCACGCACATAACGCGGCATGCGGGTATGGCCCTTGGGGTGGGCGTTGATCACCCGCACCCGATCACCGACCGCGAAGCGGGCCGGGGTGTCGATCGCACGGGTATAGGGAGAGCCCTGCTGCAACGCCTTGAACACCCGGTCGGCGGGCAGCGCCGAGAGATTGCTCGGCCCACTGGCCTTGCCGGTGTCCAGCTCGTCCGCCGTTACCAAACCCTTCTCGACCAGTAAGGTTTCAAGGCCATGCAGCCACAGTTCGTAATAGGTGCTTTGCAGATACCGACCCGGCGGCTGGTTCTCGCGGGCGTAACGGCCTTGATCGATGGTCCACTGGCCCAGGCCGCCGCAGGCCAGGGTCAGGCCGAACACCTTCTTTTCCCATTCGCCATGGAACCAGGGCTCGTCCGGCTCAACCGAGACCGGGCCGAAACCATGCATACCGCCCATGTCATGCGCGCCGTTCATGCCACCGTCTCCACGCCCGGTTTCGGCGGGTAGGACAGAGTCTCGACCCCGATCATCGCGTTGCGGGTGACGATCCCGGCCAGACCCTCCTCGGACAGATGTTCGGTTCCGGCCGGGCGTTGCGGGATAACCAGGTAGCGCAACTCGGCGGTCGAGTCCCAAACCTTGATCTCGACGCCGTCGGCGAGCGTGGTGCCGAAGTCAGCCAACACACCGCGCGGATCGGATATCGCGCGCGCGCGATAGGGTGCTGATTTGTACCACACCGGCGGCAGGCCGAGCACTGGCCAAGGATAGCACGAGCACAACGTGCAGACGACCATGTGGTGGACCCGGTCGGTGTTCTCCAGCGCCACCATGTGCTCACCCTGTCGGCCTTCGAAACCAAAGGATTTGATGGCCGCGCCGGCATCCCGCAACAGCCAGCGCTTGAAGTCCGGATCAACCCAGGCCTTGGCCACCACGCCGGCGCCGTTGCGCGGGCCGACCTTGGTCTCATAGGTGTCGATGAAAACATCGAGGGCAGCGGGGTCGACCAACCCTTTCTCGACCAACAGCGATTCCAGCGACTTCACTCGGAGCTGCAACTCCGATAGGCGCGGGTGATCGTGGTCATGCGCATGGTCGTGGGAATGATCATGTTCAGCCATGGCGTCCTCCTGTCCGACATCCGATCCTAGGCCGGGCCACGGCGCCGGGGCAACGCCCGTGGCACGTCAGTCGCGACGAGAGCGGGTCGCGAGCAACGTCGGCATAAGGTCGTGGATATTCACGAGATGACCTGGGAACACGGCGTTCTCGATCGCCTCGCTATCTCCGCAAGCCGAGTGTGTCTCTGTCGCAAAGACGCAAAAAGCCGCCCAGCGAAGGGCGGCAATGCGTGCGGGCCAGACCTCGACCCTGTCCGGTGTCCCGAAGACTAGTAGCCTTCGCGCTCCATGCGCTTGCGCATCAACTTGCGATGACGGCGGATCGCCTCGGCGCGCTCGCGAGCCTTCTTCTCGGAAGGCTTCTCATAACTGCGGCGCAGCTTCATTTCACGGAATACGCCCTCGCGCTGCATCTTCTTCTTCAGCGCGCGCAGGGCTTGGTCGACGTTGTTGTCGCGAACGGAAACTTGCACGGACTCTCCACTCCTTTCCTGAACCGGTCGTGGCCGCTCGGCTTGACACGGCAAAAAGCAACACCCGCACCCTTAAATCAAGGCCGCTGGTTGCCATGAACCTTACCCATAGCCGAAATCGTGCCCCAACGCCAGCGAGCATCGGTTTACCGGTCCCGGTCGGCGCGCTATATGCCAGAGCATGAGCGTGAAGTCCATCCTTCGTCTTGGCGACCCCACCCTCCGCCGCGTGGCCGAGCCCGCGAGCGAGCCGACCGCCCCGGACATTCAGGCGCTGATCCAGGACCTGACCGATACCCTGGCTGAAGCCGGCGGCATTGGCATCGCCGCGCCGCAGATTGGCGTATCCCGCCGGGTCCTGTTGTTCTCGGTGCCGGAGGCGCGCGCGACAGATGATCCGGATGACGGCGCCTGGCCCTTGACCGCCTTGATCAACCCGGTGCTGGAGCCGATCGGCGACGACCGGGCGATTGCCTGGGAAGGATGCCTGTCGATTCCGGGCATGCGTGGCGAGATCGCACGGTGGCAACGGGTCAGGGTCACCGGCAGCATGGCCGATGGTCAGCCTTGGGAAGCGGTGGTTGCCGGTTGGCGCGCCCGTGTGCTGCAGCACGAGATCGACCATCTCGATGGCGTGCTCTACATCGACCGTCTGGACGACCCGACCCGATTCGGGTTTACCGAGGAAGTGATCGAGGCCGAGGCGGCGGCTCGATATGACGACCGACAGGAGAGCCGCGCATGACCAAGACCCCCGAGATGGACGCCCTGCGCGACCGTATCCTGACGGCGACCCTGCCGAATGTGCTGTTCGACGGTTGGAGCCGCACGGCTCTGATCGCCGGCGCGCGATCGGCCGGACTGACGCCGGAGGATGTGGACCTGGCGTTCCCGCGCGGCGTGCGTGACGCGGTGGCGCATTGGCTCGGCCGCGCCGACCGCGAGATGGTGGCGGCGCTGGAGGCGGCCGACCTCGGCTCGATGAAAATCCGCGAAAAGGTAGCCTACGGCGTTCGCGCGCGGCTGGAACAGGCGGCGCCCCACAAGGAAGCGGTGCGGCGCGGACTGTCGTATCTGGCCTTGCCGGGGAACGCCAAGCTCGCGGCCGCCAGCCTGTACCGCACGGTGGATCACATCTGGCACGCCTGCGGCGACCGGTCGACAGACTTCAACTTCTACACCAAGCGCGGTCTGCTGGCGGCGGTCTATACCTCCACCCTGCTGTATTGGCTGGATGACGAGTCGGACGATCACGCCGACACCTGGGCCTTCCTGGACCGGCGGATCGCCGACGTCATGCGGGTTCCCCGTTTCACCGGCCAACTCAAGGGATTGAGAGCCAAGCTGCCGAACCCGATGCGCGTCGTCCGCGCGTTCCGGGCGGCGCGGCCGGCTTGAGTTCATACCCTGAGCTCACACCCTGAGCTCACACGCCGAACGGTTTCCGGCGTCGATTGACATGACCCATCTTGCGGCCCGGGCGCGTCTCGGCCTTGCCATAGAGATGCAGTTTGGCCCCGGGTTCGGCGGCTAGCTCGCGCCACGCGTCGGCGTCGGCGCCGATCAGGTTGATCATCTCGGTCTCGAACAGCGCGTCCGCCGGAGCCAGCGGCAAACCGACCACCGCCCGCACGAGCTGCTCGAACTGCGAGGCGGCGGCGCCGTCCTGGGTCCAGTGGCCCGAGTTGTGCGGCCGGGGCGCGATTTCGTTCACCAGAATGCGCCCTTGCTCGATGAACAGCTCGACCGCGAGCAAGCCGACCACGTCCAGCTCGGTGGCCAGGGTGACCGCCGCCTGGCGGGCCGCGTCGGCAACCTCGGCGTCCAACGGTGCCGGAGCCAGGCTTCGGCGCAAGATACCGTCGACATGCTCGTTCTCGGTCACCGGGAAGCACACCGTCGCCCCATCGACACCACGGGCCACGATCACGGACACTTCGCGCTCGAACGGGATGCGGCGTTCCAGGATGCCGTCGTCGGACGCCAACTCGTCCCAGGCGTGACGCAGATCGGTGTCCATGCCGATCGTAACCTGTCCCTTGCCGTCGTAGCCAAACCGATTGGTTTTCAGGATCGACGGCATGCCGACGACCGTCAGCGCCTGCGCCAGGTCGTCGAGGCTCCGCACGCCCCAGAACGCCGCCGTGTCCAAACCGCAGTGCCGAGCGAAACTCTTTTCCTCGACCCGGCTCTGAGCCACGCTCAAGGCCATCGGGCCCGGCCGCACCGGCACCCGATCGAGCAGCCGTTCGACCGTCTCGACCGGCACGTTCTCGAATTCGTAGGTCACCACGTCGACCGCGTTGGCGAACCGGTCGAGCGCCTCGCCATCATCCCACGCCGCCACCGTCGACGCCGCCACCTGCGACGCCGGGCCGTCGGCGGTTGGATCGTAGATATGGCAGCGATAGCCCAGTTCGGCGGCGGCCACCGCCGTCATCCGGCCGAGTTGCCCGCCACCGAGAATCCCGATCGTCGATCCGGGCGGCAAGGGGCCGGAGTGTCGCCCCGCGCTCACCCGCGAGGCTCCCCTTCCGTCAACGCCGCGTCCACCGGCATCTCGGCCACCTGCTGGGTCTGGCGAGCCCGCCAGTCCTCAACCGCCGCCGCTGCCGCCGGGTCGCCAAGGGCGAGGATCGAGGCCGCCAGCAGGGCCGCGTTGACCGCCCCCGCCCGACCGATCGCCAAGGTGCCGACCGGCACGCCGCCGGGCATCTGAACGATCGACAACAGGCTATCGAGGCCGCTGAGCGCCTTGCTTTCGACCGGCACGCCAAGAACCGGCAACGGGGTCAGCGACGCGACCATCCCCGGCAAATGAGCGGCCCCGCCGGCGCCGGCGATGATCACTTGCAAGCCACGTTCCCTAGCGCTTTCCGCGTAGGCGACCAGGCGTTTCGGCGTCCGGTGCGCCGAGATGATCCGGCACTCATGCGCGACGCCAAGCGCGCTCAGGGTCTCCGAGGCGTTGCGCATCGTCGGCCAGTCCGATTGACTGCCCATGATCACGCCGACCCGAACCGAACCAGACGTGGGCGCATCAGCGCGATCGATCATGCTGTCTCCGGAGCCATCGAAGCAAGCCGGCGAGTATAGGGACCGCGCCTGTGGACGCAAGCGATGCGACCACGCTGACACAACCCCTTATGAACGGTACACTATGCCCATGATGGCCGTCGATGCGAACGCCCGAGAATGAAGGCGTACAACCTTGAGAACTTGTCCGCCCTGGTGGTCGACGACAACAGATTCATGCGCACGATCATCACGAACGTGCTGCGCGGGCTGAGTATCACCCACATCGCCGAGGCCCGCGACGGACGGGAGGCGCTTGAGGAAATTCGCAACAGTCCGGTCGACGTGGTGATCATGGATTGGGAAATGCCCGAGATGAACGGCGCCCAGCTTCTCAAGAACATCCGCAGCGGCAAACGCGGCATAAATCCTTTGGTGCCCGTCGTGGTCGTCTCGGCGAACACAATCGCGCGCAATGTCCTCGCCGCGCGTGATTCCGGCATGACCGAGTTTCTTGCCAAACCGGTGTCGGCCGCCGCGCTTTACGCTCGCATCGTCAGCATCATCGAGAACCCGCGCCGGTTCGTGCGTACCGGCACGTATTTCGGACCGGACCGGCGCCGCAAGTTCGATCCGGATTATACGGGACCGAAGCGTCGTGCCGAGGACCGGACCAGCGACGGTTTGGACGACCTCGACGCCATCCAACGCACCTGAACGGAAAGCGGATCACGCCATGTCCGATGACAAACCCAAGGTCGAATTCGTCGACAACCCCAATCCCCTCAAGGATAAGGTCAAGATCAAGCATGGCGCCGACCCGAAGGAGATGATCGCCAAGGCCGACGAGGCCGTGAAGAAGCTCGGCGGTGAGTTCGAGAAGCTGTTCACCGACAATATCCGTCAGCTGACATCCGCGATCGCCGAGGTGAAGCTCGGCGGTGAGCGCCAGAAAGCCGGGGTATCGGTTCTGCGGCGCGTGCTGCACGATCTGCGCGGCCAGGCCGGTACGTTCGGCTATCCGTTAGTCAGCCAAGTCGGTGACAGCGCCTGCAAGTTCATCGATCTGTCGGATGACCTCGGCAATACCGAGATCGACGTGCTCGTCATGCATATCGACGCGTTGAAGGCGGTCAACCAATCGAAGATCACCGGTGACGGCGGGCCGATCGGCCAGGAGCTGATGTCCGGCCTGCGCAAGGTGATTCAGAAATACAACGCCCGCGGCGCCTGACCCGCGGCCCGTCGGGATCACGCGATGATGTCGGGCAGCAGATGGCTTTCCACCTTGAGGATATCATCCTTCAGCATGAGCTTACGCTTCTTCAGGCGTTGCAGCTGAAGTTGATCAAACGGCGCCTTTTCCAGCAGACGCGCGATCACGTCGTCCAGATCCCGGTGCTCGCTCTTCATCTCTTCCAACCGGCGCTTGATTGCTTCCAGGTCTTCCAACAGGCTCGATCCGATACCGTTCGGCGGCGTCGCCGATCGACGCCGCATCCCCTCGATTTAGACGATCCCCTTCACCCCTTCCAGACGCTTTTCGCGGCTGTCAGGATCATAACCGGCCCGCTGGGGAACTGGTGGCGCCCGCGCTCGCGCCAACCGGCTTTCTGAAACGCGATGATGGCGCCCCAGTGGTCCGGGTGCGGGTCGGCGACCACCCGGTCACAGTTCTCGTCCTCGAACACCTTGGCGGTTAGGGCGCGAATGGCCTCGCGGCCGAGCTTTCGGTTCAGCGCCGCCGCCTCGCCGATCAACAGGTCAATACCGCGCGTGCCTGGGCCGACGCCATCGATGCCATGCCAAACCGGGCCGTCCCGCATCACATCATAATCCTGAGCATAGCCGATCGGTTGACCCTGGTGGTCGATCCGCCAGGGTCGAATCCACTCGGGCACCGGCACGCCAGCGCGGAGCGCCGTGATCACCGGTCCCGTCCAAGGCGGCTTCCACCAGCGCCTGACATGCGGCGCCTCCACCCACGCCTCCAGACGATCGACCTCATCGGCGGGATAGGGGGTAAGCTCAATGGACATGGGATAGGCCTGGGTCCGGCAGGGCCTTGAGGATCCGCGCCTCGCGCAACTCCGGCGACAATCGGTATTCCAACCACGCCACCCCGCGGGTTGCCAGCAGGTTGATGAACAGATAGATCGCGGCGGCGATCACCAAGGCATCCAGGGTATAGGTCGACGAAGCGTCCTTGCGCGCGATCAAGGTAATCTCCAGCAAGGTGATCGTGCTGGCGAGCGAGGTTGATTTCACCATCAACACGATCTCGTTGCCGTAGCCGGGTAGCGCCTGGCGGATCGCTTGCGGGAAGATCACCCGGCGAAGCCGCAAGATCGCGTTCATGCCACAGGCTTTCGCCGCCTCGACCTGGCCCCACGGCACCGCTTGCAACCCGCCCCGGATGATCTCGGAGGTGTAGGCCGTGGTGTTGAGCGTCAACGCCAGCATGGCGCACCAGTAGGCTTCGCGGAAGAACGGCCAGGCCCAGGACTCCCGCAAGCCCTCGAACTGGCCGGTGCCGTAATAGATCAGAAAAATCTGCACCAGCAGCGGCGTCGAACGGAAAAAATACACATAGGCGTAGGCAAGCCACGCGACGGGTTTCCACGGCGACAGCCGCATCAGGGCAAGCCCGACCGCCAGCACGAACCCCAGCACCAGCGACGCGAGCGCGAGCGACACGGTGTTCGGGACACCGCCGAGGATCTCCAGGAACAACGTCCAGGGTTCATCGAAGCGCAGCATCAGGCTCTCCGCACGCCGCGGTTGGCCCAGATCTCGGCCCCATTGAACACCTTGTTGGACAGCGAGGTCAGCGCGAGATACAGCACCGCCGCCGACACGAAGAAGGTAAACGGCTGTTTGGTCGACCCCGAGGCAACGAACGCCTGGCGCATGATTTCCGTCAGGCCGACCACGGAAATCAGCGACGTGTCCTTGAGCGTCAGCTGCCAGACATTGCCCAGGCCGGGCAAGGCGTAACGGGCGACCTGCGGCACCAGGATGCGGCGGAACAGGGTCCAGCGGCTCATGCCACAGGCCTTCGCCGCCTCGATCTGCCCCTTCGGCACCGCCATCACGGCGCCGCGGATCACCTCGGTCGAATAGGCGCCGGAGATGACGCTGAGCGCGGAGACCCCGGTGGTCAACGCGTCGATTTCGATATAGCCGGTGTGGCCGAACAGCCGCGCCACCGACATGGCAAGCTGACCGCCGCCGAAGAAGATGATGTAGATGGTGATCAGGTCGGGAATGCCGCGAATCAACGTGGTGTACACATCACCAAGCAAGGGAAGACCCGGTACGCGAGACAGTTTGACCGCCGCCCCGCCAGCGCCGATGACGACGCCCAATGCAAAGGCAACGACCGCGACTTGCAAGGTCACCAGCGCGCCGCGCACCATCTCGTCGCCCCAGCCGGTATCCCCCCAGGCCAGCAGACTCAGCCACTCGGGCATCGCCCCCCCAATCCACGCATCGAAAACCAGCGGGGACAGCGCGCGGCTGTCCCCGTCCGAATCATGCCGTCAAGCCGATCAGTTCTTCGCCGAGGCGTCGAAGCCGAAATGCTGGACGGCCAGTTTGCTGACCGTGCCGTCGGCGATCGCCGCGTTGATCGCCTTGCTGAACATATCAGCCAACGCCTGGTCCTCCTGACGGATGCCCGCGCCGACACCGTTGCCGAACGGCCCACCGGTGAAGCCCGGACCAACCATCTTCAAGCCCTTGCCCCCGTCCTTCTCCAGCAACGGCTTCCAATAGGACATGGCGGCCAACGCCGCGTCGACACGGCCGGCCTGCAGGTCAAGGTCCAGGTTTTCCTGGGTGTCGTAGGTCTTCACCGTCACGTCGCCGGCGACGAATTCGTTCAAGAAATTCTCGTGGGTGGTGGCGATCTGCACGCCGATGGTCTTACCGGCGAAGGCTTTCTTGACCGTCGCGATCGCGTCCTTCTCGGCGCCGTCGATCTTGTCCATGGTCACCGCGTCCACCGCCGCCTTCAGGCCAGCGAACGGGCCATCGGACTTGACCACGAACACCGCCGGCGTGGCGGCGTAGGAGCGCGAGAAGGTGATGACCTTCATGCGCTTCTCGGTGATCGACATGCCGGCCATGATGGCGTCGTACTTGCCGGCCTGCAGCGCCGGGATGATGCCTTCCCAAGCCTGCTGCACGACCTCGCACGTCACCGCCATGCGCTTGCACAGATCGACGGCGAGATCGAGCTCGAAGCCGACCAGCTTGCCCGAACTGTCGGTGTAGTTCCACGGCGCGTAGGCCCCCTCGGTGGCGATGCGGACGGGTGAGCCTTTCTTCCATTCGGCCGCCGCCTCGGCGGCGAGGCCCGCCACGGCCAACGCCGCGATGGCGGCCAGGGTGGTGATGGTTTTTTTCATGCGAAGTCCCTCCTGTTTCATGATTCCCATAGCGGCGCGTCCCCTGGTGCGTTTGTTGGGAACGATCACCCCACGCCGACGGTGGCGTTCGCCGTCGTCGCGAGGAATTGGCGGCAACGCTCCGAGCGCGGTGCCTCGAACACCTGTTCCGGCGGCCCTTGTTCTTCGATCCGCCCTTGGTGCAGGAACACCACCGTGTCCGACACCTCGCGGGCGAACCGCATCTCGTGGGTGACGATGATCATCGTCCGCCCTTCCTCGGCGAGCTGACGCATCACCCGCAGCACCTCACCCACCAATTCGGGATCGAGGGCCGAGGTCGGCTCGTCGAACAGCATCACCTGCGGCTCCATCGCCAACGCGCGGGCGATCGCGCAACGCTGCTGCTGTCCGCCGGACAGGTGGGCCGGATACTGGTCGCGCTTGTCGTCGATTCCGACCTTGGCAAGCAACGCCTCGGCCCGGGCAATCGCCTCGACCTTGGGCACGCCCAACACATGGACCGGTGCTTCGATCACGTTCTCCAGCACGGTCATATGGGTCCACAGATTGAAGCTCTGGAACACCATGCCAAGGCGCGAGCGGATGCGGTCGACCTGCTTGGCGTCGGCCGGCCTCATGCCACCGCCGCGCGCCGGTACCATGCGGATCAACTCGCCATCGACCCGCACCTCGCCAGCGTCGGGTATCTCCAACAGGTTGATGCACCGTAAAAAGGTCGACTTGCCGGACCCCGAAGCACCGATCATCGAGATCACGTCGCCCTGTTGCGCGGTCAGCGACACCCCTTTCAACACTTCAAGATTGCCGAACCGCTTGTGCAGATCGACCACGTCCAGCATCGGCGTGGCGGCGGTGTCTTCCTGCGCGACCATCAGCGTGGGAGCCTCGACATCAGTGCGACAAACCCTCAATGCCGGCAGCATAACCGGGCGGCGGGACGCGGCAAGGAATTTGCGGCCCGCCGCGCCGACGTAGAGGCATCAGCCTCCGCCCAGCGCATCGATCCGCGCCTGAATGCCGTCGCGCACCGGCGCATCCGTGGGCAGAAGCTCGATCAGACGCGACCACAACGCACGGGCGGTGACGGTGTCGCCCCGACGCTCGGCGACCAGCCCGCCAAAAAACAGCCCCTCGGGGTGGTCGGGCGCCAACGCGCGAACGCGCCGCACCGCATCGATGAAGGCGTCCGGCATCGATCGCGCGTCGGCCCCGGGCGGGTGCAGCGCCCGCGCGTAATCAAGCAACAAATCGATCTCGTCGGGCGCACGCTCAAGAGCCTTCTCATAAGCGGCCAACGCCGCCTTGCGCTCGTCCAACACCAGCCACGACCGCGCCAGACGACGCCAGCCGTCCACATCATCGGGGTTTTCCTCAAGACGGGCGGCCAGAGAGTCGACCATGCCCCGGATCATCTCCACCCGCTGTTCCGCCGTCATGTCGCGGGCCGCCGCCATATCCTCGGCCGTTGGCCCCGGTGGCGCCGGTCTGGCGCGGTGGGTCGCGCCAATCTCCGCCCGTAAAGCCCCGGCGTCCAGCCCAGCCTGCTCGGCGGCGGCCTCAATCCGAGTGACCAGCAACCCGTGCCAGGGCGCGCTTGGCGGAGTGTCGAACTCCAGCGCGATCCACCGGCGCAGCGCCGCTTCCAACTGGCCGCGCTGAAACGCCGCCAGCCCGAGATAGTAGCGCGAGCGCGGCTCTCCCGGCATGGCGGCCAAGGCCCGCTCGAACGCATCGATCGCCTCGGGAACAACCACACCCTGGTTGGACCGCACCAACGCTTCGCCTAATTCGGCGTAGGTGCGCCCATCGCCATTGCTGGCCACAACCGCGCTACGGAAGGCGTTCGCCGACCGCTCCGTATCGCCGAGCGTCAGCAGCGTGCGGCCCAGCAGCATCCAGCCTTCGACATCATCCGACTCAGTCGCCAGCCGCACCTCCAACCGCCGCGTCATCTCGACCAACCCCCGCCGGCGTTCCGCTTCCTGCGCCATCGCCGTCCGCTCCGCCGAGCGCGAGGCCAGCGGGAAATCGGGCGCGCCGGGGTTGCCCCGCGCCAGATACAGACCGGCGGTACCGGCCGGCACGGCGAACAAGATCAGTGCCGCCGCCGCCAACCGCCGCCGCCGGGTCTTGCCGATATCCGATGTTGGCTCATCGACACGCTGGTCGGATTGGCTGGCTTCGGCCAGAAGGCGGCGCTCGATCTCTATGCGCGCGGCGGCGACCTCGCTCTCCGCCAACCGGCCGGCGGCCTTGTCACGCTCGATCTCGGCGAGTTGGTCTTTCAGAACCGCCAGGCCGTGGGCCGAGCGGCTGGCCGGCGTCGCCACCCGCCGACGCAGCACCGGAATCAACAGCACCAGCGCCACCGCCAGGACAAGCACGCTCGCGACACCCCAGAAGATCACGACCGTCGCTCCTCTCCGTGGTTCGCGGCGTCGTCGGAATCGTCCTCGGCCAGCAAGGCATCCACCCGCGCCCGTTCCTCGGCGTTGAGCGGCGCGGCGCCCGGCAGCGCACGACGCCGCGACAAGACGATGCCCACGGCAACCGCGCCCAGCCCAAGCAAAACCACCGGCGCGTACCACAGGATCAACGTGCTGTTGCTCTTGGGCGGTTCCAACAGCACATAGGTGCCATACCGCTCGACCAGATAGTCGAGCACCTGTTGATCAGTGTCGCCGGCAAGCAGCCGCTCGCGCACCAAGAGACGGAGATCCCGCGCCAACTCGGCGTTGCTGTCGTCGATCGATTGGTTCTGGCAGACGAGGCAGCGAAGACCGGTGCTGAGCGTCCGCGCCCGCGCCTCCAGCGCCGCATCCGACAGCACCTCGTCCGGCTGCACCGCCAGCACCGGCGTGGCGAGCACGATCATCAGAAACACCAGCGCCCGGATCATCGCGTGAGGCTCTCCAGAAGCGGCACCAGTGTCTCGCGGGCAACCTGGTCGGTGATCTCCCCGACGTGCCGATGGCGGATGCGCCCCTCGGCGTCGATCACATAGGTTTCGGGCACGCCATAGACGCCGAAATCGATCGCCACCCGGCCGTCCCGGTCGACGCCGATCCGGTGATAGGGGTTGCCGAGTTGCTCCAGAAAACCAAGCGTTGCCGCCGGGTCGTCCTTGTAGGCGAGGCCATAGACCGCGACACCCTCGGCCGCGAGACCGGCCAGACGCGGGATTTCCAACCGGCAGGGCGCGCACCAGGAGGCAAAAACGTTGAGCAGCGCCGGCTTGCCGAGACGGTCGGGGCCGGTGAATACGGCCGACGCCAGACCGGGTCCGCCGGACATCAGCCCGGGCAGCTCGAACGCCGGTATGGGTTTATCCAACAGCACCGATGGCAACTGACGCGGATCTCGGCCTTCCAGGATCGGCCAGGCCAGCGTACCGACCAACGCCACGATCACGATCAGCGGCATCAAAAAGACGAGACGGCGCACCGGCTAGTCCGCCTCGCCAACGGCGGCGGTGGCGGGCGGCAATGGCGTGCGACGCACCGCCGGCGCGCCGACGCGCAGCCGCCGATCCGCCAGAGAAACCAGCCCGCCAAACACCATCAACGCACCACCGATCCACAGCCAGATCGCCAATGCCTTCATGTAAATCCGCACGGTCCAACGCCCATCGCCCGCCGGCTCCCCCAGCACGACATACAGATCACCCATCGGGCGCGGCCGAATGGCGGCTTCGGTCGTTTGTTGACCCTCGGCGCGGTAGAACCGCCGCTCCGGCTGCAACACATCGCCGTTGTCGAGTTCAAACACGCCGGCCTGTATCTGATAGTTCGGTCCTTCCCGTGTCTCCACGCCCTTGAAGATCAGGGTGCGATCGGCGATCTCGATCCGGTCGCCAGGGACCACGTACCGCACCACCTCGCGGCTGAAGAACGTCTCGCCGACGGCGCCGAAGATGAACACCGCAAGCCCGAGATGGGCGAACGTCATGCCGTAGGATGAGCGCGGCAGCCCACGCGCCCGGTCGATTGACTGCGCCAATGGAATACGGAACAGCCGCACCCGCTCCGCCCATTCGGTCAGCACCGCCCCCGCCAGCCATGCCGCCAGACCAAGGCCGAGAGCCGCGCCCACCGGCGCGCCCCACAGGTACAGCACGATCAATCCCAGCGCCAGCGCCAGCGACGCCGCGACCCAGAGCCGGCTCAAGGCCGCCGTCAGATCGCCTCGCTTCCACGCCAGCATCGGGCCGACACCGAGCGCCAGGATCAGCGGGATCATCAGCGGCACGAAAGTCGCCTCGAAATACGGCGGGCCGACCGACACCTTCTCGTCGGTCACGAGCTCCAACGCCAAGGGATAGAGCGTGCCGATCAGCACCGTGGCGGCCGCCGTGCTCAAGAGCAGATTGTTCAGCATCAGCGCCCCTTCGCGGCTGACCGGCCGGAACATTCCGCCGCCCTCAAGCGTTGGCGCGCGCCAGGCGTAGAGCACGAACGATCCGCCGACGGCGATCGCCAGAAGGCCCAGGATGAACAGCCCCCGCTCCGGGTCGACGGCGAAGGCATGCACGCTGGTCAGCACGCCGGACCGCACCAGGAAGGTGCCGAGCAGGGAGAACGCGAAAGCGACCAGCGCCAACAGGATGGTCCAGCTCTTCAGCGCGCCGCGCTTCTCGACCACGATGGCGGAATGCAGCAGCGCCGTCGCCGCCAGCCACGGCATGAAGCTGGCGTTCTCCACCGGGTCCCAAAACCACCAACCGCCCCAGCCAAGCTCGTAATAGGCCCAGCCGGAACCGAGCACGATGCCGGCGGTCAGCGCCGTCCACGCCGCCAGGGTCCACGGCCGCACCCAGCGCGCCCAGGACGGATCGACCTTGCCCTCCAGCAGGGCGGCGACCGCGAAGGAGAACGTCGTCGAGAGCCCGACATATCCGAGGTAGAGCATCGGCGGATGCAACGCGAGGCCGATATCCTGCAACAGCGGGTTCAGCCCCTGGCCATCCAGTGGCGGCGGGATCAATCGCTCGAACGGGTTGGAGGTGAACAGCACGAAGGCCAGGAAGCCGACACCGATCATGCCTTGGACCGCCAAGGTGCGGGCGCGCAGGCTCTCGGGCAGGTTGACCCCGAAAGCGGCAACGGCGGCGCCGAACAACGCCAGGATCAGGACCCACAGCAGCATCGAGCCCTCGTGGTTGCCCCACACGCCGGACAGCTTGTAGATGAACGGCTTGGCCGAGTGCGAATTGGCCGCGACATTCGCCAGCGAGAAGTCGGACACCAGATAGGCCTGGGTGAGCGCGCCGAAAGCCACGGCAATGGCGCCGAACTGCACCAGCGCCGCCGGGCGGGCGAAGGCCATCAACGCGGCGTCGCCCTTGGCCGCGCCCCACAGCGGCACCACCGCCTGCAACAGCGCGACAACCAACGCGCACGCCAACGCGACATGGCCAAGCTCGGCGATCATGGTTTCGCCCCTTCCTTCTTCCAGTATCCCTGCTTCTTCAGCGCCTCGGCGACCTCGCGCGGCATGTAGTTTTCGTCATGCTTGGCCAGCACCTCCTCGGCCTGAAACGTGCCTCCAACCAGAGTACCCTGGGCGATAATGCCCTGCCCCTCGCGGAACAGGTCGGGCAACAGGCCGACATAGCGCACCGGCAGCGTGGCGTTGCCATCGGTCACCCGAAACCGCACCTCGCCATCAGCGGGGCCACGTTCGACCGAACCGTCCTCGACCAAGCCACCAATACGGATACGACGATCGGGGGCGGCCGGCTTCTCGGCCAGATCGCTCGGGCTGTGAAAGAACACCACACTGTCCTCGAACGCGGTCAGCACCAGAGCCGCCGCGACCCCGAGAAAGGCGAGCCCGCCGGCGATCATCACCAGGCGCTTGTTCTTGCGGGTCACGCCGTCTCTCCAGATTCGTCAGCCACCGCCCTGCGGCGTGGGTCGGCTCCGGCGGCGCGCAACCGTTCGACCTCGGCCTCGTTGCGCCGGGCCCCGCGCCATGCGGTGATCAGAAGCATCAACAGGATGACGGCGGCCACGCCATAGGACGACCAGACATAGACGGCGTAACCGCCCATCGCGACATAGTCCACGAACCCTACTCCTCGGCCGTTTCACCCGTCCGCCCGCGCCGACCATACATAATAGTGTCCACACCTTCACGCCAAGCTCGGGAATGCATCCCTGGCGCAAGGGTGATCGTCAGCCGTCGATCACGGCGAACCGGAGTTGGCGCAACCGACGCTCGGCATAGAGCGCGCGGATACGGAATATCAAAATCACACCGAACAGGGTGAAATACCCGCCCGCCATCAGAAACAGCGGCGTCAGCATCGCCGGATCGATCGACGGACCACCGGCCCGCAGCACGCTCGCCGGCTGATGCAGTGTGTTCCACCACTCCACCGAGAATTTGATGATCGGCAAGTTGACCACACCGACCAAGGCCAACACCGCTCCGGCGCGGCCGCCCCGATCCGGATCGTCGAACGCGTTCACCAGCGCGATGTAGCCGAGATAAAGGAAGAGCAGCACCAACACCGAGGTCAGCCGCGCGTCCCACACCCACCAGGTGCCCCACATCGGCTGGCCCCACAAGGCTCCGGTGACCAGCGCGATCGCCGTGAACCCGGCACCGATCGGCGCCGCACCCCGCGCCGCCAGATCGGCCAGCGGATGCTTCCACACCAGGAACGCCAAGCTGGCC
>JABMNR010000188.1 GCA_013203465.1 Alphaproteobacteria bacterium
GACGGCAACTTCTCCGCCGCCCTCGGTGTGCCGACCCTGGATGGGCTGGGCGCCGACGGCAAGGGCCCCCACACCCTGGAGGAGCAGATTTATGTCTCGTCCCTGGAGCCGCGTGCCCGGATGTGGGTGAACCTGCTGGAAACCCTGGAATGACCGTGGCGTTCGCCCCGCGCGGCGATGCCGCCACGATCGAGCAGGGCACGGCGCTGGCGCCGAAATTCGACGCCGATGGCCTGATCCCGGCGATCGCCGCCGACGCCGCCAGCGGGGCCGTGCTGATGATGGCCTGGATGAACGCCGAGGCGCTGTCGGCCACCATCGAGAGCGGCGAGGCGCATTACTGGTCGCGCTCGCGCGCCGAGCTTTGGCACAAGGGCGCGACCAGCGGCCACGTGCAGGTGGTGCGGGACATCCGGCTCGACTGTGACCAAGACACCGTGCTGCTGCTGGTCGAGCAGAAGGGGCCGGGCGCCTGCCACGTCGGCTATGCGAGCTGTTTCTATCGCCGGGTGGTGCCGTCGGACGACGGGCCGGTGCTGGAAACCGTGGCGGCCAAGACCTACGATCCCGGCGCGGTGTATCGGGGCGGAGCATGAGTACGCCCGCCACCATCATGCTGCCGGCGGTCGATCGGGCGGCGGCGGTCACCGAAACCCCGCTGGGCCGGCTGACCGTGCCGGCGCAGGTTCTCCCCGAACGCCGGGTGACCGTCGATCTGACAACACTGCTGGCGTTGCGCGACGCGGCGCGGTCGGCGGCGGCGAACGCCCACGCCCCCTATTCCCGGTTCACGGTCGGGGCGGCGGCGATCATGGCCGACGATCCGCAACGGCGGATGATCATCGGCGCCAACGTCGAGAACGCGACTTATGGCGCCACCATCTGCGCCGAACGCACCGCGCTGGCCCAGGCGGCGGCGCTGGGCTTCCGCCGGGTGGAGCTGTTGGCGGTGAGCTGCACCCAGGCGCTGGACGCGCCGCTGGCCGACCGCTCGCCTTGCGGCATCTGCCGCCAGACCATCGCCGAGTTCGCCAGCGACGATCCGCCGACCCTGGTGTTGGTCGACGGCGGTGGGGCCGATGCGATCGGCGATCTGCTCGACATCGACCGGTTGCTGCCGCACGGGTTCCGGCTGCGGTAGGCCGCGTTTGCCCCGCCGAACGGCGGATCAACCATGCACGGTGTCGTGGATCTCTTCGGTGGCGGGCGCCTTGGCCTTGGGGCCGTCCAACGGAAGAATGACCGTGACGGTCGTGCCGTGGTCGACACGGCTTTCCAGGGTCAGGTCACCGCCATGCATCCGGGCCAGCATGCGGCCAATTCTTAGCCCCATGCCCATCCTGCCGCCCTCCCGGGCGATATAGGCGTCATCCTGACGCAACACCTCGAAGATACGGCTCATGCGTCCGGGCGGTATTCCCCGCCCGGTGTCCGTCACCCGGATGGTCACCGACCGGTCCATGCTCAACATGGTCTCGATGGAAATCGAGCCGCCGGCCGGCGTGAACTGGATGTTGTTTGACAGCAGATTACCCAAAACGCGCCGGATCGCCGTGCGGTCGATGGTGGCGCGAATGGCGCGGTTGACCCGGCTTGTGTCGACGCTGACGCCCGCCTTGGCGGCGTCGTGCGTCATGACGCTCACCACCTCGCCGATCACCTCTTGCAACGGCATTTCCTGAAGCGCGAGGGCATATTTGCCGTCCTCGATTTGCGACAGGTCGAACAGCTCGTCGATGATTCCGCGCAGATGCGTGGCGCTGTCGTGTATGTTGCCGGCGTACTCCACATAGGCGGGCACACCCACCGGTCCGAGCAATTCGGCTTTAATCAGCTCCGAGAAACCCAGGACGGCGTTGAGCGGCGTGCGCAACTCGTGGCTCATGTTCGCCAGGAACTGTGACTTGGCCTCGTTCGCGGCTTTGATCAGGTCGAGTTCGTGACGGGCGGCGGTGATCTCGGCCTGGGCGTCGATCTGGGCGGTGATATCGCGAATGGTGCCGCGAAATCCCTGGTACGCGCCATTCTCGCCATAGCATGGTTTGCCGCTGAGCATCAGGTGGGCTTTGCCGTGAACCGGGTGGTCGCGGCTGATCGGCAGGTCCATGAAGGTTCCCCGCCGCTTTATCTTCTCGAACAACCGCTGCATGCCGGCAGGGTCGAACCCGCGTTCCAGCATGATCTGGCCGATCGATTTCCCGGGCTCCACCTCCGGCACGTTCCGCAAATAGCCGTGGAAGAACGTCAGGTTCATGTCGGGGTCGAGTTCGACCATGAAGTGGGACGCGGCCTCGGCCAGGTCACGGAACCGCTGCTCGTTCAGGGCCTTCTCGGCTTCAAGCTTCTTGCGTTCGGTTCGGTCGATCACGGTCGACTGCACCGCCAGCTTACCCTCCCACATGATCGGCCGCGAGCGGGTTTCCAGCTCGATCGGGGTGCCGTCCTTGCGAACGCCGCCGAATTCGTACACCACCGGGGCCGGTTTCTGGCGCAAGCGGCTCATGCGGTAGCGTTTGATCCGGGCGAGATCCTGGGGTTGATAAAGCGAGTCCAGGGTCGGTAGCGACAGAATCTCGTCGGGACTGTCGCAACCGAAGATCTCGGCATAGGCCTGGTTAACAAACAATGGTTTGCCGGCGCGGTCGATCACCACGCCCATGACGGAACCTTCGAGCAGGGCGCGATGATCGGCTTCGCTTTGTCGCAGCGCTTCCTCGACCCGTCGACGCTCGGACAAATCGTAGTTGATCGTGCCCAGCCCGATGATCTCATGGGAATCGGAGAAGACCGGAAAGCGCGTGCTGACGACGTGCCGCGTGTGGCCGTCGGGATACGCCAGATCGATCTCGCGCGCGACGATGCTGCCGTGGTCGATCGCCTCACGGTCCAGGGCCTCGAACTGGGACGCCTGATCGGCATCGTAAATATCGTGCACGGTCTTGCCGATGACGTCCTGGCGGTTGATCTGGACCCATTCCTCGAACCGTTTATTAGCGAACTGGAACCGGCCATCCACGTCCTTTAGGCTGATGAATGCCGGCAGGTTGTCGGCCAAGGCCTCCAGGATTTTTTGGTTCTGCCGGAGCTCGCGGATGGCGCGCTTTTGTTCGCTGATGTCGATGATGGTGTTCTGCACGGCCGACTTGCCGTTCCAGTCGACGGAATGAGCCGACCGCAGCAGGTCGACCACCGAGCCGTCCTTGCGTAACCCCTGATACTCGAAGGACGCGGGAAGCTCGTCACCCCGGAGCCGCCGCTTACGCCGCTCGCGCACGCGGACCCGGTCATGCGGCGCGATCAGCAATTCGATCGAGCCGAGCGCCAGCATCTCCTCCGGGCTGTCGTAGCCCAGAATGTCGGCGAGCCGTTGATTGGCGAAGACCAGTTTCTGGCCGTCGTGGATGTGAACACCTTGCAACGAGCCCTCGGCGAGATTGCCGAAGCGTAGCTCGCTCGCCCGCGCCTCCTCTTCGAGGCGGTTGCGCTCCGCCAGCTCGCGCCGTGCCTCGATCCCGGCCTTTCGCAGTTCCAGTTGATCGACAATGATTCGGGAGAAATCGGCGAGGAAACGGGCGTGCTCGGCGCTCAAGGATCGCGGTTTCGAATCGATGACGCAGAGGGTTCCAAGACGCTGGCCGTCCCGGGTAATCAACGGCGCGCCGGCGTAGAATCGGATGCGGGGCTCCCCGGTGACCAATGGGTTGTCGGCGAAGCGCGGGTCGCGGGAGGCGTCGGGCACCTCCATGATCCCGTCGGATTGGATCGCGTGGGCGCAGAACGCGTCGGACAGCGGCGTCTCCGTTGCGTCGAGACCATGCCGTGACTTGAACCATTGCCGGCTGTCGTCGATCAGGGATACCAGGGCGATTGGGGTGCCGATGATCGAGGCGGTGAGCCGGGTGACGCGGTCGAACGGCTCTTCGGCGGGGGTGTCAAGAATGTCGTAGCGGCGCAGAGCGGCCAGCCGATCGGCTTCGCGTCTGTCGGCGTCCATATCCTTAGGCCTGGTCATGTTCGTTCCCCCGGGGTGTGTGGGGTAACTGGTGATCCATTGGCGGAACCCTCAGCCCTCCCACAGCCGTTCTGGCTGGTTGTCGACGCCGTCTTGGACGGTGTGAGCCCGCTTTCGCAAGCCCGCGCCGGAGATATTCGAAAGTATTTAAATAAAAGTTAACTGTAATTTTTCAGGATATTTATAAGACTATGCCAGGAGCAGAATACATGGAATTTCCCCACAGCCGATGCGGATATTTATAAAGATTCTCGATCAGCGCCCTCGATCGGCATCGGCGCCAATGAGCACACTATTCCGCGTCGGCGTCGGCCCGTGTGTCCAGGGGCCAGCCGTTCGTTTGCCGCAAGGCTTCCGCCAGCACGATGCCCGCCGTGACCGCCACGTTGAGCGACCGGGCGTCGGCGGCCATCGGAATCCGCACCCTCGCATCGGCCGCGTCGTGAACCATGTCGGGGACCCCGGCGCTCTCGCGCCCCAGGATCAGGTGATCATCGGCCGCGAATCGCGCGTCCGGCAGCGGTGTGGCGCCGCCGGTGGTGGCGAGCACGAGCCGTCCGGGGCCGCGCGCGGCCAGGAATGCGGCCCACGAGGCGTGGCGGGTAACGGCGGCGAATTCCAGGTAATCCATCCCGGCCCGCCGCATGCGCGGTTCCGACCACACGAAGCCGGTGGGCTCCACCACGTCGACCGCCACCCCAAGGCAACGGGCGAGCCGCAGGATGGTTCCGGCGTTCTGAGGGATGTCGGGTTGGTACAGCACGAGCCGCATGGCAATCTTCTAACCCCTACCGATGCTTTGCAAAAGCCGGAGCGCTGCGGTATAGCGGTGGCGGCTCGGGTTGGGGCACCGAGGCTTGCGACAGCGCGTCGCGTTTCATGCCGTGTGTCCTCCCGTATATTTCAAGACCGGTCGCCCTGACGCGGCCCGGATGAGGCTTGGAGGACTATGGCTGAAACCCAGCAAGGCGAGACCCGCCGCGACTTCCTCTACATCGCCACCGCCGCCGTCGGCGCGGTCGGCGCCGGCAGTGCGATCTGGCCGCTTATCGACCAGATGAATCCGGCCGCCGACGTGCTGGCGTTGTCGTCGATCGAGTTCGATTTGTCGACCGTCGAGCCCGGCATGGCGGTAACCGTGAAATGGCGCGGCAAGCCGGTGTTCGTGCGCTACCGGACGCCGGAGGAGATAACCTCGGCCGAGGCGGTACCGCTCGACGAGCTGCCGGACCCGCAAACCGATGCGTCCCGTGTTCAGGAGGCGAAGTACCTGATCCTGGTCGGGGTGTGCACGCATTTGGGCTGTGTCCCGCTCGGTCAGAAGGCGTCGGATCCCAGAGGGGATTACGGCGGTTGGTTCTGTCCGTGCCACGGCTCGCACTACGACACCTCGGGTCGTATCCGTAAGGGGCCGGCGCCCCTCAATCTGTTCGTTCCGGCGTACGAGTTCGTGTCTGACACGACCGTACGGATCGGCTGAGGAAGGATCGTCGACCGATGGCTGCGAAATTTGACAATGCGATCGTGCGCTGGATCGATCACCGGCTGCCGATTTTCAGCTTCATGCACCACGAATTGCATGAGTATCCGACACCGAAGAACCTGAGTTACTGGTGGAATTTCGGCTCGCTCGCCGGCATCGCGCTGGTGATCATGATCGTCACCGGTATCACGCTCGCCATGCACTACACGCCGCATGTCGATTACGCGTTCGACTCGGTTGAGCGGATCATGCGCGACGTGAATTACGGCTGGCTGATCCGCTACCTCCACACGAACGGCGGCAGCTTCTTCTTCATCGTCGTCTACATTCACATCTTCCGGGGCATGTACTACGGCTCGTATAAGGCGCCGCGTGAGCTTCTGTGGATGCTGGGCGTGGTCATCTTGCTGTTGATGATGGCGACCGCGTTCATGGGCTACGTGCTGCCCTGGGGCCAGATGAGCTTCTGGGGCGCCACGGTGATCACCAACCTGTTCTCGGCCATCCCGGTGGTCGGCCAGTCGATCGTCACCTGGCTGTGGGGCGGCTTCTCGGTCGATAACGCGACCCTGAACCGGTTCTACTCACTGCATTATCTGCTGCCGTTCGTGATCGTCGGCGTCGTGATTCTGCACATGGTGGCGCTGCACCGCTTCGGCTCGAACAATCCGCTCGGCGTCGACGTGAAGAGCGCCAAGGACCAGATTCCGTTCCATCCGTACTACACGATCAAGGATGCGTTCGGCCTTGGGGTGTTCCTGATCTTCTTCTCGGCCTTCGTGTTTTTCGCGCCGAATTATCTGGGTCACCCGGACAACTACATCCAGGCCAACCCGCTGGTCACGCCGGCCCACATCGTGCCGGAGTGGTACTTCCTGCCGTTCTACGCGGTCCTGCGGGCGGTGCCGGACAAGCTCGGCGGCGTGCTGCTGATGTTCGGCTCGATCGCCGTTCTATTCATCCTGCCGTGGCTTGACCGCTCTCCGGTGCGCAGCGGCCAGTTCCGGCCGATCTTCAAGATCTTCTTCTGGATCATCGTGCTCGACTCGGTGCTGTTGACCTATCTCGGCGGCAAGCCGGCGGAGGGGGGCTACGTCATCGCGGCGCGTTTCGCGACCGCCTACTACTTCATGCACTTCCTCATCATCCTGCCGGCGCTGTCGATCTTCGAGACACCGAAACCGCTGCCGAAATCGATCAGCGAACCGGTGATCGGCGGCGGTGGGGGATTTGCCGGGGCAACCGCCGCTCCGAAGGAGAACGTCCGATGATCGCGCGCCTGAAGACGTTGGCGGCGGCGGCTGTGTTGGCGGCCGCCTTGGGGATCGGTGGCGGTGCCGGAAATGCCGTGGCGGCGACCGGCTCGGCCGAGATTCCGAGCCGCGACTGGTCGTTCGACGGGGTGTTCGGCGCCTTCGATCGGGCGGCGCTGCAGCGTGGCTTCCAGGTTTACCAGGAGGTCTGTGCGAGCTGCCACGCGCTGAGCTACGTGGCCTACCGCCACCTCGACGCGCTCGGCTACAACGAGGCCGAGATCAAGGCGATCGCGGCGGCGGCCGAGGTTGAGGACGGTCCGAACGACGAAGGTGAGATGTTCATGCGCCCGGGCAAACCGTCCGACCGGTTCGTCAGCCCGTTCCCGAACGAGCAGGCGGCGCGGGCCGCCAACGGCGGGGCCTATCCACCCGACTTGGCGTTGATCGTCAAGGCGCGGGCGAACGGCGCCAATTACGCCCATGCGCTGTTGGTTGGCTATGTGGACGCGCCGGCCGATGTCAAGATTCCGGACGGGATGTACTACAACGCTTCTTTCCCCGGTCACCAGATCGCCATGCCGCAACCGCTCAACGCGGACGGCGTCGAATATGGCGACGGCACGCCGGCCAGCATCGCTCAGCAGGCCGAGGATGTGGTGACTTTCCTCGCGTGGGCGTCGGAGCCGGAGATGGAAGAACGCAAGACCGCCGGCGTGATGGTCATCCTGTTTCTGCTGGTCTTCACGGGGTTGCTCTACGCCAGCAAGCGGAAAATCTGGGCCGACGTGCACTGACCGTTCGGCCTTGGGATTGGGCGTGAAGGCCGCGGCTCGTCCGCGGCCTTTGGCGTTTGGCGACGGTGACCCTTCGCGCGTGGGTACGGACGCGGTATAGCTGTGTTGTTGGCTGCGGGATTGGATGCTGGGAGGCGCGTGGTGGGGTCGAGCAGAGAGGCCGTGATCGGCGTGATTGGTGGCAGCGGCGTCTACGCGATGGACGGGCTGGAGAACACGCGGTGGGAAACCGTCGATTCGTCGTTCGGCGCACCGTCCGACCAGTTGTTCTTTGGCGAGCTGGACGGTCAGAGGCTGGTGTTCCTGCCGCGTCATGGGCGCGGGCATCGGCTCAGCCCGTCCGACATCAACTACCGCGCCAACATCGACGCCATGAAGCGTGCCGGCGTGACCGATATTCTGTCGGTGTCGGCGGTCGGCTCGCTCAAGGCGGAGTATGCGCCGGGGACCTTCGTGCTGATCGACCAGTTCATCGATCGCACCTTCGCCCGACAGAAGAGTTTCTTCGGCACCGGCTGCGTCGCCCATGTGTCGATGGCGCACCCGGTCAGCGACCGTTTGCGCGCCGCCTTGGCCGAGGCCTGTGACGAACTGAAGCTCGTCTATGCCGACGGCGGCACCTATCTGGTGATGGAGGGCCCGCAATTCTCCAGCCAGGCGGAGTCGGAACTGTATCGCTCCTGGGGCTGCGACGTGATCGGCATGACCAACATGCCGGAGGCCAAATTGGCCCGAGAGGCGGAAATCCCCTACGCCACGATCGCCATGGTCACCGATTATGATTGCTGGCACCCGGACCACGACCATGTGACGGTCGAGGCGGTGGTGAAGGTGCTGTTGGACAACGCCGAGCATGCCCGGGCGCTGGTCCGGGCGGTGGCGCCGAAGCTGCGGCAACGGCCCAAGGTGGACCAGCAAGGCGGCGACCGGGCGCTCGACTACGCGCTGATTACCCATGCCGAGGCCCGCGATCCGGATCTGGTCGCCAAGCTCGATGCGGTCGCCGGCCGCGTCCTGTCGGGCTGAGGCGGCGCGGCGCGTGCGTGGTCCACCCGGCACTGGAGCGGGACCTGTTGGCACCGAGGGTCTCGGTCGGCTGGAGGGTTTGTACAACAAGGTCACGGCCGACCGTCCGGACGACGCGCGCTCGCTGAACGTGAAATCGGTCATGGCGCTGGACAACGACCGGCCGGCCGAAGCCGCCGAGCTGATTGGCCGCGCGTTGGCGCTGGAGCCGGCCGAACGCGCCTACCTGTTCCACATGGCCAAGGTGTGCGCCCGCGCCGGCTGGTGGTCGGAGGCGGCCACCGCGCTGCGCCGGGCGATCTACGTCGCGCCCCGCGACGCTGAAAGCTGGTACGGGCTTGGCATCGCCTTCGAACAGCTCGGCATGAGCGACGACGCCGTCACCTGCTGGCGGCAATGCGTGGCGCTGGAGCCGGGCCACATCGGCGCGACGGCGGCGTTTGGGCGGCTATGACTGAGCGGCCTGCACACTGTCCGACTTGAGGCGCCGGTCGCAAGGCGTCAAGATCAACGAGAAGAAAAGCGCGACGGCGACCGCCGACAGATGCCGACGATCCCGACGCCTTACATCAAGGCCGCCGGATACGATGAACACCCACCAACCTGACGAGCATCCGGCGTCCAGACCACAGTTTGTCGAGCTGTTCACACCGAAGCTGATCACGGTGTTGCGGGAAGGCTACGGCTTGACGCACCTCCGCTCGGACGCCATCGCCGGCCTAACGGTGGCCATTGTCGCCTTACCGCTCTCGATGGCGATTGCGATCGCCTCGGGCGCCTCGCCGGCCCAAGGGCTCTATACCGCGATCATCGGTGGCTTTCTTGTCTCGGCCCTCGGCGGCAGCCGGTTTCAGGTCGGCGGACCGGCCGGCGCGTTTATCGTGCTCGTGGCGGCGACCGTTCAGGCCCACGGCATGGACGGCTTGTTCCTCGCCACCCTGATGTCGGGGGTGATGCTGGTCGGGCTCGGGCTTCTACAGCTCGGCACCTACATCAAGTTCATTCCCTATCCGGTGACGGTCGGTTTTACGGCCGGGATCGCGATGATCATTGGCGCCAGCCAGATCAAGGAGCTTCTCGGGCTGACCTTGGGTGGCCCGGAGCCGGGACCGCTGCTGGAGAAATTGCCGGTTCTTTGGAACAGCCTCCAGACGTTTGGCCTTGTCACGGTCGCGCTGTCGCTGTCGACAATCCTGGCGATCACCGGCCTGAAAAGGTTGCGGCCGGGCTGGCCGGGCATGCTGATCGCGGTGACGGGGGCCGCCGTGGCGACCGCCGTGCTCGACCTTCCGGTCACCACCATCGGCACGGCGTTCGGCGGTATTCCCAGCCATTTTCCGATGCCGTCCTTGCCGGCGTTCACGATGGAGAAAGTCCAGGCGGTCCTGCCCAGCGCTGTGGCCTTCACGCTGCTCGGCTCGATCGAATCGCTGCTCTCCGCCGTGGTGGCCGACGGAATGACCGGGCGCCGCCACCGTTCGAACTGCGAGTTGGTTGCCCAAGGCATCGCCAACGTCGCCTCCAGTCTTTTCGGCGGTATCTGCGTGACCGGCACGATCGCCCGGACCGCGACGAATGTGCGCGCTGGCGCGCATGGACCCGTTGCCGGCATGCTTCACGCGGTCTTTCTGCTGGTGTTCTTTTTGGTTGCCGCTCCGTTGGCGCGGTTTATTCCTCTGGCCAGCCTTGCGGGCGTGCTGGTCATTGTCGCTTGGAGCATGATCGAGAAGCACGCCTTCGTGACGTTGCTGCGGGCGTCGCGCGGCGACGCGGCGGTGCTGATGGCGACGTTCCTGCTGACGATCTTCCGCGACCTTACGGAGGCGATCGTGGTCGGCTTCGCGCTCGGCTCGGTGTTGTTCATTCACCGCATGTCGCACACGACGTTTGTTGCCGAAGACAAGGCGGATGACGCCAATGGCGGCCGCACCCCCTACGACGAGACCATCGCCGCGGATCCGAGTGTGGTTGTCTACCGGATATCAGGCGCGTTCTTCTTCGGCGCGGCGGCGACCATCGGCTCGGTGCTCGACCGTATTGCCGATACCCACCGCGCTCTGATCATCGATTTCGCGGCGGTGCCGTTCCTCGACTCCACCGCCGCCCGCATGCTCGAAAGCCTCGCCCACAAGGCGGCGCGGCGCGGCGTGACGGTCATGATCACCGGCACCTCCCACGAGGTCCGCAGGGAGCTGTTCGTTCACGGGCTCAAGCCGCCGCTGGTCGGCTACCACGTGTCCATCGACAAGGCGGTGCAAATGGCCCACCGCACACAGGCAGCCGCCTTATAGCCGCTGTTAGCCGAGTTTGTCGGCGAAGAACGCCAGCGTCCGTTCGCGAGCGATCTCGGCGCTCTTCGGCTCGTAACTGCCGCGTTGCTCGCAGTTGAAACCGTGGCCGGCCGGATAGGTGTGCACCGGCAGCTCCGGGTGCGCCGCCTTCAGCGCGTCGACCTCGGTCATCGGGATCGCGTGGTCCTGCTCGCCGAAATGGAAGATCACCGGGCAATGCGGCGTCTCGGTCGCCAGGTTGCCGATGCCGCCGCCATAGTAGGAGGCCACCGCCGCGAGGCCCTGGAGTTGCGTCGCCGACAGCCAGGCCAGGGTACCGCCCCAGCAGTAGCCGACAACCGCCACTTGTCCGGCCGAACGGACGGCGGCGGCGGCGGCGGCGATGTCCTTCAGCGCGTCGCTATTATCGACTTGGCCACGGATCTCGCGGCCCTCGGTCACGTCGTCCTCGGTATAGCCGAGCTCGATGCCCGGCCGCACCCGGTCGAACAGCGCCGGCGCGATCGCCAGATAGCCTTGTTTGGCGTAGTCGTCGGCGACCGACCGAACGTGGTTGTTGACGCCGAAGATCTCCTGGATCACCACCAGACCGGCCTTGGGCCGGCCCTCGGGTTGGGCGATGTAGGCGCCGCATTCGTGCCCGTCGGCGGCGGTCAGAGTGAGTGTGTCGGCCATGGTGTTTCCCCCGGGAGTTGGATCGGTGTGCGGTGTCGTCAGACGTTGAAGCGGAAATGGAACACGTCGCCATCCTGCACCACGTAATCGGCGCCTTCCACCCGCATCTTGCCGGCGTCCTTGGCCCCTTGTTCGCCGCCGGTGGCGACGTAATCGTCATAGGCGATGGTTTCGGCGCGGATGAAGCCGTGTTGAAAATCGGTATGGATGACGCCCGCCGCCTCCGGTGCCTTGGCGCCTCGCCGCACGGTCCAGGCCCGTGCCTCCTTGGGGCCGACGGTGAAAAAGGTCAGCAGGTCCAGCAGCCGGAAGCCGGCGCGGATCAGTTTTGCCAACCCGGCTTCCTTGAGGCCAAGGGAATCGAGAAATTCCTGCTTCTCCCCGGGGTCGGACAGTTGCGCCACCTCGGCCTCGATCGCGGCGGCGATCACCACGACCTCGGCGCCTTGGGCGACGGCCATCGCCGCCACCGCCTCGGACAACGCGTTGCCGGTGCCGGCGCTGTCTTCCTCGACGTTGCAGACATAGAGCACCGGCTTGGCGGTCAACAGCTGCATTTGCCGCAAGCGGCGGGCCTCGTCGGCGTCCAGCGCCGGCAGCAGGCTGCGTGCCGGAAACCCTTGCCGCAGAACCTCCGCCACCCGCTCCATGAACGGCAGCAGCGCCTTGGCTTCCTTGTCCTGGCCGCGGGCCTTTTTCTCCAACGCGGGGATGCGCTTCTCCAAGCTTTCCAGGTCGGCCAGCATCAGTTCGGTCTCGACGGTTTCGGCGTCGCGGACCGGATCGACCGAGCCTTCCACATGGGTGACGTCGCCCTCGAAGCAGCGCAGCACGTGCACCACCGCGTCGACCTCGCGGATGTTGGCCAGGAACTTGTTGCCCAGACCCTCGCCCTTGCTGGCGCCTCGCACCAGCCCGGCGATGTCGACGAACTCGATCTGGGTCGGCAGGATCTTGGCCGACTTGCCCAGCCGCGCCAACGTGTCCAACCGCGGATCGGGCACGGTTACCCGGCCGGTGTTCGGCTCGATGGTGCAGAAGGGATAGTTCGCCGCTTCGGCCGCCGCGGTGGCGGTCAGCGCGTTGAACAACGTGGACTTGCCGACATTCGGCAGCCCGACGATGCCGCAGTTGAAGCCCATGGGCTCATGCTCCGTCGGAGGAAGGGGGGTCGGAAGCCGGGGTCTCCGCAGAGGGGAGCTCGGGTGACGGGGCGGGTTTAACGGGTTTGGGCGGTGGGGGGAACACCCGGTGCGCGACCCGGCTCATGAAGCGGCCGTCATCGTCCTCGGCCAACGCGTCGACCTCGCGAGCGATGGCCTCGACGGCTGTCTCGACCCAGGACGTCCGCTCGATCTTCGGGAAGTCGGACAGCACGTAGTCGTGCACCCGGTTCTTGTCGCCGGGGTGGCCGATGCCGATCCGTACCCGGCGGTAGTCCGTGCCGATGTGCGCGTCGATGCTGCGGATGCCGTTATGGCCGCCGGCGCCGCCGCCGGTCTTCACCCGGGTTTTGCCGGGCAGCAGATCCAACTCGTCATAGAACACGGTGACCGCGTCGCTCGACAGTTTGAAAAACCGCGCCGCCTCGCCGACCGATCGGCCGCTTTCGTTCATGTAGGTCATCGGCTTCAGCGCCAGCACCTTGCGCCCGGCGATCGTGCCCTCGGCCGCCAGACCCTGGAAGCGGGCGCGCCACGGCCCGAAGCCGTGCACCCGAGCCAACGCCTCGATCACCATGAACCCGATGTTGTGGCGATTGTTTTCGTATTTGGGGCCGGGATTGCCGAGACCGACGAACAGCAACATGGCGGGCTCCCGAGGATCGGTGGACACGCGGCTTGATGCGAGAACGGCCGCCCCGGTTGGGGCGGCCGTCCGGTCGATGGGTGGGGCGAGCGAGTGGGGGCTAATCTTCTTCGCTCTCGCTCTCGTCCTTATCGTCTTCATCCTCGGCTTCCACTTGAGCGTCCGCCGCGGCATTGGCCTCGGCCTGCTCGTCGGAAACGACGGTCGGCGCGGCGATCGTGGCGATGGTGAAGTCGCGATCGTCGATCGTCGGCTTTACGCCGTCTGGCAGGCTGACCATCGAGATGTGCACCGAATCGCCGATTTCGAGACCGGTTAGATCGACCTCGAACTTCTCGGGGATCGAGTCGGCGCGGCAGGTGACCTCGACCGAGTGACGCACCACGTTCAGCACACCGCCGCGCTTCAATCCTGGTGACGCCTCATCGTTGATGAACTCGACCGGGATATCGACCTTCAGCGCGCTGGACGCCGACACCCGCAGGAAGTCGACATGCCAGGCGAAATCGCTGACCGGATGTTGCTGCAGATCGCGCGGCAGCACGCGATGCTTGGTGCCGTCGACCTCGATGTCGAGCAGTTGCGAGAAGAAACTGCCGGTGTTGAGCAATTTGTCGAGCTCGCGGCGCGCGACAACGACGGTTACCGGGTCTTGCTTGTCGCCGTAGATCACGGCGGGAACGAGCCCCTCGCGGCGTGCGGCCCGGGCGGACCCCTTACCAACCCGGTCGCGCGCGCGGGCGCTTAGTGTCGAAACGTCCGACATGCGCTGTCTCCTATGACAAAATCCCGGCCTCCAGGGGTGCCGGGCGAAGGCGCGCGTTCTATCTCGAATCGCGGTGCGATGCCACCCTTTTCCGCGCGGGCGCGATGCTCAGTTGAACAGGCTGGAGACCGAGCGTTCCTCACTGATCCGGCGGATCGCCTCACCCAACAGCGGCGCGATAGTCAGCTGACGGATGTTGCGGGCGACCCGCACCGCCTCGGTCGCCTGGATCGAATCGGTGGTGATCAGGGATGTCAGCGGCGAGGAGGTGACCCGCGCCACCGCTCCGCCCGACAACACGCCGTGGGTGATGTAGGCATCGGCCGAGACCGCTCCCGCCTCCATCAACGCCTCGGCGGCGTTGCACAGGGTGCCGCCACTGTCGACGATGTCGTCCACCAGCACGCAGCGCCGGCCGTCGATGTCGCCGATGATGTTCATCACCTCGGAGACCCCGGCGCGCTCCCGCCGTTTGTCGATGATCGCCAGATCGGCGTCGATTCGCCGGGCGATCGCCCGGGCGCGGACCACGCCGCCGACATCGGGCGAGACGATGACCAACGGCTCGTCGCCATAGCGCGCCTTGATGTCCTCGATAAACACCGGCGCCGCGAACAGGTTGTCGGTGGGAATATCGAAGAAGCCCTGGATCTGGCCGGCGTGCAGATCGATGGTCAGCACCCGGTCGGCGCCCGCCTTGGTGATCAGATTGGCCACCAGCTTGGCCGAGATCGGCGTGCGCGGCCCGGACTTCCGATCCTGGCGGGCGTAGCCGTAATACGGGATCACCGCCGTGACACGCCGGGCCGAGCCACGGCGCAGCGCGTCCAACGTGACCAGCAGCTCCATCAGGTTGTCGTTCGCGGGGTAGGAGGTCGACTGCACGACGAACACGTCCTCGCCGCGCACGTTCTCCTGGATCTCGACGAACACTTCCATGTCCGAGAACCGGCGGATGTCGGCCTGGGTGATCGGCAGGTTGAGATAGGCGGCAATCGCCTCGGCCAGTGGCCTGTTGGAATTGCAGGCCAGGATCTTGGGGTCGCGCTGGGTCATCGGCGGTCGGCGTGATTGCGGCGGGCCGTGCTCGACGGCGGGCGGAAGGTAACGGCCGTGGCCGATGCCCGCAAGACGGAAGTCGTATTGCCTAGGTGTCCGCCGGCCGGCCGCGCCGCCGGGTACCCGGCAGCAGGCTGTTCGCCATCTCCTCGGCACGGGCGAGGTTCTGGTCGAGCGCCTTCATCGTCGCCGCCATGTCGTCGCTGTCGTCACCCAGCCAAACCCGCAGGGTGGCGAGCCACACCACCGCCAGGCCCTTGATCTTGAGCGGGCCGAACGGCGGCTTCGCGGATTGTCCGATGGCGTCGAGAACCCGTGCCATGGACCGGCCGAGGGCGGGAGCGGCGGCGATTGCGCTCAGCGGATCGCGGGGCAGGCCACGCAGGATGGCGCGCACGCCGTCGCGCTGCGCGGCCAGCGCGTCGAGCCGGGCCATCAAGGCCTCAAACAACCGGTCGCGAACCGAGATATCCGGGTCGCGGGCGTCGGCGTCGAGCGATTCCAGCATGGCCGCGTCCACCCGCTCGGTCAGCCGCACCAGCAGCTCGGCGCGGCCACGGGCAATCCGGCGGGCGGCCTGCGGCTCGATCCCGGCCCGTTCGGCGGCGGCGGCGATGCTGACGGCGGACCACCCGCTTTCCGCCGCCATATCCAAGGCGGCATCCAACAGCGCGTCACGTGGAGCGGTATCGGTGTCTTTCATACCGCTGATATGTCGTCGGAACCGTGAAAGGTCCAGGGGACTCGTGGACCCGCTACCCCGCCAGCTCCTTTGAGCGCGCCGTGGCCGCGGCGATGGCTTTGTCGAAAATCGGCTGGATGCCGGTGGTTTCATCCATCAGCACGCGCAGCGCTTCGGCGGTGGTGCCGCCGGGGCTGGTGACGTTGATGCGCAGTTGCGAGGCCGGCTCCGAGGCTTGCCGCGCCAACTCGCCGGACCCCGAGACGGTGGCCCGCGCCAGCTTCATGGCGAAGTCGGCCGGCAGCCCGGCCTTCTCTCCGGCGGCGGCCAGGGTCTCGATCAAAAGGAACACATAGGCCGGCCCACCGCCGGACAGCGCCGTCACCGGGTCGAGCCAGTCTTCGCGCTCGGCCTCGATCACCTCGCCCACCGATTCCAACAGGCCATGGGCATGGGTTTTCTGGGCGGGGGTCACGTGGGCGTTGGCGACATAGGCGGTGATGCCCCGGCCAACGGCGGCGGGGGTGTTCGGCATGGCGCGCACGATCGCCGCACCCGCACCCAGATGGGTCTCGAAATAGCCGATGGTCTTACCGGCGGCGATCGAAAGAAAGCAGGTGCTTGGAGCGACGAACCGGGCCAGCGGCGCCAGCGCCTCATCCATCGATTGCGGCTTGACCGCCAGGACCACCACGCTCGGGGCGAGGTCGGCTGGCACGGCATCGGCGGTGGCATGAACCGTGACGTCGGATCGCGCGGCGAGCGCGCCCATCGCCTCGGCATGAGGTTCCACCACATGGACGCCGCCCGCCGCCTGACCCCCGTTGAGCCAGCCGGCCAGCATGGCGCCGCCCATCTTGCCACAGCCGATCAACAGCAGGGGGGCCGCGTGGGTCATGGCGTCACGCCTCGCCGACGACGTCGAGCAACGATGACGCCACCGCCTCCTCGGCCGACTTGCCGCCCCAGATGACGAACTGGAAGGCGGGGAAGAACCGCTCGGTCTCGCTCAGCGCCACCTCGACGAGATCTTCCATTTGCTCGACCGAGACGCCGCCGGCGCCACGGACCAGCAGGGTGTGGCGGAACATCGGCGTGCCGTCCTCGGACGACAGGTCGAAATGGCCGAGCCACATCTTCTCGTTGACCAAGGCCAGCAGCAAGCTGACCTCGCGGCGTTTCTCGATCGGCACCCGACTTTCCAGCAGGCAGGAGAAATGCAACGCGCCAAGATCCTCCTGCCAGAGGAAGTACAGCCGGTAGTCGCACCAGCGTCCGGTGATCTCGACCGCGAGCTCATCGCTGCTGGCCCGATCGAAGGCCCAGTCATTCGCCCCGACAATCTCTTCAAGCAGGTCGAGTGGGTTCTGATGAACGACCGCGGTGTCGACGTAGGTGAGCGACATATCGGAAAGCTCCCCCTTCAGGCGCGCGGGCCGGCGCGTCGGGACGGCCACGTGGGGTCTAGAGATTAAGCCGATCGGTCAAGGTGTCGGCCACATCTTGTGGTGTAAGCCGCCGCGTCACCACGAGCAATAGAGTTTCAAAGTCCGAATCCCGATTCAACACAAGATTTTGCGGCCAAAGAAAGATTCACAGGCAAATGTAGCGGGTCACCCGAAGATGTTGATTTCAGGGCATGTATTCGGACCGCCTCGGACCCGTGCCTTGGATTCGTACCGAGTCGCTCACACGGCCGGATCGGCCGAAACCGGCGAATCACTCTTTTTTCGGTGGTGTTTCGTCAATCTTGCGGGTTCGAGCGGTCACCCGTCTCGGGGCGCCGGCGTGTCGCCGGTCGGCGGCCGTGGCAGGGCTCGCGCGCTTGGCTTTGGGCGATGCCTTCTTGGTGTCGGCCAGTTGCGCCTCCAAGGCGGCGACGCGGACAGCCAGCGCCTCCTGCTGGGCGCGTGCCTTGGCGGCCATGGCCTCAACCGCGTCGAATTCCTCGCGGGTGACCAGATCCCGGTCGGCGAGGAACCGCTCAAGCTGTTGGCGGATCAACTGCTCAATCTCAGCCCGCACACCGGCGGCCGCACTGAGCGCACCATTGGCCACGCGGGCAAGGTCGTCGAAGATACGGCTTCGAGTCTGCATGATCAGTCCTCCTTGCCGTCGATATGGCATGCCGACACGGTGTCGACAACAGGTCCCAAACATCTCGTGACTCAGCCCACTAGGGTTGGGTTGGTCGGTGCGGCGGTGTAGGCTCCGCGCCGTCTGAGTCGCGGCCCGGATGCACGGCGCGCGTTCGCGGCTGAATCCGGTGACGGAGGTGGGATCATGGTCACGCTCAAGGATCACGTAAGCTTTACCGATTTGAAGCTCGCCTCGCCGGAGGATATCCGGCTGTTGGCCCGGAACGAGGCGGAGATCCAGCGCACCGAGATGGCGGATCATGTGCTCAGCAGTTTGCGGCTGATGGGCGGCGCCACGGCCGGTTTTCAGGTCGACCGCCTGCAGCATTCCCTGCAGACCGCGACCCTGGCGTATCAGGACAACCCCGGCGACGAGGACATGATCATCTGCTCGCTGCTGCACGACATCGGCGAGCTGATGGCGCCGGTCGATCATCCGTCCTTCGCCGCCTCGATCGTCCGGCCCTATGTCAGCGAGGAAAACACCTGGATGGTGCTGATGCACGGTGTGTTCCAGGGCTATTACTATTGGCAGCACCTGGGCCGCGATCACACCCAGCGCGAGACGTATCGCGGCCACCCGGCGTTCGAACGGACGGTGCTGTTCTGCGAGCGGTATGACGCGCCGGCGTTCGACCCGACCGCCCACACCATGCCGCTGGAAGCGTTCGAGCCGATGGTCCGGCGGATCTTCGCCCGCCCGGCGACGTTCCGCGCGCCCGCCGGCT
The DNA here is from genome assembly GCA_013203465.1 of Alphaproteobacteria bacterium. Classification (GTDB taxonomy): domain Bacteria; phylum Pseudomonadota; class Alphaproteobacteria; order Thalassobaculales; family Thalassobaculaceae; genus JABMNR01. Next base: position 18,720 of record JABMNR010000188.1, read on the forward strand.
GACACGTTTCGCGTCGGAGGTCACCCATGATCATCGTCACCGGCGGCGCCGGATTCATCGGCTCCAACCTGGTTGCCGGGCTGGAGCGGCGGTTGGGTCCCGATGGCCCGGATCTGGTGGTGGTGGATCGGCTCGGCTCGGACGAGAAATGGCGCAACATCGCCAAGCGTGACCTGGCGGCGATCATCCCGCCCGAGGATTTTTTCGACTTTTTGGAAGACAACCGTGGCGCCGTCGAGGCGATCTTCCATATGGGTGCGATCTCCTCGACGACGGAGCGCGACGCCGATCGGATCGTGCGCGAGAACGTCGCCCTGCCGCTGCGGCTCTGGCAGTGGTGCGCGCGGCATGACACCCGGCTGATCTACGCGTCGTCGGCGGCGACTTACGGCGATGGGGCGCAGGGGTTCGACGACGATGGGAGTCCGGAGGCGCAGGCGACGCTGCGGCCGTTGAACGCCTATGGCTGGTCGAAGCACCTGTTCGACCGCCGGGCGGTCAAGCTGGCGGCGCGTAAGCCGCACCCACCGCAATGGGTCGGGTTGAAGTTCTTCAACGTCTACGGCCCCAACGAGTACCACAAGGGCGGAATGAGAAGCGTGGTCGCCCACATCACCCCCAAGATCCAGGCGGGGGAGGGGGCGACGCTGTTCAAATCTCATCGTCCGGATTACGAGGATGGCGGGCAGACGCGCGATTTCATCCATGTCGATGACGTGGTGGATGTGATGCTGTGGCTGTACGGCGCGCTGGCCGTCAACGGCATTTTCAACCTCGGCACCGGTGCCGCCCGCAGCTTCGCCGATCTGGCCCGCGCGGTGTTCGCCGCCCTTGGCCAGAAGGAGCGGATTACCTATATCGACACCCCCGAGGCGATCCGCGACAGGTATCAATACTTCACCCAGGCCCGTATGGAGCGGTTGCGCGACGCCGGGTATCCCGGGCAGTTCACCAGCCTGGAAGAGGGGGTGCGGCGTTACGTCCAGGACTATCTGACCCAGGAAGACCCATACCGATAGGGTTACGGTCCCTCACCCCACAGGAGCAGTTGTCCGCATGATCACCCTCGCCATCCCGTTTCCGGTGATCGATCCGATCGCGGTCGCCATTGGGCCGTTCGCGATCCGCTGGTACGCGCTGGCCTATATCGCCGGCATCATGATCGGCTGGCGCTACGCGCTGTGGCTGGCGGCGCGGCCGCCGGCGTATTTCACCCCCAAATTGCTCGACGACTTCGTGCTGTACGCCACCTTGGGCGTCGTGCTCGGCGGCCGGGCGGGTTACGTGCTGTTCTACAATCCGGCTTATTTCCTGCAGAATCCGCTGGAGATATTCATGGTGTGGAACGGCGGCATGTCGTTCCACGGCGGCATGCTGGGCGTGGTGGCGGCGATCGTGCTGTTCGCCCGCCAGACCAAGGCGCCGATCCTGGCGATCGGCGACATCGTGGCGGCGGCGGCGCCGATCGGCTTGTTCTTCGGCCGCATCGCCAACTTCATCAACGGCGAGCTGTTCGGCCGCGCCGCCGGTGACGTGCCGTGGGCCATGGTGTTCCCACGCGGCGGGCCGGAGCCGCGCCATCCCTCGCAATTGTACGAGGCGGCGCTGGAGGGTGGGGTGCTGTTCGTCATCCTGCTGGTGCTGGCCCGCCGTCCGGGGGTCCGCGCACGGCCCGGGATCGTCGTCGGCGCGTTCCTGATCGGCTACGGCGTGTTCCGCTCGACGGTCGAGTTCTTCCGCGAGCCCGACGCCCATCTCGGCTTCGTGTTCGCCCTCGTGACCATGGGGCAGGTGCTGTCGCTGCCGATGATCCTGTTCGGCGTGTTCCTGATCTGGTGGGCGATCTCGCGGCCGGCAACGACCATCAAGGGATGATCGTCCCCTGATGAGCGGCCCCCGTTGAAGCTCGCGACCCATCTCGTCCGGCGCATCGCGGCGGAGGGACCGCTGCCGCTGCTCGACGTGATGGCCGATGCCTTGATGCATCCCGACCACGGCTACTATGCCACCCGCGACCCGTTCGGCCGGGACGGCGATTTCGTCACCGCCCCCGAGATCAGCCAGATGTTCGGCGAGTTGATCGGGTTGTGGGCGGCGGTGGTCTGGCAAAATCTGGGCGCGCCGGGGACGATCCATCTGGTGGAGCTGGGTCCCGGGCGCGGCACGCTGATGAGCGACGCCCTGCGCGCCGCCCGCCAGATGCCGGGCTTTCGCGAGTCGCTTACCCCGCATCTGGTCGAGATGAGCCCGGTGCTCCGCGCCCGGCAGCAACAGCGGCTGGCCGGCGAGGCGGCGGTTTGGCACACGGACCTCGCGACCGTGCCCGACGGCCCCGCCATCGTCATCGCCAACGAGTTTTTCGACGCGCTGCCGATCGCGCAGCTGGTGCGTGATGGCGGGCTGTGGCGGGAGCGGCGGGTCGCCCTTGATCCGGACAGCGGCGGGTTGGTCTGGACCCTGACCCCCGGCCCGTCCCCCCATGCCGCCCTGCTGGCGCCGGATGTTGCGCGCGCAGCGCCGGATGACGCGGTGGCCGAGGTGTCGCCGCCGTCGCTGGGCGTGGCGCGGTCGATCGCCGACCGGGTGATGGCAAGCGGCGGCGCGGCGCTGGTGATCGACTATGGCCACGAGGCGAGCGCGGCCGGCGATAGCTTGCAAGCGGTGAAAGACCACGCCTACGCCGATGTGCTTGGCACCCTGGGCGAGGCCGATCTGACCGCACACGTCGATTTCGCCGCTTTGGCCCGCGTGGTCACCGAGGCGGGGGCGGTGGCGCATGGACCGGTCGATCAGGGTGTGTTCCTGCGGCGGTTGGGAATCGAAGCCCGCGCCGAGCGTTTGATGCGCGATGCCGACACCGCGACGCGAGGGGATGTGCGCGCCGCCCTGCGCCGCTTGATCGAACCCGGGGAAATGGGCACCTTGTTCAAGGTGGTGGCGTGGACCGCGCCGGGCGATCCGGTGCCCCCCGGTCTTGAGCCCCGGTCTTGAGCCCCGGTCTTGAGCCCCGGTCTTAAGGTCGGGCGACGGGCGGTTCGTCGTTGAAAGCGAGGGTGAGGCGGTGATCCAGATCGACGGGTTCGACGCCGGGCGGGTACGGCACGCCTTCTTCACCCGGCGCGGCGGCGTCAGCCGGGGGATTTATACCTCGCTGAACTGCGGCCGTGGGTCGGGCGACGATCGCGCGGCGGTGGACGCGAACCGGGCGCGGGCGATGGCGGCGATGGATTTGCCGGCCGGGGTGTTGTTCACCAATCACCAGGTGCACTCCGCCACCGTGATCACGGTGGACGAGGGGGCCGACCCCGACGTCCGGCGTGAAGCCGATGCATTCGTCACCAGTCAGCCCGGCATCGCGTTGGGGGTGTTGGCGGCTGATTGCGCGCCGGTGTTGTTCGCCTCGCCGGCCGACGGGGTGATCGGCGCCGCGCACGCCGGGTGGCGCGGCGCGCTCGGTGGGGTGTGCGAGGCCACGGTTGACGCCATGATCGAGTTGGGCGCCCGCGCCGATAACATCCGTGCCGCCGTCGGCCCGTGCATCGGCGTCACCTCCTATGAAGTCGGCCCGGAGTTCCCCGCCCCGTTCCAGGACCAGGACAGCGCCAACGGCCGGTTCTTCGAGCCGGCCGAGAAGCCGGGGCATTTCCTGTTCGATCTGTCCGGCTATCTGGTCAGCCGGCTGTCCAAGATGGGCCTTGGCGAGATGTTCCGCCTCGATTGTGACACCTGCCGGGATGAAGCCAACTTCTTCAGCTACCGCCGCTCGCGCCATCGCGACGAGCCGGATTACGGACGGCAGCTGTCGACCATCACCCTGGGGGAGTGAGAGCATGGCGTTGCATTTCGAGCGCGCGGAATACGCCGACCGTCAGCGCCAAGCCTGCGCCGCCCTGCAAGCCGGCGGGCTGGACGGGCTGCTGATGTTCCGCCAGGAGAGCATGTATTGGCTCACCGGGTACGACACGTTCGGCTTCTGTTTTTTCCAATGCCTCTATCTGTCCCAGGATGGCCGGATCGTGCTGTTGACCCGTGCCCCGGATTTGCGCCAGGCGCGGAACACCAGCGTGATCGAGGACATCCGCATCTGGGTCGACCGCGACGGCGCGTCCCCGGCCGACGATCTGAAGGACATGCTGGACGGGCTGGGCGCGCGCGGCCACCGGCTGGGCGTCGAGTACGACGCATACGGTCTCAACGCCCGCAACGGCAAGCGGCTGGACGCGGCACTCGATGGCTTCGCCACGTTGCTGGACATCTCCGAGCTGATCTCCACCTTGCGCCTGATCAAGTCACCGGCCGAGCTGGCTTATGTGCACCGCGCCGCCGAGCTGGCCGACGACGCGCTGCGCGCGGCGCACGCGCTGACCGGGCCGGGGGCGGATGAGGGCGATATCCTGGCCGCCATGCAGGGCGCGGTGTTTCGTGGCGGCGGCGACTACGCCGGTAACGAGTTCATCATCGGTTCCGGCCCGGACGCCTTGTTGTGCCGGTACTTCTCGGGGCGCCGGGTACTGGATGCCCGGGACCAACTGACTTTGGAGTTTGCCGGGGCTTACCGGCACTACCACGCGTGTCTGATGCGCACGATCCCGATCGGGCCGGTCTCCGATCACCAGCGTCATATGTTCGACGCCTGCGTCGAGGCGTTGGCGGCGTGCAAGCTGGCGCTGCGGCCCGGACGGCCGATCGGCGAGGTGTTCGACGCCCATGCCCGGGTGATGGATGCGCACGGCCTGCGGCACGCGCGGCTGAACGCCTGCGGTTACTCCCTGGGAGCGGTGTTCGCGCCGATCTGGATGGATTACCCGATGTTCTATCACGGCAACCCGGTGGAGGCGGCGCCGGACATGGTGTTCTTCCTGCATATGATCCTGATGGACAGCGAGGCGGGACAGGCCATGACCCTGGGCGAGACGGTGATCGTCACCGACGGCGCGCCGGAGCGGTTGTCGGCCATGCCGCTGGAACTCGTTGCCAAGTAGTGCCGGTGGAGGCATATCCACATCCATGCCGCATCTTTGGATCTTTTTGAGCGTGCTGATCCTCGGGCTGATGGTGAGCTGTATCCTGTGAGCCAGAGGATTTCCCTGCCGCTCCGTCTCCGGCTGTCGATCGCGGTCGCGGCGCTGCCGTGGGCGGTCGCCGCCTGTGGGTCGGTGCCGCAGCCCTTCGCCAAGGACGCGCCGGTGTTGGCTCGCGCCTCGGAGCTGATCGCACCCGCCACCGAGGGGGTGTCGGTGCTGCCGGTCGAGGGCGTGGCCGATGCGACCGGCCGGCTGATCGCGGCGCTGACCGCCGAGGCGTTGCAGGATCATGGGATCGCCGCCACCGACAAGGCGAGCAATCGGGCCAGCCTTTTCCTGGCGAGCGTTGGCGCCCGCCAGCCCGATGGCGCGCTCGCCATTACCTGGACCTTGGCTCGGCCGGATGGGGTGGTGCTTGGGGAACGGACCGATGCCATCGCGTCGGACGAGGCGTTGGCCGCATCACTTGCCTCGGTCGCCGATTGGATCATGCCGTATCGCGCCACGGCGGACAGCGAAGCGAGTGGCCGGCCGGCGATCGCGGTCTATCCCGTTTCCGGCGCGCCGGGTGATGGCAACGGCCTGCTGCGCCGGGCCATGGGACTGGCGCTCGGTCAAGGGCCGGCGGAGGTCACCGCCGACGTTGTTCCCGGCGGCTATGTGGTGCAGGCCGACGTGAGCCTGACCCGGCTGAAGGACGGCCGTGATCGCGTGGCGGTCTCCTGGGCGGTGATGGATTCCCGCGGGCGCGAGATCGGCACGGTCGACCAGGAAAATGTGGTGCCGGGCGGCAGTCTGGACCGCCGGTGGGGGGCGGTCGCGGCCCCGATCGCGGAGTCCGCGGTCGACGGCGTGCTGGCCTTGATCCGTCGCTCGGCGGCGGCGCGCGGTGAGCTTGGCCGAGGGCGCGCCGCGCGGCCGTGAGATCGATGTCAATAAAAATTGCTGCACTGCACAATTTTTATTGACATCGATCCAACTCAAGACCATGTACCAGTCGTCATTTTGCGGTGCAGCATTTTCCGGTTCATGCCGCCTAAGCAGCACCGCCCACCAAGACGACAGGAGAGACCGATGACCGAGTTCAAGAATCCATTCACCGATTTCGACCCCAAGCAGTTCATGGGCGAGTTCAAGATTCCCAATTTCGACGCCGACGCCATGATGGCCGCCAGCAAGAAGAACTTCGAGGCGTTGGCCCAGGCCAATCAGATCATGATCGAATCCATGCAGGCGGTCGCCCAGCGTCAGGCCCAGATCATGCGCGAGGCTGCCGAACAGGCAAGCGCCGCGATCCAGGACATGACCAAGACCGGTGCGCCGGAGCAGAAGCTTGCCCAGCAGGCCGACATGGTGAAGTCGGCGATGGAGAAGGCGATGTCCAACGCCCGCGAGCTGGCCGAGTTGGCGACCAAGTCGAACCAGGAGGCGGTCGACGTGATCAACAAGCGTGTCACCGAGAGCCTGGACGAGTTGCGTGAGGTCGCGGTTAAGGCCGGCGCGAAGAAGTAAGCCTCCGTCGCACGACGGACCGGCGAAAGGCCGCTCGGCACCCCGGGCGGCCTTTTTCATGTCTGCCGTTTGTGTCTGCCGCTTGTGCTCGCGCGCGCCCATGTGTTAGGCGCCAAGCGCGCATCACACCGGGGGACGCAGGGATGAACCAGACCACTCAATCCACCGTGACTCCGATCATCGCGTTCGACGATTTTCTCGCGGTCGACATCCGGGTCGGTACGGTGACCGATGTCCAGGACTTCCCCGAGGCGCGCAAGCCGGCCTACAAGCTGTGGATCGATTTCGGCCCGGAGATCGGCGTCAAGAAAACCTCGGCCCAGATCACCGATCTGTACACGCCGGCGGCCCTGTTGGGCCGGCAAGTGGCGGCGGTGGTCAATTTCCCGCCGCGGCAGATCGGCCCGTTCATGAGCGAGGTGCTGACCCTCGGGTTCCCCGACGCCGACGGCAAGGTGGTGTTGATCCAGCCGTCGCACCCGGTGCCGAACGGCGGCCGTCTGCACTAATTCAATTTCCGCTACACCGGAAGCTGGATCCGCGCGCGCAGACCACCTGTTGGCGCGTCCTCCAGGGTGAGCTCGCCACCGTGACCGCGCACCACGTCGCGGGCGATGGTGAGGCCCAGACCGGTGCCGCCGGTCGCGGGGTTGCGCGAGGGCTCCAGCCGCACGAAGGGCTGGAAGGCGGTCTCGCGTTCGTCGGCGGGGATGCCGGGGCCGTCGTCATCGATGGTGATCTCGACCACGTCAGCGGCGCGCACGACGGCGACCCGCACGGCGCTGCCATAGCGTTTGGCGTTCTGGATCAGGTTGGCGACCGCGCGTTTCAGCGCGTTCGGCCGAACCGGCAGCGCGGCGGCGCCATCGTCCGGCCGCTCGTAGGTGATCGGCGGTCCTTCGCGCCGTTCGTTCTGCACCACATCCGCCACCAGCGTGCCGACGTCGCAGCCGATCGGGGTTTCGCTGCCTTCGCCGCGCACGAAGGCGAGGTAGCCCTCGACCATGCGTTCCATCTCGGTGATGTCGGTGCGCAGCTCGGCGATCTCGGCGTCGTCGCCCAGCATGGCGAGCTGCAGTTTCATCCGCGTAAGCGGGGTCCGCAGGTCGTGACTGACCCCGGCCAGCATTTCGGTGCGCTGGGTAAGTTGGCGGTTGATCCGCCCCTTCATCTGCAGGAAGGCGATCGAGGCCTGGCGTACTTCGGTGGCGCCTTCCGGCTTGAAGCCAGTGACCTCGCGGCCAAGGCCGAAGGCGCGGGCGGCGATCGCCAACCGACGGATCGGCCGGATCTGATTGCGCATGAAGACGATGGCGATGGCGAACAACACCAGCGAGGTGCCGATCATCCACAGGATGAAGATGTAGGTGCTGGAGCTGTACAGCCGTTTTTTATGTGTCCGCACCTGCAGCACACCGTCGGGCAGCTGGACCAGGATCTCAAGCTGGCGGTCGGTGGCTTCGGTGAACATGACGTACGGTCGGCGCACCTTCGCCATCATGGCCTCGCGCATGGCGGTTTCGGTCTCGGCGAACAGCGGGATCGCTGGCTGGTTCGGCAGAATGGCACCGGGCCGCCAACCAAGATGGATGCCGAAATGCCGGCCGGCGCGGTCGGACAGCCTGGCGACGGCCTCGTCGGTGATCGGTGGTTGCAGTTCCTCGATAAGGAAGGCGATGTCGCCGGCCAGGCTGTGCACCAGCCGCCGGGTCATGATGTCCCAGTGCCGGTCGTAGAACACATACGCCGAGATCGCCTGCATCAGCACCAGCGGTGTCACGATAATCACCAGAGTCCGGCCGAACAGGGTCTTGGGCAGAAAGCGCTTGATCCAACGGTCGAGCTTGAACCGGCGGGTGCCACCCTTTGTTTGGGTGCCGCGGGCGAAACTCGGCTCGTCGGTGCGGGTCGCGTCGGCTCGGAGTGTGTCGACCATCGGCGCCCTCCTGGTGATTAGGAGTCCACGCGCAGCACGTAACCTTTTCCGCGCACCGTCTGCAAGAAGCGCGGAAACTTCGGATCGTCCTCGATCTTACGCCGTAAGCGGGTGATCTGCACGTCGACCGTGCGCTCGCCGCCGTTGACCGCGTTGCGTGCCACCAAATCCTCGCGACTGAAGGTGATGCCGGGTGCGGCGGCAAAGGCGCGCAGCAGCGTGATCTCGGCCTCGGTCAAGCGCACCGGCTGGTCATTCCGGAACAGCATGTTGGCGGTGTCGTCGAACCGGAACGGCCCGAACCGGACCGCGTCGCCGCTGGCGCTTGGCGCTGACGCCGCCCGGTCGCCGACCCGCCGCAGGATGGTGCGGATGCGTAGCAGCAGCTCGCGTGGCTCGAACGGTTTGGGCAGATAGTCGTCGGCGCCGCTTTCAAGGCCGGTAATTCGGTCCTCGGCCTCGCCCATGGCGGTCAACATCAGGATCGGCACGTCGTTGCTGGCGCGCAACGCGCGGGTCAACTCCAGCCCGCTCTCGCCGGGCATCATCACATCGAGCACGATCAGGTCGAACAGCAATCCGTTCAGGCGCGACCGCGCGTCGGCGGCGGTCGCCGCGGTCGATACGCGAAAGTCGTTGTCGACCAGGAACCGGCGCAACAGGCGGCGCAAGCGCTCGTCGTCGTCGACCACCAGGATGTGCGGCGGCTCGCCGGTCACGGTGCCGGCGCTGGTTGCCTCGTCGGTCATCCGATCACGCGCCTCCCACTAGGCTCAGCGGTGGCCGGCGGCCGTCCGCGTCGGCGGCATCCCGGGCTTGCTCCGGCCGATATCGAAACGCCGCCGGTCCTCCGGATCGATAATGCCGTGCAGCACCAGCCGGAAACCCTGGACCGCGTCGGCGCCGGCGGTACGGAAGGCGGCGGCGATCCGCTCGCGCTGGTTGGCGGTCAGCCGGTGCTCCAGCTCCACCCCCTTGTCGGTCAACGATAACAGCCGCTGGCGGCGGTCGCGGTCGCCCGGGCGCTGATTGATGTAGCCCTCGCTAACCAAGTGGCTCAACACCCGGCTCAGGCTCTGCTTGGTGATCTTCAGAATGTTCAGCAACTCCGAGACGGTGATCCCCGGGTTGCGGCCGACGAAATAGATCACCCGGTGGTGTGCCCGGCCCAACCCCAGCTCCGCCAACATGGAGTCCGGCTCGCCGGTGAAATCCCGGTAGGCGAAGAACAGCATCTCGATCGCCTGACGGAGTTCCTCCTCACGCAGGAACAGCGGATTGGCTACGGCCTTTACGTCAACCATGTTGACTTACTTTCTTGCGAATGTTATGCGGGTCTCTCAATGGACGTAACAAAAGTACTCCGGGCGATAGGCTGAAGATCATTTCGAACCGAATCGCCGAAACGGGGTAGCCAGGTAGGAAACGACATCATGTCCTTGATTCCCTTCGACGACCGCGACGGCGTTATTTGGTTCGACGGCAACCTCGCGCCGTGGCGCGAGGCCAATGTGCATGTGCTTACCCACGGTCTGCATTATGCCAGTTCCGTGTTCGAGGGCGAACGCGTTTATGGCGGCCATATTTTCCGCACCGTCGAGCATACCGAGCGCCTGCACCGCTCGGCCGCCGCGCTGGATTTCGAGATTCCTTATTCGGTCGCCGAGATCGAGGCGGCCAAGCGCCAGGTGCTGGACGCGATGGGCATCGCCGACGGCTACGTGCGGCCGGTCGCTTGGCGCGGCAGCGAGATGATGGGGGTGTCGGCGCAGCAGAACGCCATCCATCTGGCGATCGCCGCCTGGGAGTGGCCGTCCTACTTCGACCCCGAGGCGAAGATGAAGGGCATCCGGCTGGTGCTGTCCGACTGGCGCCGCCCGGCGCCGGAGACCGCGCCGGTCCACGCCAAGGCGGCGGGGCTGTACATGATCTGCACCCTGTCCAAGCATAAGGCGGAGAAAGCCGGATTCCACGACGCCCTGATGCTCGACTATCGCGGTCTGGTGGCCGAGGCGACGGGGGCCAACGTGTTCTTCCTGATGAAGGACGGCCGGTTGCACACGCCGACGCCGGACTGCTTCCTCGACGGCATTACCCGACGCACGGTGATCGGGCTGGCGCGGGCGCGCGGCATCGAGGTGGTGGAACGGCAAATCCGGCCGGAGGACATGGCCGAGGCCGAGGAATGCTTCCTGACCGGCACCGCCGCCGAGGTCACCCCGGTCGGTGAGATCGGGGCCTACCGCTTCACCCCCGGCGAGGTCACGCGGATGATGGTCGAGGATTACGACGCCTTGGTCCGCACGGCCCCGCGTGCCGCGCAGGCCGCCGAATAACCGGCCGCGTCGCGCCGAAACACGAAAGCCCCGGTCGTTCGGCCGGGGCTTTTTCATGTGTGGTGCACGTCGGATCGCTCACGCCGTGGCGGCTACCGCCTCGTAGGCGTCGTCGCCGGCCGTCATCATCGCGTCGTCCATCTCGACCATGGCATAGGCGCTCGGGTCGGCGAACAGGGCGTGCAGCACCGCGTTATTGAGCTGGTGGCCGGCCTTGACCGCTGAAACCCGGCCGATCAGCGGCGCTCCGGCGAGGTAGAGATCGCCGATGCAGTCCAGCACCTTGTGGCGCACGAACTCGTCCTCGAACCGCAACCCTTCCTCGTTCAGCACCTTGTCGCCGTCGAGGACGATGGCGTTTTCCAGCGAGCCGCCGCGGGCCAAGCCCATGCCGCGCAGCATCTCGACCTCTTCCAGGAAGCCGAAGGTGCGGGCGCTGGCCAGCTCGTGCTTGAAGGTGCCGTTGACCAGATGCACGTCCAGCTCCGAGCGCTGGATCACCGGGTTGTCGAAGTCGATCGTGAAATTGATCTCATACCGCCGCGCCGGGCTCAGCGTCACGCGTCTGCTGCCGGCCTCGACGGTGATCGGCTTGCGGATTTCGATGGCGTGGCGCGGCGCGTCGAGCGCGACCGTGCCGGCGCAGTCGACCAGAAACACGAACGGCTCCGACGAGCCGTCCATGATCGGCACCTCGGGTCCGTCGAGCGTGATCAGGGCATTGTCGATGCCGCAGCCGGCCAAGGCGGCCATCAGATGCTCGACCGTGCCGACGGTCACGCCGTCATCGTTGCCGATCATGGTGCAGAGCCGGGTGTCGACCACGCGGTCGAACCGGGCCGGGATGATCGGGTCACGGTCGGTCACATCGGTGCGGTGGAACACGATGCCATGGTCGGCCGGGGCCGGCACCAGCGTCATCGCCACCAGCGCCCCGGAATGCAGACCGACGCCACGGCACGGGATCGGTGCCTTCAGCGTCCGTTGCCGGACCACTGTCGCGCCGAGCGGCTGTGATCGTGTCACGATCGCCATAACCTGGCCCCTGTGATGCCCCAAATGATTGCTTTGATAGGGGGAGCGAACAGCCGCGCCGATCAAAGCAATACCCCGGTAGGTGTATCAAGACCCACCGGGGTACCCAAATCACTCTTTGTTACCGACTGTTACGGAAAAACCTTCGGAGAATCCGAGGGTTGAGCCGTTCAGTTGGCCTGCCGACGGAGGAACGCCGGGATATCCAGCATATCGTCCTCCGCCTGGGTCGGCCGCACCCGGTCGGTCGGGCTCAGCGCGCCTAGGCGCGGCTGCTCGGCCGGCGTCGGCGTGGGGGTCGGTTTCGCGGCGGCCGGCACCGGCGTCTCGTCCGGTGTCTCGTCCGTCGCGTCGACCTTGCGGCCGAGCCCGGTGATCTGCCGGAACAGGCTGGTGCCGCTGTTCTTGCGCGGTTCGGCCTTGGGGCCGGCGTTCACCAGATCGCTGGCCCGGAAGGTATCGGCCGAGGCGCTCGCGGGCTCCGGCCGGCGCGGCGGCAGGGTCGGAGCCGGGGCGATGAACGGCTGCTCTTCGAGCTTGGCGGTCGCCGGCGTCGCGGGATCGAAGGCGGGTGGCTGACCCGGCGTGCCGACCGCGTCGTCGGTGCCGGTGGCGGCCGCCTGCTGCGCCATGTCCGCCATGGCGTCATCCAGCAACAGGGCCGACTCCTCGGCTTCGGCCGCGGCTGTTTCGGTCCATGGTTCGGTGGCCGCCGGTGCCGTTGGCATGATCAGCTCACCGATCCCCGCCTCGGCTTGCCGTGAGATGTCGAGGCTCGACATGGTGGTCGCCATCGCCGCCGCCTCCGCCGGAGCGTCAGCGCCGGACTTGGCGGCGTTCTTGGCCTGGGCCCGGACCAGCGACAGTTGCGGGCGCGGTTTGATGATCTGGCCCTCGGCGGCAATGCCGGTCGACACCACCGAGACCCGCATCATGCCGTCCATTTTCTCGTCGAAGGTTGAGCCGAAGATGATGTTGGCCTCGGCGTCGACCTCCTCGCGGATCCGGTTGGCCGCCTCGTCGACCTCGAACAGGGTCATGTCGAAACCGCCGGTGATGTTGATCAGAACACCCTTGGCCCCCTTCATCGAGCTGTCTTCGAGCAACGGGTTGTTGATCGCGGATTCGGCGGCATCGACCGCGCGCTTCTCGCCCGACGCCTCGCCGGTGCCCATCATTGCCTTGCCCATCTCGCTCATCACCGTGCGGATGTCGGCGAAATCGAGGTTGATCAGGCCCGGCATGATCATCAGGTCGGTGACGCCGCGCACACCGGAATGCAGCACGTCGTCGGCCATGTTGAAGGCGTCGGCGAAGGTGGTCTTCTCGTTGGCGACCCGGAACAGGTTCTGGTTCGGGATGATGATCAGGGTGTCGACGTACTGGGTTAGCTCCTCAATCCCGGCCTCGGCCAGCTTCATGCGGTGCTGGCCCTCGAAGTGGAACGGCTTGGTCACCACGCCGACGGTTAGGATACCGCGCTCGCGCGCGAGCTGGGCGATCACCGGGGCCGCGCCCGTGCCGGTGCCGCCACCCATGCCGGCGGTGATGAAGCACATGTTGCTGTCGCCGAGATTCTCCAGAATCGCGTCGATCGACTCCTCGGCCGCCGCGCGGCCGACATCGGGCCGCGAGCCGGCGCCGAGGCCTTGAGTGACGTTCGCGCCGAGTTGCAGGCGGCGGTCGGCCAGCGATTGCTTGAGCGCCTGGGCGTCGGTGTTGGTGGCGATGAACTCGACCCCCTCCAGATTGGAGCGGATCATGTTGTTGACCGCGTTGCAGCCGGCGCCGCCGACGCCGATCACGGTGATGCGCGGAGTCAGGTCGTTGTCCTCATTGGGGACGGAGATGTTGATCGTCATGCGGGCCTCCGGGGTTTGGTCGTGTCACGTTGGGTGGGAGTGCGGCTTTCGCCGTGAGAATGGGTGTTGGCCTCGGGTTGTCGGGCCTCGGGTTGCTGCCGGGCCTGGGGTTGCTGCCGGGCCTGGGGTTGCCGCCGGGCCTGGGGCGAGGCGGCGGGATTCACGCAGGGCGTCGGGGCGGTGACGCTCACCTCCTGCCGCCGCCAGCAGGCGCCGTTCGCCGCGACCACGGGTTGGATGATCAGTGCTCGTCGCATCAGAAGTGCTCCCTGAGCCAGGAACCAACGCGGCCCGCCAGGCCGGCCGGCTCGGATTGCGGAACCGGCGCCAGCCGTGGGGCGTCGAGTTGCGGGTTGGCCGCGTAGACCAAGAGACCGGCGCAGGTCGCGAAGGCCGGGCCGCCGGCGGCCTCGGCAAGCCCCTGAACCCGGATCGGACGGCCCATGCGGACCTGCTTGTCGAGAACCAGCTGAGCGAGTTCACGCACGCCGGGCAGTTGGCTGGCGCCACCGGTCAGGACCACGCGGCGGCCGGCGATCTTGTCGAAGCCGCTGGCCTCCAGGCGGGAGCGGACCAGCTCAAAGGTCTCCTCGATCCGGGGCCGGATCACGCCGACCAGCAGGGATTTGGAGACGTGGTTGGGCTGCGCGCTGTCCTCCTCGCCGACGATCGGGACGTCGATGGTCTCCTGGTCGTCGAGCGGCGAGGGGATGGCGCTGCCGTACAGCGTCTTGATCCGTTCGGCGGCCAGGATCGGCGTGGAGAGGCCGCGGGCGATGTCGTTGGTCACGTGTTGGCCGCCGACCGGCACGCAGTCGCTGTAGATCACGTTGCCGTCGAAGAACACGCCGAAGCTGGTGGTGCCGCCGCCCATGTCGATCACGGTGACGCCGAGGTCCATCTCGTCGTCGACCAAGGTGGCGAGGCCGGAGGCATAGGGCGCGACCACCAGGGCGTCGATGTCCAGATGACAGCGCTGGATCACGGTCCCCAGGGTCTTGACCGCGCCCGCCGTGGCGGTGACCACATGCATGTGCGCGCCGAGGTTCTGGCCGAACATGCCGCGCGGGTCGCGGATGCCGTTGGCGCCGTCGATGGTGAAGCCGACCGGGATCGAGTGGATCAGCTCGCGGTCGCCCAAGCCTTCCAGATGCCGCCATTGGTCGAGCACCCGCCGCAGGTCGGCCTCGCCGACCTCATGACCGGCGATCGACACCTCGACGCCGACCGTCTGCGAGGCCGGCCAACCGCCCGAGATATTGACGATGACCGACCGCAGGGTCTCGCCCGCCATCTTCTCGGCGGCGTGCACCGCGTTCAGGATCGACGCCTCCAGCAGATCGATGTCGACGATCTGGCCGGATTTCACGCCGCGCGAGATCTGATGGCCGATTCCCGCCACCCGGATCGACCCCGCCGGCACGCCGGATCGCGGCAGCAGCGGGTTCGACTCGGGATCGCCGATCCGCGCCACGAAACAGCACACCTTGCTCGACCCGATGTCGAGGGCGGCGACGAGGCCGCTTCGTATCTTGCCGAGGGGTTTCTTCACGGTCGGTCCTTTGTGTCTCGGTGTCGGATCAGGTGTTCTTGCCCGGGGCGATGGCGCGTTCCTCGGCGCCACCAGGAACCCGGACGATCAGTTGGTCGGGAATGCGCAAATCGATGGTCATGACCTCGCGGCCCAGCACACCGTGATCGCGCTCCAAGGCGGCGAGGTGCGCCCAAGCCGAGGCGGCGTCACCTTCCGGCAGTTGCACGTCGATGCTGACACCGCCCCCAGCGTCCAGCCGTATCGTCCAGCGCCGGCCGCCGACCCAGGTCAACGCCCGAACCCGGGTGCGCAGGTCGGGCTCGCCGGACAGCATGGCCAAGGCCGCGGCCGCCCGCGCCGGAGCGTCATCGCCGATCAGCACCGGCAAGGCGCCGAACCGTCGAATGTTGCTCTCCGGGATGACCGTGCCCTCGGCGTCGACCAGCGACAGCTTGCCGTTGCGCTGCCAAAGGCCGATTGGCCGGCGTTCCTCGATCGCGACGTAGAGGGTGTCGGGCAGCCGGCGTTCGACCCGCACCGTCTTGATCCAGGGCAAGGCGGCCACCCGGTCGCGCAGGGCGGTCAAGTCGAGAGCGAGGATCGGCATGCCCCGCCGCACATCCAAGGCGGCGAGCAGATCGTCGGCCGCGGTCTCGCCCCGGCCGGTGACCAGCACGTCGTTGACCGCCAAGCCCTGCTCGGCGGCGATCGTGTGCACACCGGCGACCGTCGAGGACCAGACCCGTTGCACCGTCCCGGATTGCCAGGCCCAGCCGATGCCGCTGCCACACGCCACGGCGAACGCGCCGATCGCGGTGATCCGCAGGGCCGGGCGCAGCCAGCTCGGCTTCGGCCGCCGGCGGACGACACGGCGGGTGGCCTTGCGGGGGGTGGAGCGCGTGCGCATCAGGAATCGCATCGGGCTTCCTCCACCAATCGGGCGACCAGCTCCGGGAACGGTATGCCGCGATGGGCCGCCTGCTCCGGAACCAGGGACGTCGGGGTCATGCCGGGTTGGGTGTTGACCTCCAGCAGGTACAGGGTTCCGGGCTGGGCGGCGGTGTCATCGTAGCGGAAGTCCGCCCGGCTCACGCCACGACAGCCGAGCGCGAGATGGGCGGTTCGCGCCGCGCCCAAGGCTTCGTCGCGCACGCAGTCGGGAACCGGCGCCGGCAGCAGGTGAACCGATCCGCCCTCGGTGTATTTGGCGTCGTAATCGTAGAAGCCCCGCTCCGAGGTGATTTCGGTGACGGCCAGCGCCTCGTCATCCATCACCGCCACCGAGAGCTCGCGGCCGTCGATGAACCGCTCGACGAGTACCGCCTGGCCAAAGCTCCAGGTATCGGCCGTGGGGCTGAAGTTGCAGCCGTCGCGCATGATGTGAACGCCGACGCTGGAGCCTTGATCGATCGGCTTGATCACATAGGGCCGCGGCATCGGATCGCCGTCGGCGAAGTCGTCGAGGCTGACGACCCTGCCCTCGGGGCAGCGCAGACCGTGCCGCGCGAACACGTCCTTGGCGGTCGGCTTGTCCATGGCGACCGAGGAGGCCCGCACGCCGGAATGGGTATAGGGGATGCCGAGGATGTTCAGCAGGCCCTGGATGTTGCCGTCCTCGCCGATCGGACCGTGCAGGGCGTTGAAACAAATGTCCGGCTTCAGCTCTTGCAGCCGGTTGGCGATCGAGCGGTCGACGTCGATCTCGCTAACCCGGAAGCCGGCGGTGCGAAGCGCGGCGGCGCACTCGCGGCCGGTGACCAGCGAGACCTCCCGCTCGGCCGACCAGCCGCCCTTCAGGACCACGACATGGGTGTTCGCGCGCGTCATGCCGTCTCTCCCCGCAGACCGATCCGGCGAATTTCCCACCGCAGATCGATCCCGCTGGTCTCACGCACCCGGCGGCGCACCTCCTCGCCTAGCCGCTCGATGTCGGCGGCGGTCGCAGTGCCGAGATTGAGCAGGAAGTTGCAGTGCTTCTCCGACACCTGGGCGCCGCCGATGGTCAGACCCCGGCAGCCGGCGGCGTCGATCAGCTCCCACGCCTTGCCGCCCGGCGGGTTGGCGAAGGTCGACCCGCCGGTGCGGACGCGCCGGGGCTGGGTGTCCTCGCGGGCGTCGCGGATGTCGTCCATGGCTTGGCGGATGGTGGCGGGATCGCCCGACCGCGCCTGGAAGATGGCACTGGTGAACACCCAATCCTCCGGCACGCCGCAATGCCGGTAGCCTAGGCCCATGTCGTCGACCGCCAACGTGTGGATGTGGCCCAACGGATCGACCGCCCGGGCCGAAATCAGCACCTCCTTGAACTCCGAGCCGTAGGCGCCGGCGTTCATCCGCAAACCGCCGCCGATCGACCCGGGGATGCCCGACATGAATTCGAGCCCGGTCAGCCCGGCACGCTGCGCGGTGGCGGCGACGGTGACGTCGAGCGCGGCGGCACCGGCGGCCACCCGGTCGTCCTCTATGGTGACTTGCGCGAACGGCTTGGCCAATCGCACCACGACCCCAGGCACCCCGCCATCGCGCACCAGCAGATTGGAGCCGATGCCGACGACGATGACCGGCACGTCGCCGGGCCGGTCGGCGAGGAAATTCATCAGATCGGCCTCGTCGGCCGGACGAAACAGCACTTCGGCCGGTCCGCCGACCCGGAACCAGGTCATCGGCGCCAACGTGGCGTTCTCGCGGTACTCGCCGCGCACCGATGGCAGGCGGTCGATCAGTTTTGTCATGGCTCGGCGGTGTCGTGGTGGGGCGAGGGTGATCACGCGGCACCTCCCCCGCCGGGCGGCCGGCGGATCGGGAAGGGAACCGGGGCGCGAGACGTGGCTGGAGCGGTCTCGGCCGGAGTGGTCTCGGCTGGAGCGGCCTCTGCCGGTCCGTCGCCCAGGATGTGACGCAGCTGATCGGGCAGGGCCTGGGCCCAGGCGGTGATGTTGCCGGCGCCCATGCAGACCACCATGTCGCCCGGCTTGGCCAGATCGACCACGGTGGCGGCCAGCTCGACCGGATCGCCCAGCGCCACCACATGGCGGTGACCACGGGCGATCAATCCGTTGACCAGCGCGTCGCGGTGGATGCCCGGGATCGGCGCCTCGCCGGCGGGGTAGACCTCGGCGACGATCACCGCGTCGGCGTCGTTGAAGCAGTGACAGAAATCCTCGAACAGATCACGCAGCCGGGTGTAGCGGTGCGGCTGCACCACCGCGATCACCTTGCCGCCGCCGCAGGCCGCGCGCGCCGCGCTGAGCACCGCCGAGATTTCCACCGGATGGTGGCCGTAGTCATCGATCACCGTGATGCCGCCGGCTTTGCCGGTCTTGGTGAAACGCCGCTTGACCCCGGCGAACGCTTCCAACCCTTGGCGCACCACCGAGTCGGGCAGGCCCATCTCCGCCGCCACCGCGATGGCGGCCAGCGCGTTCTGCACATTGTGCCGGCCATACATCGGCAGCAGCACGGTCTCGATCCGCCGTTCCTCGCCCGAGGTCCGGTCGGTGATCACCGCCGTGAAGCGCGAGCCGGCCGGGGTTATCTCGACGTCGACGCCGCGCACGTCGGCCTGCGGACCGAAGCCGTAGGTGACGATCCGCCGGTCGGCCACCCGGGGAATTAGCGCCTGCACCGTCGGATGGTCGAGGCACATGGCGGCGAAGCCGTAGAACGGGATGTTCTGCACGAACGACTCGAAGGCATCCTGCAGCTTCTCGAAGGTGCCATGGAAGTCGAGATGCTCGGGGTCGATGTTGGTGACCACGGCGATGGTCGCGGGCAGCTTGACGAAGCTGCCGTCGCTCTCGTCGCTCTCGACCACCATCCACTCGCTGTCGCCGAGCCGGGCGTTGGTGCCGTAGGCGTTGATGATGCCGCCGTTGATGATCGTCGGGTCGAGCCCGGCGCTGTCGAGCACGGCGGCGATCAGCGAGGTGGTGGTGGTCTTGCCATGGGTGCCGGCGACCGCGATCGACCATTTCAGCCGCATCAGCTCGCCCAGCATCTCGGCCCGGTGCACCACCGGGATCATGCGCTGGCGGGCGGCCAGCAGTTCCGGGTTGTCGGGCGAGATGGCGGTCGAGACGACGATGATCGCGGCGTCGTCGACATGAGCCGCGTCGTGGCCGATGAACACGGTGATGCCCTGCGTCTTCAGCCGCTTGACGTTCGGGTTCTCGGCGATGTCGCTGCCCTGCACCGTGTAGCCGAGGTTGTGCAGGATCTCGGCGATGCCGCTCATGCCAATGCCGCCGATACCGACGAAATGCAGCGTGCCGATGGAGAGCGGGATGGTTCTCATGCGGCCACGCTCCGGATGGTCATGGTCGAGGCACGGTCGGCCGCGCGTGCGCTCTCCCCATTGGGCAGTCGGGCAGTGCGCAGCACCAACTCAACCAGGCGGTGATCAGCGTCGGGAATGCCGGCCGCGCGGGCGGCGGCGGCCATGGCGGCGAGGCGGTCGGGATCGCCCAGCACACTCTCAAGCGTCCGGGCCAGGGTCTCCGGTGTCGCGTCGGCCTGCGGTAGCACGAGAGCACCGCCGGCGGCCTCGATGGCACGGGCGTTGGCCATCTGATGGTCGTCGATGGCGTGCGGGTAGGGGATCAGCACGGCCGGCCGGCCGGCGGCGGTGTTCTCGGCCACGGTCGAGGCGCCGGAGCGGCAGATCAGCAACCGGGCCGTGGCCAGCCGCTCGGGCATGTCGTCGAAGAAGCGCCGGACGTCAGCCTCGACCCCAAGCGCGCGATAGGCGGCGGTCACATCGTCCAAGTCGACCTCGCGCGCCTGTTGCGCGATTCGCAGGCGGACACGCAACGCCACCGGCAGGCAGGCGACGGCGGCGGGCATCACCTCGGCGAACACGCTGGCCCCCTGGCTGCCGCCGGTGATCAGCAGATCGATCGGGCCGTCCGGGCTCAGCGGCGGCGAGAGGCTGTCGCGCAGGGCGACGATCGCCGCGCGCACCGGATTGCCGGTCAGCACCAGCTTGTCGCGGTGGTCCGGGCGCAGCTTGCCGACCTCGGCGAAGCAGGTGGCGATGGCGTCGGCGCGGGACGCCAGCAGCCGGTTGGCCCGGCCCAGCACGGCGTTCTGTTCGTGCAGCACCACCCTGACACCGCGCGCCGAGGCGGCCAGCACCGTCGGCACGCTGGCATAACCGCCGAACCCGACCACCACGTCCGGCCGCAGCCGGCGGATCAACGCCCGTGCCTCCAGATAGCCAAGCAGCAGGTCACCCACCGCCGTCAGCTTGGCCAGCGGCCCGCGCCCGGCGATGCCGGCGGCGCGGATGCGGTGGATCTTCAAACCGTCGCGGGCGGTCTCGAAGGCGGTGCCGCGCCGGTCGGTGACCAGCTCGACGCGCAGCCCGCGCGCCAGCAACGCCTCGGCCAGCGCCTTGGCCGGGAACACATGACCGCCGGTGCCACCGGCGGCGAGGAGAACGAGGCCGGATTTCGCCTGCCCGGGGGTCATGGCAAATCCTCCTCGGCGCCGGCATGCCGGCGGGTCAGCGCCAACGCCATGCCCATGCCGATGCCGAGCGCCAGCAGTGAGGAGCCGCCATAGGAGACGAAGGGCAAGGTCATGCCCTTGGCCGGCATCAGGCTGACCGCCGAGGCCATGTGGATCAGCGCCTGCAACGCGAACTGGGTCAGCAGGCCGGTCGCCGCCAACACCACGAACAGGCTGTTGCGCGACATCAGTAGGGCATAGCCACGCAGCACCACGAAGGCGTAGAGCGCGATGATGACCAGACAGGCGATGCCGCCGAATTCCTCACCCGCCACCGAGAAGATGAAATCGGCGTGGGCGTCCGGCAGATTGGCTTTCACCGTGCCCTCGCCGGGGCCGGTGCCGAACAACCCGCCGTTCATGAAGGCTTCCAGCGAGCGGTCGACCTGAAAGCTGTCGCCGGAGGCCGGGTCGAGGAACCGGTCGATCCGGCTGGAGACGTGCGGAAACAGGAAATACGCGCCGATCAGCCCGCCGATGCCGAGCCCGATCAGTGAGACGACCAGGATCATCGGTAGTCCGGCCAGGAAGAACTGCCCGAACCAGATGACCGAGACCACCACCGTCATGCCCAGATCGGGTTGCGCCAGCAGCATCAGCATCAACAGCAGATAGAGGCCGATCGCCACCAGATGGCCGGGGAACTCGGCATCCTTGCGCCATTCGGCGAACATCCAGGCCGAGACCACCGCGAAGAACGGCTTGGCGAACTCGCTTGGCTGCACCGACAAACCGCCGAGGCTGATCCAGCGGGTCGCTCCCTTGACCTCGCTGCCGAACAGCGGCACCGCCGCCAGCAGTATCAGGCTCCCCAGGAACCCGACGACCGCGAGCCGGCGAATCTGCACCGGCGACAGCAGCGACACCCCGAACATGACCATGAGCGCGACCGGCAGGATCATGAATTGCCGGCGCACGAAGTGGTAGCCGTCGAGGTTGATGCGCTCGGCGACCGAGGGGCTGGCGGCCAGGATCAGCATGGCGCCGATCAGCACCAGCAGCGCCAAGGCGCCGAGGGTCCAGCGGTCCACGGTCCACCACCAACGGCCGATGATGCTGCGATCGGTGCGGGCAATCGCGCTCATGAGGCCCGCCTTTCGGCGCTGGCATCGGCGTTGCCGTTGCCGAGCAGCTCATGCACCAGGGCGCGGAACCGGTCGCCCCGGGCCT
Source organism: Alphaproteobacteria bacterium (assembly GCA_013203465.1). GTDB lineage: Bacteria > Pseudomonadota > Alphaproteobacteria > Thalassobaculales > Thalassobaculaceae > JABMNR01. Next base: position 40,637 of record JABMNR010000188.1, read on the forward strand.
CGAAATTGGGAAACTGATCGAATGACGCCGCCGCCGGCGACAACAGCACGGTGGCACCCGCGCGGCCGTCGGCGCGGGCGTCGAGATGGGCTTGATGAACCGCGCGGTCCAGCGTCCGGCACACGGCGACGGGGCAGCCGTCGCCGATTTGCTTGACGAATTCGGCGGCGGCCTCGCCGATCACATAGGCCCGGGCGATGCGGTCGAAATACGGGGCGAGGGCCGCGACGCCGCCTTCCTTGCCGCGCCCGCCGGCGATCCAGAAGATCGGCTGGTAGCAGGACAGCGCGCGGGCGGCGGCGGCGGCGTTGGTCGCCTTGCTGTCGTTGACGTAGAGCACGCCATCGGCCAGGGCGACCCGCTCTTGACGGTGGGCGAGGCCGGGAAAGCGCCGGATCGCATCCGTGATCGTCGCCGTGTCGATGCCGAGGGCGGCGCAGGCCGCGAAGGCGGCGGCGGCGTTCTGAGCGTTGTGCTCGCCGGGCAGGGTAGGGACGTCGGCCAGATCGACAATGATCTCGGGGCGGCCGGAGCGGGCGTCGATCAGCACGCCGTCTTCGGCATAGACACCACCGACCACCGGCGTGTGGCCGGAGATGCCCATGACCTTGCGTCCGGCGCGCCGCAGATCCTCGCCGACCTGCTCGGACAGGTCGTCGTCGGCGCCCACCACCGCCAGGCTATCCGGTCCCTGATGCGCGAAGATGCGCAGCTTGGCGCCAACGTAGCCGGCGATCGTGCCGTGCCGGTCGATGTGATCGGGCGTCAGGTTGAGCCAGACCGCCACGGTGGGCCTCAACGACGGGGTCAGCTCAAGCTGATACGAGCTGAACTCCAGCACCAGCGCGCCGTCGGGACCCGGATCGTCGAAGTCGAGCGCCGGGCGGCCGAGATTGCCGCCGATCTCGACCGGCATGCCGGCGGCGGCCAGCACGTGGCCGATCAGCGCCGTGGTGGTCGATTTGCCGTTGGTTCCGGTGATGGCGATCATCCGGCGGTCGGGCAGGGCGCGCAGCAGCAGCTCGATGTCGCCGATGATCGGCACCGATGCCGCCTTGGCGGCGGCGGCGGCCGGATGCGGGGTGGGGTGGGTGTGGGGGATGCCGGGCGAGAGCACCAGCGCGTCCACACCGTCGAGCGATTGCCTAGACAGCTCGACGATCTCGACGCCGGGAATGGCCTGAACGCCGGATCGGCGGTCTTCGCTATCGTCCCAGGCGAGAACCCGGGCACCGGCACCGGCCAAGGCACGCGCCGCCGAGGCGCCCGAGCGGCCAAGCCCCATCACGGCGTAGGTGCGATCCGTCGCGAAGTTGAGGGTCAGCATCGCCTCACCTCAGCTTCAACGTGGACAGGCCGATCAGCGCCAGGATGATGGCGATGATCCAGAACCGGATGACGATGGTTGGCTCGTGCCAGCCTTTCTTCTCGAAGTGATGGTGCAGCGGCGCCATGCGGAACACCCGCTTGCCGGTCAGCTTGAACGAGGTGACCTGGACGATGACCGACACCGTCTCCAGCACGAACAGCCCGCCGACGATGGCCAGCACCAGCTCGTGCTTGGTGATCACGCTGATCGCGCCCAAGGCGCCGCCGAGCGACAACGAGCCGGTGTCGCCCATGAACACCATGGCCGGCGGGGCGTTGAACCACAGAAAGCCCAACCCGGCGCCGATCAACGCGCCGCAGAACACCGCCAGCTCGCCGGTGCCCGGCACATGGTGGATTTGCAGGTAGTTGGCGAACACCGCGTTGCCGGTCAGGTAGGCGATCAGCGCGAACACCATGCCGGCGATCATCACCGGCACGATGGCCAAGCCGTCGAGCCCATCAGTCAGGTTGACCGCGTTCGATGCCCCCACCATCACGAACACCGCGAACGGCACGAAGAACCAGCCGAGCTGCAGCAGCACGTCCTTGAAGAACGGAATGGTCAGGCCGAAGGTCAGCGGCTCGCGCATGGTGGAAACCACCGCCAGCGTGGCGGCGACGGCGATCGCGACCTGGAAGGTCAGCTTCACCTTTCCCGGCAGACCCTTGGAGTTCCGTCGGGTCAGCTTGAGCCAATCGTCGCCGAAACCGACCGCCCCGAAGCCGATGGTGACCAGCAGCACCGCCCAGACATAGGGGTTCGCCAGATTGGCCCACAACAGGGTCGACACCGCCAGGGCGATCAGGATCAGCAGCCCGCCCATGGTGGGCGTGCCCTTCTTGGTCAGCAGGTGGCTTTCCGGGCCGTCCTCGCGGATCGGCTGGCCGCCGCGCTGCTTGCTCTTCAGCCACCGGATCAGGGCGGGGCCGAGCACGAAGGCGATCAGCAGCGCGGTCATGGTCGCGCCGCCGGTGCGGAAGGTCAGATAGCGGAACAGATTGAACAGCTGATAATCGTCGGCCAGCGGAACCAGGAGGTTGTGCAGCATCGCCCTACCTCCCGTTCACGACACGTTTCGGGGTGGCGGTGCCGAGGGTTTCCAGGACCTCGACGACGGCCTTCATCGCCATGCCCAGCGATCCCTTGACCAGCACCACATCGCCGGGACCAACCGCCTCGGCTACGGCGCCGGCGAGATCGACCGACCGCTCGGCGTGACCCGCCACCAGGGCCGACGGCAGGGCGGCACGCAGGGCGGCCATCTCCGGGCCAACCAGAAATACGTGATCCGGTGCCGCGGCCTTCACCGCGTCGGCCAGACCGCGATGCGCGGCCGTGGCCGAGGATCCCAGTTCCAGCATGTCGCCGAGCACCAGTATCCGCTGACCGCCCGGCCCGGTCGGGGCATCGGCGAACACCGTCAGCGCCGCGCGCACCGCCGGCGGGCTGGCGTTGTAGCTTTCGTCGATCAGGGTGAACCGCCCGTCGGCGACCGGCAGCCGGACCTGCCCGCCCCGCCCACGCAGCGCCGAGACGCCCTTCAACGCCGGCAAGGCGGTGTCGAGGTCGACGCCCAGGGCGTGCAGCGTGGCCGCCACGCCCAAGCTGTTGATCGCCCAGTGCCGGCCGATGCCGCCCACCGACCAGCGGTGTCGGGCGCCGGCGATCTCGGCGGTGACCGTGGTGCCGCCGCTCTGTCCGACGGCGAGCAGGCGAGCGTCGCACTCGTCGGCCGAGCCGAAGGTGACGATCCGCCCCACCCCGAGACGTTCGGCATGGGCTCGCAGGCGTTCGAAATGCGGGTTGTCGCGGTTCAGCACCGCCGTGCCGCCCGGCTCCAGCCCTTCTAGAATCTCGGCCTTGGCGTCGGCGATCGCCTCGACGCTGTCGAAGTATCCGGCGTGCACCGGCTCGACATTGGTGATCAGCGCCACATGCGGCCGTACCATCCGGGCCAGCGGCCGAATTTCGTTCGCGTGGTTCATGCCAAGCTCGAACACCGCGAAGGCGGCGTCGGCCGGCAGCCGGGCCAGCGACAGCGGCGCGCCGATGTGGTTGTTCAGGTTTCCGGCCGAGCGGTGGGTCGGGCCGAGTACCGTCAGGGCGGCGGTGAGCATCTCCTTCGAGCCGGTCTTGCCGACACTGCCGGTGATGGCGGCGATGCGCGCGGTGGCGCGGGCGCGGGCCGCCCGCCCGAGATCGGCGAGCGCGGTCAGCACATCCTCGACGATCAGCAACGGCGCGTTCTCAACGCCGGCTGGAACCCGGCTCACCAGCGCCGCGACGGCGCCGGCCCGCAGCGCGGCCGTCACATAGTCGTGGCCGTCGACCCGGTCTCCGGGCAGGGCGACGAACAGATCGCCGCGTGCGATCCGGCGGCTGTCGATCACCACGCCGCGCGCCGTCCATTTGGCGCCCTGCGCCCGGCCACCGGTGGCGGCCGCGGCATCGGCTCGAGTCCAGAGGACGGGGTTCATGACGACGCTCCCTCGAACGCGGTGGCGGCGTCGCGCGCGACGCTGGCGTCGTCGAACGGATGCAGGGTGCCGCCGATCTCCTGGCCCTGCTCGTGCCCTTTGCCGGCGATCACCAGCACGTCGCCGGGGCCAAGCCGGCGGATCGTCGTCGCGATCGCCTCGGCCCGGCCGCCGATCTCTTCCCCGCCCGGACAGGCGGCGAGCGCGACGGCGCGGATGGCGGCGGGGTTCTCCGACCGCGGATTGTCGTCGGTGACGATCGGCCGGTCGGCGGCGTCGGCCACCGCCTTACCCATCATCGGCCGCTTGCCGGGGTCGCGGTCGCCGCCACAGCCGAACACACACCACAGCGCGCCCTCGGTATGCGGCCGAACCGCCCGCAGCATGGTGGTCAGTGCGTCCGGGGTATGGGCGAAGTCGACATAGATCGCCGCCCCGTTGGCCAGGGTGGCGACCCGTTCCATCCGTCCACGCACGCCAACAAGCGCGTCCAGCGCCTGCAACGCCTCGGCGACCGGCGTGCCGGTGGCGATCACCAGGCCAAGAGCCGCCAGCGCGTTCCACGCCTGGAAATCGCCGATCAACGGCACCTCGACGGTGCGGGCGCGGTTGAGCGCGATGACGTCGATTACCTGGCCCCCCGGCCGGGCATGGCGGGCGGCCAGCCGCAGCTCCGCGCCGGCCTTTTGGCCGTAACCCAGAATGCGCAACCCCTTGCCGGCGGCGGCGGTGGCGAAGGCCGGACAGTCGGCCGCATCCAGGTTCAGCACCGCCGTGCCGTCGGCCGCGACCCGGTCGAACAGCCGCAGCTTGGCGGCGCGGTAGGCCTCGACCGTGCCGTGATAGTCCAGATGGTCGCGGCTGAGATTGGTGAAGGCGGCGGCTTGTACGGTCACCCCGTCGAGCCGCGCCTGATCGAGGCCGTGGCTCGACGCCTCGATAACCGCGTGATCGACACCGTTCCGCGCCAGATCGCGCAAGGCGGTGTGCAGCCGCACCGGATCGGGGGTGGTCAGGCTGGGGCCTTCGGTACCGGTCGCGCGGGTGACGCCGAGGGTGCCGAGGCTGGCGGCCTCGTGTCCCAGCGTGGCCCACATCTGGCGGGTGAACTCGGCGACCGAGGTCTTGCCGTTGGTGCCGGTGACGGCGGCGAGGGTTTTGGGCTGCGGGGTGTAGAACGCGGCCGCCATGCGGGCCAAGCCATGGCGCGGGTCGGCCTCGGCCAGCAGCGGCACGCGGCCGTGCACCCGCGCCTCGGCGCCCGGCGTGGTCAGCACCGCCACCGCCCCCCGGGCCAGCGCGTCATCGATATAGGCGCGGCCGTCCAGCCGGGTGCCGGGAATGGCGGCGAACAGCCACCCCGGACGTACGTCGCGGCTGTCGGCGGTCAGGCCCATGATGTCCGGGTCGCCCGACGCAAGAAGCGCCGGCGGCATGGTTCGGCCACCGATGAGCTCAGAAAGACGCAAGACGTTTACCTCCGATGCCCGGCATTTCGATCATCAATTCGCGGCGAATCTCGGGCGACTTTGGGTCAACCGGTGCCACACCAAGGAGCGGTGCCGCCCGCTCGACGATGCGTTTGACGGCGGGCGCGGCGACCCAGCCGCCCGTGGCATATCCCTGGGAGTGCTTTTGGCCCTTCGGCTCGTCGACCATGACCAGCACCACATAGCGCGGCGCGTGCATCGGGAAGGCGGCGACAAAGGACGACAGCAGCGCCTTGCGCTTGTAGCCGCCGCGGCCGCCGGATTTCTCGGCGGTGCCGGTCTTGCCGCCGACCAGATAGCCCTCGGCGCTCGCCTTGCGGCCAGTGCCGTTCTCCACCACCAGCCGCATCAGCCGGCGCATGTCCTTGGAGGTGCTGGCCTTCAGCACCCGCGCGCCCGCCGCCGGCACGTCGGCGGCCAGCAGCGTCACCGGCCGGCGGATGCCGCCGTTCACCACGGTAGCCACACCGCTGGCCAGATGCATCGGGCTGATCGCCAAGCCGTGGCCGAAGGCGATGGTCATGGTGTTGATCGGCCGCCACGGCGAGGGCACCATCGGCTGGCCGAGTTCCGGAAGTTCAAGCGCGGTCAGGGTCAGAAACCCGATCTTGCCCATGAAGGCGCGCTGACGTTCGGTGCCGACGTCCATCGCCATCTTCACCGAGCCGATGTTCGAGGAGTACATGAAGATCTCGGGCACCGACAGCCAGCGCCGCTTGGCGTGGAAGTCGTTGATGGTGAACCGCGCCACCCGGATCGGATCGGTCGCGTCGTAACCATCGCGCAAGGTGGTGGTGCCGGCGTCGAGCGCCATGGCCGTGTTGAAGATCTTGAAGGTGGAGCCCATCTCGTAGACCCCGAGCGTGGCCCGGTTGAACCGCGCGTCCGGTTCCATCCGGCCCGCCACATTGGGGTCGAAATCCGGCAGCGACACCATGGCGACGGTCTCGCCGGTACGCACGTCGAGCACCACGCCGGTGCCGCCGATCGCCTCGAAGGCTTCGATCTGGCGGGCAACCTCGTCGCGGACGATGTGCTGCACCCGCAGGTCCAGCGCCAGACGCAGCGGCTCCTGGCCGCCGCGCAGCGCGTCGTCGAAACTCTTCTCGATCCCGGCGATACCGCGATCGTCGGCGTCGGTGAAACCGACGGCGTGGGCGGTCAGCGCGCCCTGCGGGTAGACCCGCTTCCATTCGTCCATGAAATACAGGCCCGGAATGCCAAGCCGGTTGACGGCGTGCTGTTCGCGCGGGGTCAGGCTGCGTTTCAGCCAGACGAAACGGCGCTTGGCGCGGAGGTTGGCGACGATTTCCGCCGGCGCCAGACCGGTCAGCACCTGGGCCAGGGTGGCGGCGGCTTCCTCGGCGTCCAGAACTTCCGTCGGATCGGCGTAGAGCGAGGGCGTGCGCAGCGAGGTCGCCAGCAACAGGCCGTTGCGGTCGACGATATCGGCCCGGCCGGTCTGCAAGGCCGCGTCGGCCGTGGTGTTGGATGTGGTCGGCTCGTTGTGGTCGCGGAACGCCGACAGCTCGATCACCCGGGCGCCGACGGCGACGAAGGCCAGCGCCACCAGGCAACCGGCCAGCAGCAACCGGTTGCGCCCGGTTTCCAGCGCTTGTTTCGCGACGCCTTCCAGATGAACGGTTTTAGCCCGGCGGTTCATTCGGTGACCCGCTTGATCACCCGGATCGGGAGCCACAGCGGCCGTCCGACCGGCAGCGGCGGTGTGCTGAGCGCGGCGATCGATGGGCGCGGCGCCAGGGCGATGGCCTCGATCGTCACCATGGGATCGGTGTCGGGTCCCGGCACCGGCATGGGCAGACGCATGGGTAGCTGCTCAAGCTGGCCGACACGGCGTTTGTCCATCGGCACCAGATCCAGGTGCCGGCGCACCAGGCTTTCCAGGCGATCCGGGCGGTTGAGATAGCTCCACTCCGCCTCCAGCACATGCAAGGCTTCCTGGTTTTCCAGAATATCGCGGTGCAGCTCGGCCAGTTGCTCCTCGCGGCTCTGGACCTCGTACTTCACCAGGAACAGCGCGACCCCCAAACAGGCCGCCACCAGGAACCACAGGATCGTCGAGCGGCGCATCAGGCGGCCTCCTCGATTGGCCAAGCGGGCGCGTCGGTGCGTTCGCCCACGCGCAACCGGGCCGAGCGGGCGCGCGGGTTACGGGCGGTCTCGTCGTTGGACGGGACAATTGGACGCCTGGTGATCACCTTGAAGGTTGGACGCGGCCCGCGGTTCGGATCGGCGATGGCGGCGGGGTCATGGCGCGACGGGCCGGCGGCGCGACCGGAGCGGTGGCGCAGGAAGGTCTTCACCCGCCGGTCCTCAAGCGAATGAAAGGAGACCACGGCCAGCCGTCCGCCCGGGGAGAGCAGCCGTTCGGCGGCTTCCAGGCCGTGGTCGAGTTCCTCGAGTTCCCGGTTGACGTGAATCCGCAGGCCCTGAAACGTGCGGGTCGCGGGATCGATGGCGTCGCGCGGAGCGGGCGGCACCACCCGACGAACCAGCTCGGCAAGCTCGCGTGTCCGTTGGATGGCGCCGCGCGTCCGTGCCACGACGATCGCCTTGGCGATGCGGCGGGCATACCGCTCCTCGCCCAGGTGAAAGATGATGTCCGCCAGCTCACGCTCGCTGGCGGTGTTAACGACGTCGGTGGCACTGGCGCCGGATTTCTCCATCCGCATGTCCAGCGGGCCGTCGTGGCGGAACGAGAAGCCGCGCCCGGCGTCATCGATCTGCGGCGAGGAGACGCCGAGGTCGAGGGCGATGCCGTCGACGCGGTCGGCGCCGGCGGCGCGGACCAGGCGGTCAAGCTCGCCGAACCGGCCGGCGACCGGGATCAGGCGGCCCTGGTACTCGGTGGCCAGGGCGGTGGCGCGGTCGATCGCCTCGGGATCGCGGTCGATGGCGTAGACGACGCAATCGGCCGTCGCAAGGATCGCGCGGGTGTAGCCGCCGACCCCGAAGGTGCCGTCGACGTAGCGCTTGCCGTCGGCCGGCGCCAAGGCCTCCAGCACCGGGCCGAGCAGCACCGGAATGTGGCGGGCGGCCGCGCTCATCGCCGTCCTCCCTCGGGCCCGCCGGTGTAGTCCTTCTTGACGAGGTGCAGGGTGGCGCCCGACTCCCGGGCGCGGTCGCGAGCCGACCGGCGGTGATCCTCGAACGCCGCCGGCTCCCACAGCTGGAAGCCGCGCCCCAGGCCGACGAACATCGCGGTGTCGGTGATCGCGGCGAACTGGGCCAGCGGCTCCGGCAGCATGATGCGGCCGTCACCGTCGACGCTCAGGCGGACCGAATCCGCCAGAATGGTTTGCAGGTTCTCGGCTTGCTCGGAGAAGGCGTCGAGCGCGTCGATCGACTCGACGATCTGCTCGATCCGCTCGTCGCCGCAGCCTTCGAGGCAGGGCAGCTTGAACGACGGGTAGAGAATGACCCCGGACGACCGCTCCTTATCGAGGGCGGCGCGAAAGGTCGCCGGGACGGAAACCCGTCCCTTCTTATCGACCTTATTCGCGAATGCGGACAGAAACACCGCCACCGTTGCCCTCGCGTGCCGGCTTGCCGGCCAGTTGTCCAAGACCCGTCGACCCGATCGACCTCCGTGACCCGTGTCCGATGCCGGGCGGACCCCGACACCGGTGACCGGACACGCCTGGGACGGCGGTATCCGCTCATGGGACAGTATGGGATATCATGGGATATTATGGGCGTCAACGGAATCACGCCGTTTCTCTTGGGCTTCGATGGTGGAAACCGCCCATTGTGTGGTGATGGCGAAGTCTTGGTAAATGGCGGGAGTCACAGCGAAAGCAGACGACACCGTCCGGTGCAAACGAGGCGGCCGGTATTACTGTTCATGAAATGTTCTCGTGCGCGGGAACAGCGATAACCGACCCCGGATCAGACCGCCAGGGGTCCGAAAAGACCATGAAAAACAAAGGCTCAGACGGTCTGTAAGCCGGGTTCTGTTCCCGGCGCGATGTCCACGCCGAGACGTGGACCGGCCGCCGGGAGACGGCCATTCCTCTGGGACGGTCGTTGCCGACCGCCTCGCGCGACCTACCCGGGCGACAACGCGGGAACGCGTTCACCGCCATCACGAGCGAACCCGTGACGCGATCGGCCGCCCCTATTCGGTCTTGCTCCCGGTGGGGTTTACCATGCCGGTCCCGTCGCCGGGCCCGCGGTGCGCTCTTACCGCACCCTTTCAC
>JABMNR010000189.1 GCA_013203465.1 Alphaproteobacteria bacterium
CTCCATCTCCTCGACCGATTCCGGCGCCTCCACGAACAGGATGTCGGCACCGGCCTCGGCGAATGCCTCGGCCCGGCGCAGCGCCTCGTCCAGGCCGTGGGCGGTGCGGGCGTCGGTGCGGGCGACGATCAGGAAGTCGCGGCTGTCGCGGGCCTCGGCGGCGACCCTGATCTTGGCGGCGGCCTGCTCGATCGCGATCACCCGGCGGCCGGGGGTGTGGCCGCATTTCTTCGGGAACTCCTGATCCTCAAGCTGGATCGCCGCCGCCCCGGCACGCTCATAGCCCTTGACCGTGTGCTCGACGTTCAGCAGCCCGCCATAGCCGGTGTCGCCGTCGGCGATCAGCGGCCGGGTGGCCAGCCCGGCCAGCACCCGCACCCGCTCGACCATGTCGCGGTACGACGCCAGCCCGGCGTCCGGCAGCCCGAGATGCGAGGCGACCGTGCCGTAGCCGGTCATGTACAGCGCCTCGAACCCCATGCGGTCGGCCAGCCGCACCGAAATCCCGTCGAACACGCCGGGCGCGGTCAGCAGCGCCCCGGGCCGGAGTTTGTCGCGAAGGCTCGGCATGGTTACCCCCCTTTAAATAGTCGTCGGCCATGTGGTGCTCGTTATTCGGGCTTGTTGCCACTCAGTATCACATGCCCGGCCTTCATCCAGTGCACGTCGACATCGGCGAAGCCCGCCGCGCGCAGCCAGTCCAGCATGTCGACCAGGCGCGAGGGCTGGCCGATCGGGTCCGGCTCGGTCAGGCGGTAGTGATTCCAGCTTTCGGCCACGAAGCGCTCGAACCCGTCGAGCGTGCCGTCGGTGTCCAGCGCCCGGCGCCGGGTCTCGGCGTCCCAGGCATCGGCCGCCACCGTTTGAGCACGCCGGGTCGCCGGTTCGACCAGATCGGCCAGCACGAACACCCCGCTCGGCCTGAGAGCGGCGAAGATGTCGGCGAACAGCGTCTGCTTGCCCGGCCCGTCGAGGTGATGAACGGCAAGCGAGGACACCACGGCGTGCAACGGCGTCTTCGGCCGGCGCCAGTCGGCCTCGGCGATGTCGATCACCCGTGTTTCGACCCGGTCGGCGTCGCGTCCGGCATTGGCGCGGGTGGCCGCCAGCATGCTTGGCGAGCCGTCATAGGCGAGAACTCTCAGCGAGGGGAACCGCGCGAGCAAGGCCGTCGTCAACCGCCCCTCGCCACAGCAGATGTCCATTGCCACCGCTGGGCCGCCGGACCCGGGGATCAGGGCGACGATGGTGTCGATCTGCGCCTCCCGCTCGGGCACGGCGTAATGCGCCAGATCGCGAAAGGTGGCGCTGGTGTTCTCGGTCCAGCCGTCGGTCATGCCGTTTCCCCCGGATCAGAAACCGCTCAGAAATCCGTCACCCGGCCCTTGTGCTGCCAATCGCCGTAGCGGGTCGGCTCGGGGCCGTCGTAGCCGCCGCGCTCGGGCGGCATATCCTTGGCGGCGGCGCGCGGGTCGGGCGTCGGCGGCGCCGTCACCCCGTCGCCGGACGGTTGGTCCTTGGGCGGTTGGTCCTTGGGCGGCGCGTCCTTGGTTTGCGGCGTGGCAACCGATCGAAAGTGCGGTCGAGTGGGTTTCATAGTGCTCGATATAAGCGCGGAAGGCGGCACGGGCCAGTCCTTGACGCCCGCTGTCCGCCGCGCCACCTGAGGGTCGCGCCACCCGAGGGTCGCGCAGAGTAAAGAATAAGGACCACGGAGATGATTCGCACTGCTTTCCTGTTGGCCGCGCTGACGGCCTTGTTCATGGGCGTCGGCCTGGCCCTGGGCGGCGAGGGCGGGATGGCGTTCGCGTTGCTAGTGGCGCTGGCGATCAACGCCTTCGCCTACTGGAACGCCGACAAGATCGTGCTGCGGATGCACGGCGCCCGCGCGATCACCCGCGCCGAGCTGCCGTGGTTCCACGACATGGTGGCGCAGCTGGCCCAGCGCGCCAGCCTGCCGATGCCCAAGATCTACCTGGTCGAGCAGGAGCAGCCGAACGCCTTCGCCACCGGCCGCAACCCGGAGAACGCGGCGGTGGCGGCGACCACCGGATTGCTGCGCCGGCTCAGCCACGAGGAAATCGCCGGGGTGATGGCGCACGAGCTGGCGCATGTGAAGAGCCGCGACACCTTGATCATGACCATCACCGCCACCCTGGCCGGTGCGTTGTCGATGCTGGCGAGCTTCGCCATGTGGACTTCGATGTTCGGCGGCAACCGCAACAACCCGATGGGCATCGTCGGCGTGCTGCTGATGGCGGTGCTGGCGCCGCTGGCGGCGACGGTGGTGCAGCTGGCGATCAGCCGGGCGCGGGAGTACGAGGCCGACAAGCTGGGTGCCGAGATCTGCGGCCGGCCGCTGTGGCTGGCCTCGGCCTTGGAACGGCTGGACCAAGGCGCGCGGGCGATCGACAACCACGCCGCCGAACGCAACCCGGCCACGGCGCATTTGTTCATCGTCAACCCGCTGCACGCCCATGCGGTCGACAGTCTGTTCGCGACCCACCCGCCGATGGCGGAACGAATCGCCCGCCTGCGCGCCATGGCCGGTGCCGACCAAGGCCCCTGGGAATAACGGGCGGGAATAACGGGCGGGGAATAACGGGCGGGCGGTGACGATGGCGCTTGGCGTGAGCGGCACGGCGTGCTGAAACCCCGGGCATGACCGACAGTGAACCCGACGCCGCCCCCCACGCCGCCCCTCACGGTCCCGAGAAAGTGTCCGCCGCCCGCAGTGTCGCCTTCGACCTGCTGCGCGCGGTGCTGGCCAAGGGCACGCCGCTGGACGAGGCGCTGGCCGCCCATGACGGGCTGGCCAAGCTGCCGGAGCGGGATCGCGGTTTCGCCCGCACCCTGGTGGCGACCACCCTGCGCCGGCTCGGCCATGTCGACCAGCTGATCGATGGCTGTCTGAGCACGCCGCTGCCGGACAAGGCGGCGGTGGTGCGCGATATCCTGCGCATCGCGGCGACCGAGCTGCTGATCTTGGGCGTGGCGCCGCACGCCGCCGTCGACAGTGCGGTGACCCTGACCCGTTCGCGCGGGCACGAGAAATTCGCCAAGCTGACCAACGCCGTGCTGCGCCGCCTCGATCGCGAGGCGCGGGATGCCATCGGCACGTTCGCGGCGCTCGACGCCTTGCCCGATTGGCTGGCCGCGCGCTGGCGGGCGACCTACGGCGCGGCGACCGCCGAGGCGATCGCCGCCGCCATCCAGCGTGAGCCGAGCCTCGACATCAGCGTGATGAGCGATCCGGACGGCTGGGCCGCGCGGTTGGGCGCCGTGGTGTTGCCGACCGGCAGCCTGCGCCTGCCGCTGTCCGGCCGGATCGATCAGCTCCCGGGGTTCGGCGAAGGCGCGTGGTGGGTGCAGGACGCCGCCGCCGCCCTGCCGGTCCGGCTGTTGGGCGACCTACGCGGCAAGCGGGTGATCGATCTGTGCGCCGCCCCTGGCGGCAAGACCGCCCAGCTCATGGCCGCCGGCGCCACGGTCACCGCCGTCGACCGCTCAAGGCCGCGGATCATCCGGTTGGAACGCAATCTGGCCCGGCTCGGTCTGGGTGCCGCCACCGTGGCGGCCGACGCCACCGTCTGGCGCCCGCCCAGCCGGGTCGACGCCGTGCTGCTCGACGCGCCGTGCTCGGCCACCGGCACCATCCGCCGCCACCCGGACATCCCCTGGCTCAAGGGCGAGGGCGACATCGCCAAGCTGGTGGCGTTGCAGGACAGATTGCTCGCCGCCGCCACGGACATGCTGGCGCCGGGCGGGGTGCTGGTGTTCTGCACCTGCTCGCTGGAGCCGGAGGAGGGGGTCGAGCGGGTGGACGCCCTGCTGGCGAGCCGCGCCGACCTGCGCCGCCGCCCGATCGATCCGGCCGAGATCGGCGGCCTCGACGGCCTGATCACCCCCCAGGGCGACCTGCGCACCCGCCCGGATCACCTTGCCGAGCTCGGCGGGTTGGACGGGTTCTACGCCGCGCGGCTGGTGAAGGTCCACGGTTGAACGCCCCCGCTCAAACGCCATGCCGCAACCCGTTCCCGACCGGCCATGATCGCACCTATGCCGATCGCCCCTACCCGGCCTTCTTCGCCACGATGAAGACGGATACGGCTTTGTCCGGTTTCCATTGCCGGTCGATCGCGAAACCGGCGCCGGTCAGGCTGTCGATCAATTCCTGCGTGGTGAAAACCTTGACCATGGGCATCAGCCCGAGGAATGTCCCGATCGGTCCGATAAACTTGAAAAACTTCATTCTGTCGCCGAGGCACGCGGTATTGGAAACGAAAACACCGCCCGGCTTGAGCATCCTGTGAACCTTGGAAACGATGCCGTCCCTGTCCTCCACCAAGTGCAGAACACTGTGCCCCATCACGGCATCGAAGGCCCGGTCGGCCTCGGAGAAGTCATCGATGGCCGCTTGCTTGAAGGTGACATTCGCGACCTTAGCGGCGTCGGCCTTGGCGCGCGCGATCTCGATCATCTTCGATGAAATATCGATGGCCAGGATATGCTTCACGTAAGGCGCGTGGGTGATGGCGGTCGAGCCGGTGCCGCAGCCGAACTCTAGGACCTCCATATCGGCGTGAAGATAGCTTCGCGTGATCCGCAGTTTCTTCTGGTAGGCCGCTTCGTCGGCGACCGGTTTCCTCGAATAGCGCTCGGCCATCCGGTCCCAGAATGCGCTCGGCTCACTCATCATGCTCTCCGATTGTTCGATTTAGGTTGTGATACGCAACGCTGCGCGGTCAGGTCGTTAAGGAGCGAGGCCAAATTTGCGGCGGGGGAGTCCGACCATCGCACTCGTGGCCGCGAGCGCGCCGAGCATATCGGCGATAAGATCGAGCATCGTGTCGGTAAGCCCTCTCTGGGCTTGAAACAGACCCGTGCGGTCGATGGCGAATTCGAAGACCTCCCACAAGGTTCCCAGGCTCATGACGATGCCTATGGCGAGCAGCCAGAGAAGCGGCGCGGGCAATTCGATCCGGCCGCGATCGGCGGCCTCGACGCCCTGATCACCCCCCAGGGCGACCTGCGCACCCGCCCCGACCACCTGGCCGAGCTCGGTGGGTTGGACGGGTTCTACGCCGCGCGGCTGGTTAAGGGCGGGTAGGGAGCGGTGTCCATCGGTCTTGCGATGGTATCAGACCGCATGGGTCAATCCGCCATCAATGCGAAGGTTCTGGCCGGTCATGTAGGCGGCGGCGTCGGAGGCGAGATAAGCGATCAGGGACGAGACCTCGTCCGCTTTGCCGTAGCGCCCCATGGGAATGCGGGCTCGGCGGTCCTCGGTTTCGGGGAGGCTGTCAATGAAGCCAGGAAGAACATTGTTCATCCGGATGTTATCGGCGGCATACTTGTCGGCGAAGAGCTTGGTGAAGGCTGCCAAAGCGGCACGGAATACGCCCGAGGTCGGGAACAACGGGTCCGGCTCAAAAGCCGCAAAGGTCGAGATGTTTACGATGGCGCCGCCGCCTTGGGTCGCCATGATAGGTGTCACAATACGGGCGGGGCGCACGACGTTCAGCAGATAGACCTCCATCCCCGTGTGCCAGTCGTCATCGCTGATGTCCAGCACCGGTCCCTTCGGTCCGTGCCCGGCCGAATTGACCAGGACATCCACGCGGCCCCAGCGGTCCATCGCTAGGTCCACGAGCTTCTGCAAATCCGCGACGGACCGGTTCGAGCCGGTCACGCCGACACCGCCAAACTCATTGGCAAGGGCCTCTCCCTTACCCGATGACGACAGGACCGCGATTTCATAGCCTTCAGAGGCCAGACGCCGCGCCGCATCCGCGCCCATACCGCTGCCACCGGCTGTGATAACCGCTACTTTTGTGGGCTCCATGACCGGTTCTCCATTGTCGGAATCTGCCGCAACCATGAACCTCTAGCGGCCCCTTGACCAATCATGTCTCGTCGCGCGAGGCTGTAGAGAAATTACTGCCCAATGACGGGCGAAATCCTTGCGATCGCCAAATCTGAACGCATTATGGATGTTTGGCGCTTCGGCTCGGTAGCTGAACTTTCGGCGTGCGGCGGAAGAAATTGAGCCTGACTCAGGGGGCCGTGGCGCAGCAGGCACGACACCCTGATCATCCCTCAGGGCGACCTGCGCACCCGCCCCGACCACCTGAGCGGGCTCGGCGGGTTGGACGGGTTCTACGCCGCGCGGCTGGCGAAGGGCGCCCCCGCTTGAAGCCCCCCCGGTTGAACGCCGTGCCGCAACCTGCTACCGACCGGCCATGACCTCACCCGTGTTGATCGCGCCCTCGATCCTGTCCGCCGACTTCGCCACGCTGGGCGCGGAGGTGCGGGCGGTCGACGCCGCCGGGGCCGACTGGATCCATGTCGACGTGATGGACGGCCATTTCGTGCCCAACATCAGCATCGGCCCGGCCGTGGTGAAGGCGTTGCGCCCGCACACCGACAAGCCGCTCGACGTGCACCTGATGATCGGCCCGGTCGATCCGTTCGTGCCCGCCTTCGTCGCGGCCGGGGCCGACGTGGTGACGGTGCATCCCGAGGCCGGCCCGCATGTCCACCGCACGCTGCAGCTGATCCGGTCGCTCGGCGCCAAGGCCGGGGTGGCGCTGAACCCCGGCACGCCGATCGAGGCGCTGGACAGCGTGCTGGATCTGGTCGACCTGATCCTGATCATGACGGTCAATCCCGGGTTCGGCGGCCAGGCGTTCATCGAGGGCGGGCTCGGCCGGATCGCCGCCGCCCGCGCCCGGATCGCCGCCACCGGCCGCGACATCCGGCTTGAGGTCGATGGCGGGGTCAACCGGGAGACCGCGCCGCGCGTGGTCGCCGCCGGGGCCGACGTGCTGGTCGCCGGCACCGCCACCTTCACCGGCGGTCCGGACGCCTACGCCGCCAACATCGCCGCCCTCAAGGGGGGCTGAGCCGATGGCACGTGGCGGCGCCGATGGCCGTCAAGCCGAGCGCGGGATAGGGCGGCGGCTGCGCGAGGCGTGGTATGGCTCGCCGCTGTACGCTTGGCGGATCGCCCGGCGCGGACCGGACACGGCGGCGGCCGTGGTCACCGATGCCTGGCCCGGCGATCCCGATGCCGGCCGCGAGATCCTCGAGGGCGCGTTCGCCGTGCTGGGCCAGACGGTGCAGGTCGGCGCCGATCCCTGGAGTGCCGAGGGCCTGACGCCGGCCGCGCTGGATACCCTGCACCGGTTCGACTGGCTGCGCGATCTGCGCGACCTCGGCGGCGACGCGGCGCGGCGGCGGGCCCGCGATCTGGTCGCCGGGTGGATCGCGCGTCACGGGCGCTGGAACCGGGTTGCCTGGCGCCCCGATGTGCTGGGCTGTCGGATCGCGGTGTGGGCCGGAACCTATGCGTTTTTCGCCGAATCGGCCGAGGACGGGTTTCGCCACGCGGTGCTCGACAGCCTGGCCACCCAGCACGGCCATCTGATCGGCGTGCTGCCGACCCTGGCGCCGGGCCCCGGTCAGATCGACGCCTTGCGCGGTGCCCTGATCGGCGCGGTATGCCTCGGCGGCGACCCCGACGGATTGCAGCCGCTCGCCGAACAGCTCGAACACGCGGTCGAGGCGCAGGTCTTGCCCGATGGCGGCCATGTCAGCCGTTCGCCCGACCGTCAGGCGGCGGTGCTGGCCGGGCTGGTCGACGCCCGCGCCGCCCTGCGCGCCTCTGGCCGTGATTCGACCCCGGTCCTCGACGAGGCGATCGGCCGCATGACGGGCGTGCTGCGGCTGCTGCGGCACGGCGATGGCGGGCTGGCGCTGTTTAACGGCACGACCGAAGAGACCGTGTGGAAGCTGGATGCCCTGTTGGCGCGGACCGAATCCAAGGTGCGCGCCGTCGCCTCGGCGCCGAACACCGGCTTCGAGCGCCTGACCGCCGGCCGGACGGCGCTGATCGTCGACACCGGGGTGCCGGACGCCAGCTCAGGGGTGGCGCATGCCGGAACCCTGGCGTTCGAGTTGTCGGTCGGCAAGGAACGGTTGGTTGTCAATTGTGGTGCCGCCCCGGCCGAACCGCGCTGGGATAGCGTGCTGAAGGCCAGCGCCGCGCACTCGACGCTGGTGATTGATGACGTCAACTCGACCGAGATCAGGCCCGATGGCAGCATCGGACGGCGGCCGAGCATGGTCCGAACCGAGCGCTGGGAGGATGGTGGCGCGTTGTGGCTTGAGGCCGAGCATGACGGCTATCTCGGCAGCCACGGCCTGACCCATCGCCGGCGGTTCTATCTGGCGGCCGGCGGCGACGACCTGCGGGGCGAGGAGGTGCTGACCTATACCGGTGCCCCGGGTCAGAAACCGGTGGAGGCGGTGATCCGCTTTCATCTGCATCCGCGGGTCGCGGCATCGATCGTGCAAAACGGCGCGGCGGCGCTGTTGCGCCTGTCGTCCGGCGCCGGGTGGCGGTTGCGCGCATCCGACGGCGGGGTGGCGCTGAACGAGAGTGTGTATTTCGGTGACCGGGGCCGGATGCAGCGGACCCGGCAACTGGTGATCCGCCTGCCGCTCGACCGCGTGCGGGAGGATGGAGCGGTTTCGGTCAAATGGGCGCTGCGGCGCGAGGACCGGCGCGGCGGTTGACCGCGTGGCCTCTGGTTCGAACCGCCCGCCATCGGGTATAAGCGCCCATGCTTATCACCCCGACCGCCATCGATCTGACGATCGCCGCCATCGTGTTCGGGCTGGCCTGCATCGGCACCTGGATCGTCGCCGGGGTGCTGACCCGGCGGGCGGTGCTGGACCAGCCCAATCACCGGTCCAGCCACAGCGTGCCGATCCCGCGAGGCGGCGGGATCGCGATTGTCGGCGCCGTCACCGCCGGTTGGTTTCTCGCCGTGTTGCTCGGCGCCGACCCCGGCACGGTGAGCCCGATCCCCATGCTGTGCGTGGTCGGTCTGGCGATCGTGTCGTTCATGGACGACGTGCGGAGTCTGCCGGCCGCGCCGCGGCTGCTTGCCCAAGCGATCGCGGTGGCCTTCGGCTTGTGGGCGTTTGGTGGGCATGGCGCTTTTGCCGCGTTCCTGCCGCGCGCGATCGATCTCGCGCTGACGGCCTTGTGCTGGCTGTGGTTCATCAACTTGGTGAACTTCATGGACGGCATCGACGGGATCACCGGGACCGAGACGATTTCGGTCACGGCCGGTCTCGTCGTTCTGGCCTCGGCTGGCGCGGCGTCGACGATGCTCTTCGGTCCTTCTCTTGCGTTGGGCGCGGCGGCGGCGGGGTTTCTCGTTTGGAACTGGCATCCCGCCCGGGTGTTCATCGGCGATGTTGGCAGCGTACCGCTCGGCTTCGCGCTCGGCTTGCTGTTGGTGGCGCACGCGTCTGGCGATGCCGGCGACGGCGTTGCCCTGACCCAGGCGCTGATCTTGCCTCTGGTGTATGTGGTCGACGCGTCGGCCACCCTGGCCCGCCGGGTGGCGCGGGGAGAAAAGCCGACCGAGGCGCATCGCGAGCATGTCTACCAGCGGGCCGTGCAAGCCGGGTTGCGACCGGGGGCGGTGTGTCTGCGCATCGCCGGCGCCAACGTGATTCTGATCGCGCTGGCGCTGTTTCTGGCGCCGTGGAGCCTGTGGCTGTCCTTGGTCGCGGGCTTGGGCGTGGTCGGCGGCCTCTTCCTGTCCCTTCGTCCGGCGCCGCTGCCGTGCCGAGACCCTGCATCATGAGAGTGTTGGTCACCGGCGCCAACGGCTATGTCGGCCGCGCCGCCCGAGCCGCCCTGATTGACGCTGGTCACGACGTCGTTGCCGCCGTGCGGAGTCTGGACCGCCTGTCCGAGCCGGCGCGTGCCGGTGGTGTTGCCGTCGGCGGGATCGGACCCGAGACCGACTGGACCTCGGCGCTTGAGGGCGTCGATGCCGTCGTGCATTTGGTCTCGCCGCCGCTGTCGCACGGCACCGAGCGTCAGCGCGCGGAGGAGGCCGAGCGGGTGATCGTCGCCGGCACCCAGCGGCTGATGGATCAGGCCATCGTCGCCGGTGTTCGGCGGTTCATCTTCATGAGTTCGTTGAAGGTCCTGGGCGAGGCGTCCGGTCCGCGCCCGTTCACCGAATCCGATCCATTCGATCCCCAGGACGCCTATGCCGGCGCCAAGGCCCGGGCCGAGGACGCGGTGCGCGGCTGTCCAGGCATGGAGACGGTGATCCTGCGCCCGCCGGCGATCTACGGCCGGGCCAGCGGCGGCAATGTGCGGCAGATGATCGAGTTGTTGCGCAAGGCGCCGCCGGTTCTGCCGCTCGGCTATGGCGGTAACCGTCGATCGTTCGTGCACCGGGACAATCTGGTTTCGGCGGTCCTCGCCTGCGTAACCCATGAGGCGGCGGCGGGCCGCACCTTCCTGGTCGCCGACGGCGAGGCGGTGTCGACCGGCACGCTGGTGCGGCGGGTGTTGCGCGCCTTGGGTCGCCGGGTCCTTGTCATACCGACACCCCGACTGGTGCTGGCCGGCGCGGCGCGGCTGGTGTTCGGGGCGGGGGGAGCACGGCGTCTGGTCGAGTCCTACGCGATCGACGATGCCGCGATTCGCACGGCCCTGGGCTGGGCGCCGCCGCTCGACGGCGAGGCGGCCATGGCCGATGCGGTGGTCCTCGGCCCGGACCCGTATTCGTGAGCGGCGGCATGGTACAGTCGGCGCTCCTATGCCGGGATCGAGGCGGGCCGGATATCATGGACGGGAGCGGACAGTGACCGGACGGGCGTTACGGCGATCGGCCTTGATCCTGGGCCACGACCTGATCATGGCGGCCGCGTCGTTCCTGTTGTCGCTGTATCTACGGCTGGGCGACGAGATCATGCGCTGGCCGCCCGAGGTGGTGGAGTTCGGCCTCGCCGTCTTCGTTGCTACCGCCCTGGCGGTGTTCCTCGTGGTGCGGCTCGATACGGCGGTCTGGCGCTACACCTCGGTCGGCGATCTCGGCCGGATCGTCCGCGCCGCCGCGATCATCATCGCGGCCTTCCTGGCGGTGCAGTTCGTCGTCACCCGGCTCGACAATTTCCCGCGTTCCTTCCTGCTGATCGAGTTCGTGGTGCTGACCGCCCTTCTGGCCGGGCCGCGCTTTGCCTACCGCATCGCCAAGGACGGCACGCTGACGGCGCTGTTCGAGCGCGATGCTCAGAACCGCATTCCGGTGCTGCTGATCGGGGCGGGTGACGGGGCTGAGCTGTTCATTCGCGAGATGGCCCGGGGTCGCGAGGCGCCCTACCGAGTGGTGGGCATCGTCGATGACGGGGACCGCCGTACCGGCCGCGAGATTCGCGGCGTCCGTGTGCACGGCGGTCTGAGCGATCTGGCGCGCGTGGTCGAGCGGCTGGACGGCGCCGGTCTGCGTCCGCAACGCCTGGTGATCACGCGGGCGCACATGGACGGTGCGCTGGTGCGCCGTGTGTTCGAGGCCGGCGACATGCTTGGCATTCCGGTCAGCCGCATGCCGCGTCTGGCATCGCTGGAAGCCGCCGATGGTGAAACCCTGCTGCTGCGCCCGATCAACGTCGAGGATGTTTTGGGCCGGCCGCAGGCGATGCTGGACCGGGCCTCGATGCGTGCCTTGGTTGCCGGACGGCGGGTTCTGATCACCGGCGCCGGCGGCACCATCGGCGGTGAGCTGGTGCGCCAGATCGCCGGCTTCGAGCCCGAGGAGCTGACCCTGGTCGAGCAGTCGGAGTACGCGCTGTACCGCATCGATTTGGAGCTGGCCGAAACCCGGCCCGAGGTCGCGCGGCGGGCGGTGATCGGCGACGTACGCGATCGCGAACGGGTCCGCCAAATCCTCGCCGAGGCGCGGCCGCAGTTGATCTTCCACGCAGCCGCGTTGAAGCACGTGCCGCTGATGGAGGCGAACGTGGACGACGCGGTGTTGACCAACGCGGTCGGCACCCGGGTCGTCGCCGACGCGGCGAGTGCGACCGGGGTCGACACCATGGTGCTGATTTCCACCGATAAGGCGGTCAACCCGACCAACGTCATGGGCGCGACCAAGCGGTTGGCCGAGGCGTATTGCCAGACCCTCGATCGGCAAGGGGCGACCCGGTTCGTGACCACCCGGTTCGGCAATGTGCTGGGGTCGACCGGATCGGTGGTGCCGCTGTTCCAACGCCAGCTGCAGCGCGGCGGGCCGCTGACCGTCACCCACCCGGAGATCACCCGCTATTTCATGACCGTGCGCGAGGCGGTCGAGCTGGTGCTGCAGGCCGCCGCCCTGGAAACCGTGACCTCGAACCGGGGCGGGATCACCGTGCTCGATATGGGCGAGCCGGTGA
>JABMNR010000190.1 GCA_013203465.1 Alphaproteobacteria bacterium
ATCGAGCAGCATCAGATGCTCGGCCCGTTCCTTCGGATCGGACAACAGCTCCTCGGCCAGAGCCTTGTCCTCCTCGGGCGTGGCGCCGCGCTTGCGGGTGCCGGCCAGCGGTCGGAGGGTCACCACGTTGTCACGCAGCCGAACCAGGATCTCCGGGCTGGAGCCGACGATGGCGTAACCGCCGAAATCGAAGAAAAACAGGAACGGCGACGGGTTCAGTCGCCGCAACGAGCGATAAAGCGCGAACGGCGGCAGCTTGAACGGCACCGCCAGGCGATGCGACGGCACGACCTGAAAGGCGTCGCCGGCATGGATGTACTCCACCGCCCGGCGCACCATGCCGTGATAGGCCTCCCGGCCGGTGTTGGACACCGGCTCCGGCAAGGGCTCGACCGAGGCCCCCCCTTCGCGCCGGTAGGGCAGCGACCGCTCGAAATCGGACACCAGATCGGCCAGGCGGACACGCGCGGCATCAAGGGCGGCGGCGGCCGACAGACCCTCCTGCGGGTAGACCGGGGTAACCACGGTTACCAGATCCTCGATGCTGTCGAACACGCACACCACGGTCGGCCGCAGCAGAATGCCGTCGAAGATGCCCAAAGTGTCGGGATTGTCGTCCGGGATGTTCTCGAACAACCGGATCGCGTCGTAGCCCATGTAGCCGAACAACCCCGACGCCATGGGCGGCAGCTCGGCCGGCAGATCGATCTGGCTTTCGGCGATCAACGCCCGCAGCGAGTCGAGCGGCGGTATGCCGACGGGCTGAAACGCATCGGAATCGGTGCGGGCCTGGCGGTTGATCTCGGCCTTGTCCTTATAAAACCGCCAGATCAGGTCCGGCTTCATGCCGATGATCGAATAGCGGCCACGCACGGCACCGCCTTCAACCGATTCCAGCAGAAAGGCGTTGGTACGGCCATCCGCCAGCTTGAGCATGGCTGACACCGGGGTCTCAAGGTCGGCGACCAGGGTGGTCCACACGACCTGTGGCGTGCCGGAGTCGTAGCGCTCGATAAAAACATCGAGCTCCGGGCTTACCTTCATTGCGATACGACCTCGTACAGTCGCCGAACGCTGCCCGGGTTCGTGGAGACGGTGAATTCCTGTTCCAAATCGGCCAGCAGCAATTCAAGCACATCGCCCTCGAGCCCGTTCTCCAACTCCTGACGCACCGCCGCGCGTGCTTGGTCGGCTTGATCACCGGATGTCGCGGCGGGGATTACCTCGGCAAGACGCACCACCGCCGCACCCGCGTCGTCCGCCGCCGTCGCGACCTCGCCGGGGGCGAGATCGAACAGGATCGCGACCAGCCCCTGCGGAAATCCACTCGGCAAACCGCCGCCACGCCGGGTCAGCGGCGGAAGTTGGGTGATCGCCAGACCTTGGTCCTCGGCGATCTTGGCCAACAGCGCTCCCTCGGAGGCGCGCTTGGCCAGAGACTCCGCCCGATCTTCGGCAGCGGTCAGCTGAGTGTCGCGGCGCCAATCCGCCACCAACCGCTCCCGTATCTCGGCCAGAGCGGGGATGCGCGGCGGCTCGACGCTATCCACCCGCAGCACGAAAAACCCGTCGTCACTGTCATTCTGCAACGAGCTTTGGGAGCCGGTCTCGGTGCCGAACGCCGACGTGAGAAAACTGCCGCCGGGAAGGCCAGTCGCCGTGTCACCCGACTTCAGCCGGCCCTGGCGGTCCAGATTCGCGATCGACGCAACCGACAGGCCGGTCTGCGTGGCCGCTTCTTTAAGGGTGGCGCCACCGGCGAGGGCGTCCTCAAGCGCGTTGCTGGTTTCGAACACGCGGTCGATCGCCGCCTCGCGGGCCAGATCCTGGCGCAGCACGTCCTTGATGTCCTCGAACGCAACTGTCTCGCCCGGCTCGATCGAACGCACCCGGAACAGATGCCAGCCGAGATCACTTTGCACCGGCTCGGTGACCCCGCCCGCCGTGGTGGAGAACACCGCGTCCACCGTGCCCGTCGGCAGATCGGCGCGGGTGATGGTGCCGAGGTCGAACGCACCATCATCAAGCGCCTCGAACGTGGCTCCTTGTCCCAGGCGATCATAGGCGGCACGGGCGGCTGCTTCGTCATCGAACAGGATTTGATCGACCGCGCGCCGCTCCGGCTTGCCGAGACCGGCCGAGCGTTCGTCATAAGCCAGACGCAGCTCGTCCTCCGACACCGAGGCCGGATCGGCCAGCGTGCTGGGAGTGATGGCGATCCAGCGGAGCGAGCGATACTCCGGGGTCTCGTAGTCATCCTTGCGCTCGTCGAAGAAGCCGGTGAGCGTGGCATCACCCGGCGCGGTGGCGGCCGGCATCGACGCCGCCGGCAGCAACAGCACCTCGGCGATCCGGGTCTCGCCTCGATAGGCGTGGAGCGCATCGACCAGCGCCTTGGGAACCGCCGCCTCGTTGCCGGCGATCACCGCGCCGACCAATTGCTGGCGGGCCAGGCTGAGGCGAAGGTCGGCGACGAACTCGTCCTCGGTCATGCCGTTCGCCGCCAGGAAGGTCTGGTAGGCCGTGCGGTCGAACTGACCGAGGCTATCGCGGAACCGGTCGCGGATGGCGTCGGCGATCGGCTCGTCCGCGGCGGCGAGCCCCATGCGCATCGTCGCTTCAGTGATGAGGCCGCGAGTGACCATGTCGTCCATCACCCGTTCAAGCAGACCGAGTTGGATGGCCTGCTCGGGGCTGAGCGGAATACCGATGCGTCGGCGGGCTTGCTCGAACTCCATGGCGGCTTCCCGCGCGCTGACCCGGACATGGTCGCCGACCTCGACGGCGGATTGGCCGGCCGGGTTGCCAAAGAAGACGTCGCCGATACCCCAGACCGCGAAACTGGCGATCAATAGGAAGAACAGTATCTTGGCGAAGATCGTGGTGACCTTGGAACGGATAATCTGAAGCATCGGGCTTGTGTCTCGTGGGCCGGTGGCAAAAAGCCGCGCATCATAGGGATGTCGCGGGGGTGGGGGCAACCGGCGATCCGCGCGGGACAGCGCGGAATAACGGGTTTTTGCCGTATCGGTTGGCGCTGTCCGATCCGCATGGTACAGCCGCCCGGCCCGACGGCCAGAACGCATGCGAGGAAACGACGATGGCCCCACGTCCGTTGATCGCCGGAAATTGGAAAATGAACCTCGATCGGGAGGGTGCCTGCACGCTCGCCCGCGCGCTGGCGCCGTCCGTTGGCGCTGGGGCGTCGTTCGATATGGTGGTCTGTCCACCGGCGCCGTATCTGATCCCGGTGGGCGAGGTCCTCGAAGGCAGTCCGGTTTGCCTCGGCGCGCAAGATTGCCACACCGCCGATGCCGGAGCCCACACCGGCGACGTGAGCCCGGCGATGCTGGCCGATGTCGGTTGCCGATACGTTATCGTCGGACATTCCGAGCGGCGCGCCGATCATCGCGAGGATGACGCGATGGTGCGCGCCAAGGCGGAGGCCGCCCGATCGCACGGATTGATCCCAATCGTCTGCGTCGGCGAGACCGAGGCGGAACGCGAGGCCGGCCGGGCGCTTCAAGTGGTGGGCGAGCAGATCGCCGGCTCGGTGCCGGACGGACTGGATGGCACGAACCTGGTCGTCGCCTACGAGCCGGTCTGGGCGATCGGCACCGGCCGCACCCCGACCGTCGACGACGTGGCCGCCGTTCACGCTCATATCCGTGACGTGTTGGCGGCGAAGACCCCCGACGCAATGGGTGTCCGCATTCTCTACGGCGGGTCGGTCAAGCCGGCGAACGCGGTGGAGCTTCTGGCGGTGGCCAACGTCGATGGCGCGCTGGTCGGCGGGGCGAGTTTAAAGGCCGGGGATTTCCTGGCCATCGCCCGGTCGGCGCCTGTTCGTCATTAGAGCACGATTCACAGCATACTTCCGATCACGCCCGTGACCGGGGGTATGCTGATCCGGCTCTAGATCGGTTGTTCCAGGGTTGGCGCACTGTCGGCGACGGTGGTGCGGTGCAAGTCCCGCCGCTTGGTGTGGTCATAGCGCCGGGCACGGTGCATGACCGCCCGGTTGTCCCACATCACCAGATCATGTTGCCGCCAGCGATGGGCGTAGACGAATTGCCGTTGGGTCGCGTGTTCGGTCAGGTCGCGCAGGAACATCCGCGCCTCTGGAATAGGCCAGCCGCGAATGGCGCCGGCATGCGAGGCCAGGAACAGCGATAGCCTGCCCGACCCGGGATGGCGGCGCATCAGCCGTTGCGGCACCGGCTCCCACATCTTCCGCTGCTCGTCGGTGAAATCGTCGAAACCCAGCATGCCCCGGGAATAGAGCTGGCTGTGCTCGGCGACCAGCCCCATGCACTCCTGCTGGATCGCCGGATCGAGTGCGTCCCAGGCGGCCCGCATGTCGGCGAACTCGGTGTTGCCGCCCTCGGCCGGCACGAAACGGGCGGACAGCAGCGAATACTTCGCCGGGGTCGGTTTGAACGAGCTGTCCGAGTGCCACAGCATGTTGCCCAGGCCGAACAGACGCCGCCGGTCGTCGCGCGCCAGCACCTCGCCGTTCTTGTCCAGGTTCGAGATGTCGTTGATATCCATGGACAGCCGCCGATCCCCACGCTGGGCGATGTCGCCGGTCGCGGTCTCCATTGGCCCAAAATGGGTCGAGAACGCGTATTGTTGCTCGTCGTTGATGTTCTGGCCGGGAAACACCAGGACAGCGTATCGGTCCATCGCCGCCTCGATATCGGCGGCAATGTCGGCGGACACGCCCTTGGCAATGTCCAGGCCGGTGGCGCGGGCGGCGAAATCCGCCCGCTCCGGGTCGATTGGAGTGATGGTCAAGGGCATCGTTGCCGGCTCCCTGGATAGTTCGACGCGACGTTCGCGGGGACGATAGCGCGATTGACGCACCCGATCATCCTCGGGATCAAGCCCAACCGGATGAATCTCGGCTCTTTGCATCTCGCGAGGACTGGTCAAAGCCGTGCGGAAGCGTTACAACCCGCGCCGTCCGAAGACAGAGGTTTCCGACATGACGGTGATCGTTCTCACCATTCATTTGATGCTGGCGCTCGCGCTGATCCTGGTCGTGCTGCTTCAACGCAGTGAAGGCGGCGGTCTGGGCATTGGCGGTGGATCCGGCGGCGGCATGGGGTCGTTCATGTCGGCGCGCGGCACGGCGAATCTGCTGACCCGGCTGACGGCGGTGCTGGCCGCCGCGTTCATGGGAACCAGCATCTTTCTGGCGATTCTTGCCGGCGGGGGGACCAGTTCCTCGATCATCGACCAAACCCCGGCCGCTCAAGAGGCGCCGGCACCGACCGAGCCCGCCGCTCCAGTCTCTCAGTAACCTGTTGTTTTTTCGATCGTTTGCGCGTGCCGCCCGAAAAGATCCGGCGGCGGGGCAATCGATCGTGAAAAACCATGCCGTGACGCCACACGATCCGATATAAGGGAGGCCCATGACGCGGTTTATCTTCATCAC
>JABMNR010000191.1 GCA_013203465.1 Alphaproteobacteria bacterium
ACCCACGATATCGAAGTCTGGCTGCCGGGGCAGGACGACGGCAGGGGCATGTACCGGGAGATTTCCTCGTGTTCGACCTGCGGCGATTTCCAGGCCCGACGCATGAAGGCGCGGTTCCGTCCCACGGGCGGGAAACAAACGGCGTTTGTACACACCTTGAACGGCTCCGGCATGGCGGTGGGCCGGACCCTTGTCGCGATCCTGGAGAATTATCAACAAGCCGACGGCTCGGTCGCGGTGCCGGATGCGCTCAAACCGTATCTTGGAGGGCTCGACCGTATCGAGCCGGCGGCCTGAGGCGATGGTGACCGCTTGGCCGCTCGACCTATCCCGCGCCCGCATCCTGGTGTCGAACGACGACGGCATCGAGGCGCCGGGGATCAAAGTCCTGACCCGGATCGCGCGATCGCTGTCCGATGACGTGTGGGTGGTGGCGCCCGAGACCGAGCAGAGTGGGACCGGCCACTCGCTGACCCTGCGGCGCCCCCTGCGCATTCGCCGGATCGAGGATCGGCGGTTCGCCGTCGATGGCACGCCGACCGATTGCGTGCTGCTAGCGGTCAACGAGGTGATGAAGGATCACCGGCCCGATTTGGTGCTGTCCGGGATCAACCGGGGCGGCAATCTGGGCGAGGACGTGACCTATTCCGGCACCGTGGCGGCGGCGATGGAGGGCACGGTCTTGGGTGTGTCGTCGATCGCCTTGAGCCAGGAGTTCGAGGACCGGGATGACGTGCCGTGGGACACCGCCGAGACCTTGGCGCCGGGGCTGATCCGCCGTCTGTGCCGCGAGGGATGGCCGCGCAACAGTCTGATAAATATCAATTTCCCCGCCGTGCACGCCGATGCTATCACCGGGGTGCGGGCTACCACCCAGGGCCGCCGCAAGATCGGCGATCAGATCGTTCGCGGCCGCGACCCGCGCGGTGTACCGTATTACTGGATCGGCAGCATGCGCACCGAGGATCCGACCGTGGCCGGCACCGACCTGAAAGCGGTGACCGATGGGGCGGTGTCGGTGACGCCGATCGCCATGAACATGACCGATCGGCCGACCTTGACACGGTTGGTCGAGGTGTTGCGCGAGGAGATCGGGTGAGCCACGACGACGCCCGCAAAATCCGCCTGATCATGAGCCTGCGTGGCCGGGGGATCACCGACCCCGCCGTTTTGGGGGCGCTGGAGCGGGTGCCGCGTGACCAGTTCGTCGATCCGGCGTTTCTCGATCAAGCGTGGGAAGATCGGGCGCTGCCGATCGCCTCGGGCCAGACCATCAGCCAGCCTTTCATCGTTGCCTTCATGACTCAAGCGCTGCAGCTGACCGACCGCACCAAGGTGCTGGAGATCGGTACCGGCTCCGGCTATCAGGCGGCGGTGCTCGCCAAGATCGCGCGCCGGGTCTACACCGTCGAGCGGCACGCGGAGTTGTTACGGCGCGCCCAGGCGATGTTCGACCGCCTCAAGCTGCACAACATCCACACGCGCCATGGCGACGGCTGGAAGGGCTGGCCGGAACAGGCGCCGTTCGAGGCGATTATCGTCACCGCCGCCGCTCCGGAGGTGCCGCAGGAGTTGCTCGACCAGTTGAGCGAGGGCGGCCGCATGGTGGCGCCGATCGGCTCGGCCGGAAACGCGCAACGGCTCGTGCGCTTTGTGCGCGAGGGCGAGTCGTTCCACGAGGAGCCGTTGCTGGACGTGCGGTTCGTGCCGTTGGTGCACGGCGTCGGGGTGCCGAACGAGGCGCGTTGAGCGCGAGTCCCCACACCACTACACTCGTGCCATGAGATTCGCACCGTCACGCCACGTTGTGCTGCTGTTCGCTCTTGCCGGTTTCGTGCTGGCCGGGTGTTCGGGGGTCGGTCCGCGCCTTGCTAACCGAGGAGCGGCGACGCAAACGTCGATCCCGGCCGATGGGGTGGTGGTCGTGCGGCCGGGCGATACGGTGTACGCGATCGCCCGCCGCTACGGCGTCAGCCCGCGCACGATCATCGAGCACAATAGCTTACGGCCACCCTATCAACTCGAGGTTGGCCAGCGTCTGGCCGTGCCGACACCGCGAGCCCATGTGGTCCGAAGCGGCGATACGGTATCCGAGATCGCCTATAATTACGGCGTCGATATGCGCAGTCTGGTGGTCTTGAATGACTTGCGGCCGCCCTATCTGATCCGGGTGGGGGATCGCTTGCGCCTGCCGCCCAGTACCCGGACCCCTGCCGCTGGGAGTACGGTGCTGGCATCGCGCGCCGCCCGGCCCATTCCAACACCCGCGCCGCCGCCCGGCACGCCGCCGCGGTCGGGCTCGTCGCCGCAAGCCTGGTCGCGCGATGGACAGCTGTATTTCCGCGTCCCGGCCGCGAACGGCCGCTCATCCGGCGGACCCGAGGGGCCGCCGCTGCCAACACCGCGTCCGTCGGCGACCGATACCCAGGTGGCCGACGCAAAGCCCACGGTGTCGTCCAGCGCCGCGCGGCCGGTGCGCACGGTGTCCCTGACGCCGCCGCCGCGTGGTGGACGCCGGTTTCTCTGGCCGGTCGAGGGCCGGGTGATCGGCGGGTTCGGGCCACGCCAGGGCGGCTTGCACAACGACGGCATCAACATCGCGGCCGCCGCCGGCACGCCGATCCGCGCGGCCGAGAACGGGGTGGTGGTCTATGCCGGCAATGAGCTGCGCGGCTTCGGCAATCTGTTGCTGATCAAGCATTCCGGCGGCTGGACCACGGCCTATGCCCATGCCGAGGTGCTGAAAGTGCGGCGCGGCGATCGGGTGACCCGTGGGCAGACCATCGCCACCGTCGGCCGGTCCGGTAACGTCGACCAGCCGCAGTTGCATTTCGAGGTTCGTCAGGGTCCGCGCGCCGTTGATCCGCGTAAGGAGCTTCCCCCGGCCCAGGTGTCGCATCTGTCCGCTGACGACGAGCCCCGGTCATGACGCCCGAGGAATTCCGCGCCCACGCCCACCGCTTCGTCGATTGGATGGCCGACTACATGGCCGAGGTCGAGAGCTACCCGGTGCGCGCCCAGGTGAAACCCGGTGAGATCGCCGCCAAACTGCCCACGGCACCACCCGAGGCGGCCGAGCCGATGGAGCGGATCTTCGACGATTTCCAACGCGACGTGCTGCCCGGCATCACCCATTGGCAGCACCCCAACTTCTTCGCCTATTTTCCGGCCAATTCCAGCCCGCCCTCGGTCCTGGCCGAGATGCTGACGGCGACGTTGGGCGCGCAGTGCATGCTGTGGCAGACCAGCCCGGCGGCGACCGAGATGGAAACCCGCGTGCTCGACTGGCTGCGCCAGATGACCGGCATGCCGGAGGGGTTCACCGGGGTGATCCAGGATTCGGCGTCGGGCGCCATTCTGTGCGCCATCCTGACCGCGCGAGAGAAAGCGACCGGCTGGGGCGTGAACACCGAGGGTCTGAAAGCGCACCCGCCGCTCGCGGTCTACACCTCGGAGCAGACCCATTCCGCCACCGAGAAGAACGTGAAGATCGCCGGGCTGGGCCTGTCGAGCTTTCGCAAGATCCCGGTCGACGCGGCCTACCGCCTGCGGCCGGAGGCGTTGGCGGAGGCGATCGAGGCGGATGTGGCGCGCGGCATCAAGCCCATCTGCGTGGTGGCATCGATCGGTGGAACCGGGGTCGGCGCGGTCGATCCGCTGCGGGCGATCGGCGAGATCTGCCGCCGCCACGATGTCTTCCTGCATGTCGACGCCGCCTGGGCCGGCAGCGCCCTGGTCTGCCCGGAGCATCGCTGGATGTTCGACGGCATCGAGTACGTCGACAGCCTGGTGTTCAACCCGCACAAATGGCTGCTGACCAATTTCGACTGCTCAGCACACTTCGTGCGCGATCCGGACGCGCTGATCCGCACCTTCTCGATCATGCCGGAGTTCCTGAAGAGCCGGGAAGGCGACACGGTGATCGACTACCGCGACTGGTCGGTGCCGCTGGGCCGCCGGTTCCGGGCGCTGAAACTATGGTTCGTGATCCGCAGCTACGGGGTCGAGGGGCTGCGGGCGCTCATTCGCAAGCACGTGGCGCTGGCCGCCGAGTTCGCCGGGTGGGTCGAGGTGTCGGACGATTTCGAGGTGATGGCGCCGCCGTCACTGGCGCTGGTCAATTTCCGCTACCACCCACCGGGGGTGGAGGACGCGGCCGAGCTTGACCGGCTCAACGAGGCGCTGATTACCCGCATCAACGACGACGGTCGGATTTATCTCACTCAGAACCGGGTCGACGGCGCCTACGTGATCCGCTTCTCGGTCGGCCAGACCACCACCGAGCACCGCCACGTCGAGGGGGCATGGCAGGTAATCCGGGAGATCGCGGCGGGGTTGTGATGATCCGCTAAAACACCCACCGCCAGATCAACGGCAGCAGGATCGCCGTGGCCAGTGCGTTGAGGCCCATGGCGAGGCCGGAGAAGGCGCCGGCCACCTCGTTAACCTGAAGCGCGCGGGCGGTGCCGATGCCGTGGCTGGCCACGCCGATGGCCAGGCCGCGCGCCCGCCAATCGCGAATACGCATCAGGTTGAGCAGCGGCGGGCCGAGCATCGCGCCCAGCACTCCGGTCAGGATCACCAGCACGGCGGTCAGCGAGGGCAGGCCGCCCAATTTCTCGGCGATGCCCATGGCGATCGGCGTGGTCACCGATTTCGGCGCGATCGAGGCCATCAGGACGGTGTCGGCGCCGAACAGCCAGACGATGGCGGCGGCACTGCCGGCGGCGGCTAGCGAGCCCGCCAGGATGGCAGCCAGGATCGCCAGCGCCGAGCGCCGCACCCGGTCGATTTGGTTGAACAGCGGGATCGCCAGCGCCACGGTCGCCGGGCCGAGCAGGAAATGCACGAACTGGGCACCGTCGAAATAGCTGTCGTAGTCGGTGTCGGTCACGACCAGCAGCGGCACCAGGATCACGATGGCGATCACCACCGGGTTCAACAGCGGGTTCATGCCGAAACGGCGGTAAATCCGGTCACCGATCTGGTAGGCGATCAGCGTCAGGGTCAGGTGCAGCAGCGGGCTCGCGGACAGGTAGACCCAGATGTCGCCGGCGGCGCTCACGGCGCGTCCTCGGCGACAGCGCGGCGCGTCAGCCGCTCGACCCCGAGCATGACCAGGGCCGATACCGCGATCGCGATCAAGGTGCTGGCGACCAGGGCGGTGCCGAGGGCGAGCCAGGCATCCTCGATCAGCGCCAGATGCAGCATCACCCCGACGCCGGCCGGCACGAACAGTAACGACAGATGCGACAGCAACCCCGAGGCCGTGGTTTGCAGCGCCTCGGGCACGCCCTGTTGCGTCGACAGGCGGCGGACCAGCAATCCCAGGAACAGCAAGACCATGCCCAGCACCGGACCCGGCACCGGCAGGGCGAACAGGACGACCAAGGTCTCGCCCGCAAGCTGACAGAGCAGCAGGAGGGTCAGGCTCGCGAGCACGGCGCGGAGCCTCCCGTCGTCATCGCGTCACGCGACCTTCTTGCCGTGGCGCCCGGCCAGGTCCTGGATGAATTGCCAGGCGACGCGGCCGGATCGCGCGCCCCGGGTCACCGACCATTCACGCGCCTCGGCGATCAAGCTCTCATGGGAGATCGGGATGTCGTAGGCGGCGACATACCCCTCGATCATGGCAAAGAAGGTGTCCTGGTCGCAGGTGTGAAAACCAAGCCACAGGCCGAAACGGTCACTCAGCGAAACCTTTTCCTCGACCGCCTCCGACGGGTTGATCGCGGTCGACCGCTCGTTCTCGATCATGTCGCGGGCCATCAGATGCCGCCGGTTCGAGGTGGCGTAGAACAACACGTTCTCCGGCCGCCCCTCTATGCCGCCTTCCAGCACCGCCTTCAGCGATTTGTAGCTGTTGTCGGCGTGATCGAAGCTGAGGTCGTCGCAGAACACGATGGCGCGGCGATGGCCGGCCCGGATCACGTTCAACAGCCGGGGCAGACTTTCCAGATCCTCGCGGTGGATTTCGATCAGCGCCAGCGCGCCGGGAATGTCCTCGTTGATCTGGGCGTGCACCGCCTTGACCAGCGACGACTTGCCCATGCCTCGCGCGCCCCACAGCAAGGCGTTGTTGGCCGGCAGGCCGTTGGCGAAGCGCTGGGTGTTCTCGTACAGCGTCTCGCGTTGCGGCGTGATGCCCTGCAACAGCTCGATGGCCACCCGGTTGATCTTGGCAACCGGGTCGAGGCGCATATGTTCGGCGTTCCAGATGAAGCCGTCGGCGGCATGGATATCGGACGGCACCGCCGAGGCGGGCGCCAGCCGGTCCAGCGCGTCGGCGATGCGCGCGAGCAGGGCGAGGGTGTCGGTGTCGGTCGTCATGAGGGCCCCGGAAATAGGCGGTCGCGTCGGACGGAAGGCGAGAGGGCGCGGACGTTAACGGCGCCGCCGTTTCCGGTCAATCACGACGACCGCTCACGGTGTGGCGACGCCATCCGCCCGGCGTTGCAATTCGCCGCGCCACGGCTATAGTCGCGGCCACTCCGGCGGCTGGCGGTTCGGTCGTTGTGTGAACGGAATACCCTCCACGGGAGATGAACGGAATGCTGATTTCGACAGCACATGCGCAGATGTTCGGGGGTGCCGGTGGCGATAGCTTCCTGATCTCGATGCTGCCACTGGTCCTGATCTTTGTAATCTTCTATTTCCTGCTGATTCGCCCGCAGCAGAAGCGTGCCAAGGAGCATCGCGAGTTGCTATCGAACATTCGGCGCGGCGATCGTATCGTCACGACCGGCGGTCTGATGGGGACCGTGGCGAAGGTTAGCGAGTCCGACGACACGCTTCATGTCGAGATCGCCCAGGGCGTGCGGGTCCAGGTCGTTCGCACCATGGTCGCCGAGGTGCGCGGCAAAGGTCAGCCGCTCTCGCCGAGCAAGGGCAAGAAGGGCAGGGACAAGGCGAGCGAGGACGCCGATCCGGCGGACGATGCCGACGATGCCGACAACACCGAGAAGAAAGCCGAGTCCTGACACTCGACACCATGTGATCGCGACCACCACCGCCCACCGCCGTAGCGCCGACTGAGGCCTCGCTCCATGCTGCAGTTTCCGACCTGGAAAATCCTGCTCGTTTCGACGATCTGTCTGCTTGGCATTTTCTACGCCACGCCGAACCTGTTGCCTCAGGACACGATCGGGGATGTACCCGCCGGAGTGCCCGGCCGTCAGATCAGCCTGGGGCTGGATTTGCAGGGCGGCTCGCATCTGCTGCTTGCGGTCGAGACCGAGGTAGTGTTGCGCGAGCGGCTGGAAGCGATCGTCGACGGCGCCCGCACCGATCTGCGCGAGGCGAAGATCGGCTACCTGAACCTTGGCGTGACCGGGGATGCGGCGGGATTCACCGTGCGCAATCCAAGTGATTTGGACCGGGCCAAGGATATCGCCAGGGGTGTTGACCAGGGCATCGACGTCACCGACAGCGATAATCGGGTGTCGATCCGCTTGACCGAGGCCGCGATCACCGAGCTCAACACCAACGCCATTCAGCAGTCGATCGAGATCGTCCGCCGCCGCGTTGACGAGACCGGTACCCGCGAGCCGCTGATCCAGCGCCAAGGCCAGGACCGCATCCTGATCCAGCTTCCGGGTATCGACGATCCCGAGCGGATCAAGGCGCTGATCGGCCAAACCGCAAAGCTGACCTTTCATCTGGTCGATACCGCCGCGTCGGTCACCCAGGCGCAGCAGGGACGGGTGCCGCCGGGCTCCATGCTGGTG